>CAZNSK010000045.1:0-38565 GCA_964575505.1 uncultured Phaeodactylibacter sp.
AAACGGAGCCGGCCACCTTGCTGGCACCGGCTCTATCCCCTTTGATTACAACTAACAACGGGGCATCGTCAGCATACCTCTTGTATAGCTTATGGCCTTTCCAATATAAACCGCTGATTGTTGCCCACGCCCGTGTTTTCCAATTCCAGCTTTTGGCTCCCAAGCGTGTACAGGTAGTTGATCTCAATGCCATTCAGGTCTACCATGATCATCGTATCGTCTTTGACATAGGTCCCTTCATTGAAAAGCAGCCCCTTTTCAATAGTGAGGGTCCCTTCTTCCGTAAATTCATAAGTAGTCCCTTCGTTTGCATCCGCAAAATCGCCGAAGGCTTCCGTGATGATCCACTTTCCGAAGAAAGGATCAGCGTAGGTGATGGTTTCCTCTTCGTCCTTATTGCAGGAAGCGAGCAGAACAAAACTGAACAGGAAAAAGCAGATTGTACGTTTCATTTTTAAAGCTTGTATTTTCCATTTGGTAAAAAAGAACGATGCAAAATTAGGCCTGTACGGCTAACCAAACCGGGGAAGTTAGCTCAGATTTCAGGTTTCAAATAAATTCGAAATACTTTTTTTTGACTATTTTTAAGGAATTTCGAACCCAAAATTTCAGTTTTCAAATGGTCAATCCCCGGCTAGTCCGCCTGATAAAAAGCCTGAGCCAAACGGAGAAAGCCTACTTCCAAAAGCAGTCCAAGGCTTTCCGGGCCAAGCAGCAGCCAGCTTACCTATTGCTCTACGAAGCCCTGGCCAATCAGGAAGCCTCGCTGGCAACTATCCGGGAGCAGTTCAGTAAGGGGCGCAGCGCTGCCTACTTCCCCACACTCTGCCAATACCTTTACGAACAGCTACTCGACAGCCTTCACCGTTACCACCAGCAGGATAGTAAGCGCCGAAAGGCAGAGCAGCAATTTCAGCACGCCCAGCTGCTTATTGAACGAAGCCTTTACGAAGACGGCCTGGCCAAATTACAGCAAGTGAAAAAGCTGTGCTCAAAGCTGCAATATTTCACCCTTTGGCTGGAAACTTTGCAGCTTGAGAACCACACCATTGGGCTGCACTTCATGAGTGACGGCGCACAGCGGAAAGCAGCTATTAATAAACAGTCAGAACGCCTTATCCGGCTATTGGAGCAGGAGCGCTTCTACTTTGCCCTTTACGACCGGCTCTATACCCATAGCAAGACCGAACAAAGCCTGCGGCAGCCCGGTGAAATGGAGGGCCTGGAAATACAAATGTCCCACCCCTGGGTAGCGGATAAAAGCACTCCCCAATCCCTGCGTGCAAAACAACTTTTTAATGGTATCCATTACACTTTTCATACCCTGAAGGGCGATTACGAGCTGGCCTATTCCTACAGCGGCCATAACCTCCGGCTCTGGGCGGAGCACCCGTTTATACGGCAGGAACGCTTCAAGGATTTCCTGGCTTCCTACCTCAACCACATCAACCGGTGTTATCAGCTTAGAAAAACCACTCAACTCCGGGAACTGTTAGACGGCATTCAGCAATTGCGGCCCCCGACTTCCGAATATGCAGATTTGCTGAAAATCCGAAAGTGCCTGTACGAAATCAGTTACATTGAGCTTACTCAGGACTACCAACGCTTCCCTGAGGTTGAAACGGCTGCCCAGCAGCTTTTACAGTCCGTTGCCCTGAGCCTGTCCGAACGGCGGCTACTGTTGTATAATATGGCCTATCAGTGCTTTGCGCAGGAAGCCTTTGAAAGGGCCCTGGAATACAGCATCGCATTTCAGCAGTTGCCTTTATCTGAAGGGCAAGCCTATCTGCAGCGAAGCGGGCAACTCCTGAATCTGCTGATCCACTTTGAGCTCGGACACGGGCAGTTGCTGGAAAATACCTGGAACGCCCACTACAACCGGTTCAAACGAACGGGCCAGCTGCACAAATTCGAAGCCTTGTTCCTAAGGATGATCCGGAAGCTGGCCTCCCTCAGTGGGCAGTTCCGCCCGGATAACAAATACGATGCTTACCTGGAGGCTTTCAATCAGTTAAAGGCCGACCCCTATGAGCGCCGGGCATTCGAATACCTTGACATCATCCGCTGGCTACAGGCCAAACAGCAGGGGTGCTCCATGCTTGAGATCAAAAACCCGTAAAATGTACCATAACTGCGGGAAAATGGTCAAAACTACCACATAGGCCCCAGGTGTTCTTTGTGTGCAAGAAACACAACCAGCACTAGATCATCAGCAGCTGCAAGGCACACTGGCACCCTGGATTAGACAACACCAATTGAGCCGAGGCATAGATAAACAGTTGAGTTAAGCCGTAATGCTTGGGCAATTGAAATACAGCACCAGCAAGGGCTTGAAAGGCAATAAAACCAGCAAGTGATTCGCAACAGGCAGTAAGCCCGAGGCCTAGGCTAACTGCGACCAGGAACGGCAAGATTCTGGCTTCGTACCGCCCCCTTCCAGAAAAGCGGGCAAGGCTTAAGTTTGTTGCTTTTTCTTATTTTTAGGAAGGGGTGCCTCCAGATTGCTCAACGACAAAGGATTGTATTGGAAACCAAGAGCTACAATATTGACGAGTTGCGTTGCAATGCATTTGCCCGGGCCGGGAAGCATTTCGATTTGGAGCGGCATGAGGTCTTTATGCCGGAAACGGATGGCTTTGACTACCCCCACCGGCACAATTACTACATGTTGCTGCTCGCCACGGCGGGCCAGGGCAGTCAGCTCATTGATTTTGAGGCCTACGAGGTAAAACCCGGCCGCCTCTTCCTGATGTCGCCGGGCATGATACATGCCTGGGAACGGGATGAGGGGCTAAAAGGATATGTGCTGTTTTTTACGGCTGACTTTTTCACACAGCGCTACAATATGAACAAGCTGTATGAGTTCCCTTTCTACAGCTCAAGCTATAAGCATCCTTTCATCGACCTGGACGAATACAACTATGCCGCTTGCCGGGAGCTGCTGGAACAAATGCTGAGCGCCTACCACGACCAAAAAACCGGGGTGCTGGCCATGCTGCGTTCCTACCTGAACGTGATCCTTACCCGGGCGCAGCAGGTCTACGAAGAACAGTACGAGCCAGAACGCAGCGAAGCGCCACAGTCCCGCACCTTGCTGCAACGCTTCGAGCAGCTGATTGACCGCCACTACCACGAGCAGCGCCTGGTCAGGGACTATGCCAGTATGCTGCACATCACCCCCAATTACCTCAATGCGCTGGCGAAGGAAAAGACGGGGAAATCGGCCGGCAACCTCATCCGCCATCGGGTCATGCTGGAAGCTAAGCGCATGCTGGCTCACGAAACGAAGACTGTTGGGGAGATCAGCTATGCGCTTAACTTCAAGGATGCTGCGTACTTTTGCCGGTTTTTCAAGAAGTACGAAGGGGCTACCCCCGAACAGTTCCGCAAGCAGCTCTTCGCCAAGGCTTAATCCTCATCAGGCTTTAATCGAGCAACCGACCGCCTTGGTCACCGGCGGATGTGGCGTCTCGTTTTTCATGAGGGCCTCAATAGCGCCCTCTACAAACTTTTCTTTGACGGCGGAAGCATCCCGGACGCTATCATCAATCGCACCGTGGTATTTTACGTAGCGGTCAGCATCAAGCAGGAAGACCTCGGGCGTGCGGGTGGCCCCGTAGGCTGGGTAGACCTCCTGCCCTTCGTCGAAGAGATAGACAAATGGGAAGTCTTTTTCCTGCGCTCGTTGTTGCATAGCCTCAAAGCTGTCGCCAGGTTGAATGGCAGGGTCATTGGGCTGAATCGCAACTACTGGGTACCCCTGCGGTGCGTACTTTTCGTGAAGGGCAATAATGCGGTCTTCACTTGCCACCGCATAGGGGCAGGTGTTACAGGTAAAAATGACGATATACCCTTTAGGCGCATCGCCATTGGCATCTTTGATCGCGGCGAGGCTGTACAGCTCGCCATCGACGTTCTTTAATTCAAAATCGGGGGCTTGCTCCCCAATGGCTACGCCTTCGGCCCGCTGCGCAACCGTCTTGGCCGGGGCTTCTTGGGCGGTTGGTTCTGGAGCGGCATCGGCACTGTCTTCTGCCTCCTGTGCCGGGCTTCCACAGCTAAACAGCCATAGCGCCAGGGCAGGGATCGCAATCAGATACTTCATAACTTCGTGTATTAGGGTTGGTAAATCACTTCTACTTCGGCACGGAGCTCATCCAGGCTATGGACGGCTTGCCCGACAAAATTCCGGTCTCCGCCCCGGTAGATCAATGTAGCCGGAATAGCGCCAGTCCACTCCGGCGACACTTTATCGATCCAGTCATTGTACCGGCCATCCAGCAGGGCGACCACAAGGGGCTGCAGGTTGCGCGCTTCCACAAAAGGGACGAGTTTAGACTCCAGCTTCTGGGGGAAATCCAGACTAACCAGCACCACTTTGACCGGCTGCCCTTCGTAGGCCTTATGAAGCGCCTGAAAATAAGGTAGCTCTTCCACACAAGGCTTACACCAGGTGGCCCAAAAGTTAATGACATAAGTCGTATCATTATTGTACCGGAGAAGGGGTTCGATATTGCTGAAATCCGGATAAACCGGAATACCAGCGATCAGGCTATCCGTGGGTGGGATGGAGGTGGTGACTTGGCCGGGAGCGTCATTCGCAGCACCACAGCCGGTGCTGACGAGCGCCAAAAGGAAGAAGAGGAAAGGTTTCATGTTTTTCATACTTACCCATACATCAATCTGCCTCCTGTCCATTCGAGGCATTCCGTATTCTGTATAACCCGCAACTTAACAAAGGGTTGTTGCTGTGGCGCGCTTAAATATAATTGGAGCGGAGCAGAGACGGTGCTGTGCCTTTTGTGCTGATGCACGGCCGCCGTAAAAAAAGAGTGCTGCCCCGGTGAAAGGTGCAGCACTCATAATATAGTAATTAGTATGAAAGACTATTTTTAGGGCCCGGACCACCTGAGGCTTGAATGGCAGCCGGGCATTTGTCGCCCCTGATCTAGTTCCTCAGGCTACTTTGGGTAGCTTCTACCCCAGGAGAGTCCATTAACATTGGCATGTCACCGTCTGTGATGATCACTTTAGTATTCGGCGACTGGGCCAGCTGCAAAAAAGCCTCAATGGATTTGAACTGCAGCACATTGGCGTCAAGCCCCTGCGAGATGATGTTTTGAGCATCCCGTATGCCTTCCGCTTCGATGCGGCGGCGCTGAGCCTCCTGCTGAGCTTCCTGCAGCACGAACTCCATGCGCAGGGCCCGCTGTTCGGCTTCCAGCTTTTCCTCAATAGCACGGGCCAGGTTGGCGGGCAGCTGAATGCTCTTAATCAGCACCGCTTCGATGATGATGCCTCGCTCTTCGAGCAGCCCCGCCATCTGATCGCGGATCGCCACCTCGATGGTTGCACGCTCGCCGGTGTGCATGTCTTTGGCGAAGTAGCGGGCAGTCACATCGGAAACCGTGGACCGGAAGACCGGAAGGATGACGTTGTTTTCATAATTCCGCCCAATTTCCCGGAGCAGATCAGGTGCTTTGTTTGCTTTTAGATTATACAGGATAGAAATGTCGGCCCGGATATTGAGCCCTTCTTTGGAAGGCAGGTTGAGGCTGACCTCCATATTTTCGGTTTGGACCGGCACTTTAACCACCGTAGAAGTCAGAGGGTTGAAAACCCGAAGACCTTCGGTGAATGGCCGGTCAGCATACTTTCCAAAAGTGCGCTTGACGCCGACTTCTCCTTGCTTTACTACGGTACAGCTAGTGGAGTGTTTCAGAAATGACTAACCGAAGAAACCCAGTAAAACCAGGGCGCCCAAGCGTGAAATACGCTGTGCTATTTCGGACTAGTCGCACTAGTTGTGTTGTTCCCTTGATTCAGGAATTGGTTATCAAAAATCAAATAGGAATTTCCTAATTGTGCATCTGCAGATATATCCGTGGTATTATTTTTAAAGAGAGATGAACGAAGATATAGATTTACCCCGTCTTGAGGAGAGGATGTACCGTCATTAAGCGCTCTAATATAATTCCTGTACCACAATCAGAAATATCAATTCCTGAACAGCTTAAATAGCGAAAATCAGCTGATTTATTATTGGACCAGATGCCAATGGGGAACCCCTCGATCGCATTTCCTGAAGCGACTGATATTGAGCTGCTACTACCAAGGATTGCCACTGGATTACCGAACGAAGGCGGAGCGGCTACCGGAAACCTAAAGATGTTTCCAGTTCCAATACTTATTGGCTGAGTATGAAAGACCCGTACGCCAAAAGGGCTAAACTCAAAGACATTATTTACTATGGTGGCATTAACATTTTGAGCATAGGAACCAGCTGTAGACCCTAGAGTAATACAACTTATGGAAATGTCCGAAAATGTCGAATTAGTAGCAGTAAGTACAGCGTTTTCTCCAATAAATATGCCTGAAGTTCCTTGCTTTGCAATTGTTCCGTTTATAAAACTTATCTCTGAAAATTCATCTGTAGCGCTAATAAAAGACCACCTATCGTTCCCACATGATGAGATAATAGTACCATCAAATATTAATTTAGGGCTATTCTGATTAGGAACAGCAAGTTGATCTGTCACACTGATACTTGAATTAGAGGTTAACAACACATGAGCGCCGGGATTGAATGAATAATCTATATCAACAATTAAATTTCCATCAATTATAACGCTTACAACCCCACCACCAAGTGGAAGATCGCCAGGATTAGAACCAACAAAGTCACTGATTTTGAATGCCCCCGACGGAGGGGCTTCAATGCAGATATATTCAGATGGATCGTTTTCCAAACACTTTCCAAAACCTGCAGGCGGACATTGGGCTAATAGTTCAAAAGAAAGAAAGAAAGAAGAATAACTTTTTCATCATGCTTGATTTACATAACTGTTAAGAGAGGCTGGGGAGTGCAAATGAAAACTTGATTTCCCAGAAAGAACAATGTAATATACTCTATTTCGACCAATAACGCAAACTTATGCCCAAATCTCGGGCTTAACGCGGGTAGGTGGAAGGGCCCTTCCACCTACCCGCGTTAATTCAACACATACTCCACCCCAATCTTCTCCAACTCGGCAATAAAGCCATTCGCGGCATTCACCTTCCGCTGCTTGGCTTTCATCTTCAGCTTCAGGCGTTTGGAGCGGTCAATGATCTCCATGCGGAGGCTGTGCGGGCCGGCGTGCTCAGCGCAGGCTTTGTCCACAGCTTCAATAAGCTCCATGGTCAGCCCTTCCACCGGGATTTTCAGGGTGATGGCGTCGGTCATGTTTTCCGCAATGCCGTCCAGGAGTTTGATTTCTTTCACCTTGATTTCCAGGCTTTCATCGCGCCAGCTCTTCTGCCAGCCCAGGTTGAGGTAGAGGGCTTTCCCGATTTCCAGCAGGTGCTTGAACTTCTGGTAGTCCTCCCCAAACAGCTTGAACTCCAGGGAGCCATTGTAATCTTGCAGCTCGAAGATGCCCCAGCCATTGCCATTTTTGCTGATGAGGTGGCGGGCATTGATCACCATGCCGGCTACGTTGAGGGAGGGCCGGTTTTTGCTGTCCTCCACCTGGTCCAGCGGGCAGTTGGTGAAGTTTTCCACTTCCACTTTGTAGTCATCCAGTGGATGCCCGCTGATGAAGATGCCGGTGACGTTTTTCTCATTGTTGAGCTGCTCGATGAGTGGCCAGGGCTCGCATTCCGGCATAGCCGGTTCGGGGATTAGCACCTCATCTGAATCGCCGAATAAAGAATTGACAGCCTGCGCTTTTTGTGCCTGATAGGCATTGCCGTAGCGCAGGGCGTGCTCCAGCAGGCTGTCGAATTTATCGGAGGGGGTAAAATACTGCGCCCGGTGGGTGTCCTCAAAGCAGTCGAAGCCGCCGCCCAGCGCCAGGCTTTCCATTACCTTTTTATTGACAGAGCGGAGGCTGAGGCGGCGCATCATATCGAAGATGCTTTCGAATTCACCATTGGCTTGCCGCTCTTCGACAATCGCCTCCACTGGCCCCTCTCCCACTCCGCGCAGGGCCGTCAGCCCAAAACGGATATGTCCGCTTTTGTCTACCGAAAAGTCCGCCACTGACTCATTCACGCTCGGACCGAGGACATTCAGCCCCATGCGCTTGCACTCCTGCAGGAAGAAGGTCACCTTGCTGATGTCGCTCTTGTTGTTGGTCAGCACGCTGGCCATGAACTCCGCCGGGTAGTGCGCCTTGAGGTAGGCGGTTTGGAAAGCTACGAAGGCATAGCAGGTCGAGTGCGACTTGTTGAAGGCGTAAGAAGCGAAAGCTTCCCAATCCTTCCAGATTTTCTCGAGCTTATCCTTCGGATGACCCCGCTCTTCTCCCCCCTCGATAAACTTGGGGTGGAGCATATCGATGATCTTCTTTTTCTTCTTACCCATGCCCTTCCGCAGCATATCCGCCTGGCCTTTGGTAAAGCCGGCCAGCTTTTGCGAAAGCAGCATCACTTGCTCCTGATAGACGGTAATACCGTAGGTTTCTTCCAGGTATTCCTGCATATCGGGCAAATCGTAGGTCACCGGCTTGCGCCCGTGCTTGCGGTCGATAAATTCCGGGATGTACTCCAGCGGGCCGGGGCGGTAGAGGGCGTTCATGGCGATGAGGTCCTCAAAGGCGGTGGGCTTGAGCTCCTTCATGTACTTCTGCATCCCGGCGGACTCGTACTGGAAAATGCCGACCGTTTCCCCGCGCTGAAAGAGCTCGTAGGTCTTGGGGTCATCCAATGGGATCATGTCCATATCGAGCTTGACATCATGGTTCCGTTCTGCCATAGCCACCGCCTTCTTGATGATGGTCAGGGTTTTTAGCCCCAAGAAGTCCATCTTGAGCAGGCCGGCGTCTTCCGCCACGCTGTTGTCAAACTGAGAGACGAGCATGCCGGTGTCCTTGTCCGCAGTCACCGGTACATAGCGGGTGATGTCATCCGGTGTGATGACCACTCCACAGGCGTGGATGCCAGTGTTCCGGACGGAGCCTTCAAGTTTGCGGGCCGTTTGGATCATCTGCCCGATTTTATCATCGGCCTCGGCCAGTTGCCGGAACTGATAGGCTTTTTCGCGCTCTTCGCTGTTGAGGGCACCTTTGAGCTTGTCGTCGATATCGCCGTCCTTCAGCACTTTGGCAAGGCTGGCTTTCAGGTGGTTGGGGAACGTCTTGGCCACCCGGTCTACTTCGGAAAGCGGCACGTCCATCACCCGGCCTACATCGCGCAGGCTGGATTTGGCGGCCATGGTGCCGTAGGTGACAATTTGGGCGACCTGGTTTTGCCCGTATTTGTCGATGACATAGTCGATGACCTTCTGCCGGCCTTCGTCATCAAAGTCAATATCAATATCCGGCATGGAAATCCGCTCCGGGTTGAGGAATCGCTCAAACAGGAGGTCATACTTGATAGGATCGACATTTGTGATACCGATACAGTAGGCCACGGCTGAACCCGCCGCCGAACCCCGGCCGGGCCCAACGGAAACGCCCATCTCCCGCGCCGTAGTGGTGAAGTCCTGTACGATAAGGAAGTAGCCCGGATAGCCGGAGTTCTCAATTACCGAAAGTTCGAAGTCCAGGCGTTCTTTGATCTCAGGGGTAATGGTGCCGTAGCGCTTCTTGGCCCCCTCGTAGGTCAGGTGGCGCAGATAGTCATCCTGGGTCTTAAATTGCTCTGGCATAGGGAAAGCCGGCAGCAGAATATCCCGCGCCAGGGTGAGCTTATCGATCTTATCGTAAATCTCAATGGTATTGGCCACGGCATCTTCGTGGTCATGAAAGAGCTCTGACATCTGCTGCTGCGTCTTGAAGTAGAAGTCAGAACTGGGGAACTTAAAGCGGCTGCCCTCCTCCAGCAAGCTGCCGGTGTTGATACAGAGCAGGATGTCGTGGGGCATCCAATCGTCCTCCTCTACGTAGTGAGAGTCGTTCGTGGCGATGACCTTGACGTTGTGCTTGTGGGCCAGCTTCAGCAACTTTTGGTTGACAGCTTCCTGGCTGAGGTTGGAATAGATCGGATTGCCCTTGCTGTCTTTGCCGACATCGATATTGTCCAGGCCCCGGTGGCGCTGCAATTCGATGTAGTAGTCGTCGCCAAAAATATTGAGCCACCATTTCAGTTCCTGCTCGGCCTCCTCGTCTTTGCCTTCCAGGAAGAGCTGAGGGATGATGGCACCAATGCAGCAGGAAGTGACGACGAGCCCTTCGTGGTATTGCTCCACCAATTCTTTATCGATACGGGGGAATTTGCTGTACGTCCCTTCAATGAAGCCCAGAGAACACAGCTTACTGAGGTTCTCGTAGCCCTTTTGGTTTTTGGCCAGCATCAATTGGTGGTAGCGGCGGTCCCGCTCGCCTTTAGCCCGCGAAAAGGCTTTTACATGACGGTCTTCCACCAGGTAAAACTCACA
Source organism: uncultured Phaeodactylibacter sp. (assembly GCA_964575505.1). Taxonomy (GTDB): domain Bacteria; phylum Bacteroidota; class Bacteroidia; order Chitinophagales; family Saprospiraceae; genus Phaeodactylibacter. The sequence continues at coordinate 10,361 of CAZNSK010000045.1, forward strand.
GCCGATGATGGGCTTCAGGTCTCGTTTTTCGGCCTCTGCCACAAACTTGAAGGCCCCAAACATATTACCGTGATCGGTCAGGGCTACGCCTTTTTGCCCGTCCTGTGCAGCCTTTTCCATCATGGTGCCAATTTCGGAGGCCCCATCAAGCAAAGAATACTGAGTATGGCAATGTAAGTGTACGAATTCTGGCATGGTCTCTTCGGTTTGGGTTGAACAGGAAAGCGGTTGCTCTAAACCAACAACACCGAAAATAGGGAATTCCGTTCAGCGGGGGAATTAATTTGAAGAGGAGTTTTCCACAAACTTAACGACACGGTTGAGCGGGCACCCATCAGGGTTACCCGGATGCAGATACTTTGGAGTGCTTTAAACCCTGTGCCTGCGTTTTGGGAGCACTCCGGCTCCGAGCCTTAGAATAGGGCCAATCAGGCGGCATATTTTTGGAAGAAACGGGTGGCATCCTGTACCGTTTCAATGGAGTCGTACTCCTCAGCCGAAAGGTAGGTGTTGAAGCGGCTCTCCAGTTCGGCGATCAACAACATCAGGTCGATGGCATCAAGGTGCAAGTCTTCTTGCAGGCGGCTGTAGGGATGGATATTGGAGGTAGGCACGTTCAGGCGCCAGCTAATAAGGTCGATAACCCGGTTTTCCATAGAAAGCTCAGTAGACGGTGAATTCAGAACCCAATGATTTGTCATAGCTAGAAATGCTTTATCTTTTCGATGTAGATAACGAAAGCTATCGCTCATTGGTTGCCTGGCCTTTTTTAAATTCGTCGAAAAAAAAGACCGATTGGTCTTTCCAGGCCTGTTCTTCACCGTCTACCGGGCGCCCGGCCGGACCTGCTATTCTGCACTGCTGATTTGGGTGGCCCCTACGTGAGCCTGATAAAAGCGCCACACTTCCCGGGCTACATCCCGGCCCAACTCCAGCCCGGCGATATTCTCGCTCTGAATATGGTAGCCCCCCAGCACACGGGAGATACCCGCCATCTCGGCTGTCTCCGAAAAAGTTGGGAATTCCAATACTACCGTATCTCCCAAATGGTTAGGCTCCGTCAGTGCGCCAGGCACGAGTTGCTGGCTTTCCCCAAAGTGGTCGCTGCCGGTAAAGAGCTTTAAAGCTTCCGCACAAGCGCCACTGATGGTGCTATGCCCGGATACATAGCTTGGAAAAGGCGGGCAGAGGAACTCCGCCGGAGAATAGGGCTGCCATTCTTCCCCTTTCATCTTAACCATGCCTTTGCCAGGGCCAGCCCAGCCCGTAATCTCCTTTCCCTTGTAGTACTCGTGGACCAAAGCATAGGGGCGGGCAAAATCGTAGTGCATCTTGGAGTCCCAGGATGCGATAAAGGCATCCATAGCGGTGACCTGATTGAAGAAGTACATCTTAACATCCTGATCAAGGGTATGCGCATCCCGGCGGGAAACGTCCTGGGCAAATTTCAACCAGTGGCCAGCCTGCTGCACAGATTGCGGGCCATCGCGCATAAATTCTACCAGCGCCTTTTCTTCATCACTCAGGTTGGCTTGCAGCGCGACTACTTCCTCCACTTCTTTGGCTAACTGTTCGGAGCCCTTCATCGGGGGTGGCCCCGGCCGGAACTGATCGGCGGATTTAATGCCAATGGGCTCAACGTGCTGCCAATAGGGGGTCAGGCAGCCCGGTGCGTAGCGGTGCCCTTCTTTGGTCACGAAATACTTGGGTTGCCAGCGGTTAATATCTACATTTTCATCCGGTGTATTCACTGGCATGTAGCCTGTATAGTCGGCGTAGGCCAGCCCTTTGGCCCCTTCCGCTTCACCGTATTGGTTAGCGCCATCGCCTTTCCGGGCTTCAATGACGGCAGCAGCAGCCAGGTTGCCAATTCCAGCAGGGGAGCCGGGGTCCATTGTGCGGTTGCCGGGGTCGTAGCCTAATTCCTGCATGAAACCCTTAAATAGCAGGCTGTCGGTGTAGTAATATTCGCACATAGCCCGGTAGGCAGCATAGCTGATGGCTTCCTCTTTATTGGCCAGGGTGTGCGCCTCAGCGGGTTGCCGGTCTACGCCCGCCAGGTAAACGGGCTTGGCTTTCTCATCGAATCTCGACCAGGCATCGAACACAGCGACAAAGATGAGCCCCAGGTACCGGGAAGTCACCGTTGGCCGCGGCTTAAAGCGTTCTGTGTCGTTGGCGGTGGCTTGCAGCGCCATCGCGCCCCATTGGTAAGCGATGTTCTCGGTGCCGGTAGGTTCTGAGGCTGCCGTTTGCTGTGCTTCTTCTGTGCCGGGGGCATTAGCACAATTGGCCAGGAATAGGGACAGGAATAAGGCCAGGGAGCCGGAAATTCGTCTTAGTTGCATTTCAGATCAGGATTTGGTAGCAAAATAGGTGGCCTCTGCGGGGCATTAGGCATATACGAGCCTGATGATAAACACTGAGGCCGCAGAGAAAAAGCGTAGCTAAAAACCAGGTGAAGTAGCGGGTGGAGCCGCCCAAGCCGGGGCGACGCCTCTGCACTAACCGGGCAGTTTTAAAGGCGCCTCACCAAATTAAAGCAATATGTCTGCCAGCTTACTGTTAATGCTACCACAAATATAAAACAATCCAGAACACTTGCCACACCGAAAGAAGTGTTTGAGCTTCACGCGTTGACTTCCTGCCTGTCCTTTCGGCAACAACAGCTGTGGGTCAGAGCTCATAGTTGGGGCTTAACTCTTCCCCTTTATCGGCGTAGAATCGATCAATGATTGAGACGACTTCGGAGGGGTCGTCCACAATGGGCATCAAATCCAGATCTGCCGGATTGACGTTTTGATTGGCCTCCAGCATGACTTCCTTGATCCAGTTTTTCATGCCGCCCCAGAAAGAAGTGCCCACCAGAATAATCGGCACTTTGGTAATCTTCTTGGTTTGCACGAGGGTCAACACCTCAAAGAGCTCATCCATAGTGCCAAAGCCACCGGGCAGGGCCACAAAAGCCTGAGCATACTTAACGAACATGACCTTCCGGACAAAAAAGTAGCGGAAGTTCAGGTTGGCATCGGTATCGACGTATTGGTTGGAGCCCTGCTCGAAGGGCAGGTCGATATTCAAGCCAACAGAGCGCCCGCCGTAGATATGCGCCCCTTTGTTCCCGGCCTCCATAATGCCTGGCCCGCCACCGGTAATCACCCCATAGCCTGCCTCGGTCAATATCCGGGCAATATCAACGGCTTGCTTATAGTGCGGATGTTCAGGTTGGGTGCGGGCGGAGCCAAATATGGAGACACAGGGCCCCATTTTATTCAGGGTTTCAAACCCTTCTACAAATTCGGAGATCACCTTGAACATCGTCCAGGAGTTTTCTCCTTTCATAGCGCGGCCCCACTGCCGCATTTCGTGCTTTTTCACTTGGTGGTCGGTCATAGGCATTGAATTTTTATCTCCAAAAGGGAGAGGTTAGGAATGGCCCTTCTGCCCTGACAATCAAACGCCTGCCTCTTCAGAAGAAAGGGGCAGGCGCGGCGGAGGGGCTTATAATCACAAATAAGCATGCCCTTTGGTTCAATTAGCGGCACTCAAGTGCTCTGATAAGCCGAAAATTGCTCCTCAATAAAGTTGACCAGGGCTTCCCGGCTGTCAAACCGGGCAAAAATGTCCTTTAGGCGCTGACTAGGGGCGGCGCTCGTCGGCAGAACATATTGCGCTACTTCCTTTTCCGTAATGCGGGCCTGGCTGAGAATCACGAGCCGCTCCATCGCATTGCGCAGCTCCCGGATATTGCCCGTCCAGTTGACCTCCTTGAGCCGCTCAAGCGCGGCGGGCGCAATCGGCTTGGGGGCCACGCCGTATTCCTGGCAGATTTGCTTCACGAAGTGCTTGGCCAGGGGCGGGATGTCCTCCAGGCGGTCATTCAGAGCCGGCACCTTAATAATAATAACGGCCAGGCGGTGGTAGAGGTCTTCCCGGAAACGGCCCGCATCAATCTCCCGCCGGAGGTCTTTGTTGGTAGCCGCCACCACCCGCACATCGATATTGATCTCTTTATCGCCCCCGACGCGGGAAATCCGGTTTTCCTGCAGGGCGCGCAGCACTTTAGCCTGGGCAGACAGGCTCATATCGCCGATCTCATCCAGAAAGAGCGTGCCTCCGTTGGCTTGTTCGAATTTTCCGATCCGCTGCTTATGGGCGGAGGTAAAAGCCCCTTTTTCGTGCCCAAACAATTCGCTTTCAATCAGCTCGGTGGGGATAGCAGCGCAGTTGACCTCCACAATAGGCTGGTCGGCCCGGGGGCTCTTCTCGTGCAGCCAGCGGGCCACAAGCTCCTTGCCTGTACCGTTGGGGCCCAGGATGAGGACTCGGGCATCGGTAGGCCCTACCTGCTCGATAGTGCCCTTCATTTCCTGGACGCCCGCTGACTCCCCAATGATTTCCTGTACTTTGGACTTGGAGACTTTCCGCTTCAGCAGCTTGGTTTCCGTCACCAGGTTGGATTTATCCATTGCATTGCGGATCGTAATCAGCAGCCGGTTGAGGTCCGGGGGCTTGGAGATGAAGTCGAAGGCCCCCTTCTTGACCGCCTCCACCGCCGTATCGATATTGGCATGGCCAGAGATCATGACCACGGGCGTATCCGGGGATAGCAACTGCACCCGTTCCAGGGCCTCCATGCCGTCCATTTTAGGCATTTTGATGTCCATGATGACCACATCGTATTTTTCGCGCTTCAGCTTCACCAGGCATTCCATGCCATCGGTGGCCTCCTCTACTTCGTATTTCTCGAATTCTAAAATATCCCTGAGCGTTCTCCGGATACTCTTTTCGTCGTCGACGATTAATATTTTTGCCATACTTCAATCGGTTTATTGTCAGTACGATCGGATGTTGCCTATTTATTTGACGAAGGGGCGGCGGTCAATTTTAAATCGATTGGCACTGCCCTGTAGCTTATCGCCCAGCCAGCAGGGCTACCCTGTTTTGGGTATACGGCAGCCAGGCGCAGAAGTTGCAGCAAAATATCTGGTTTTTCCGAATATAGAAAATCCGATCATTTCTACCTTGTCCGCCCCGATCAAACCATTTACGGTCTATTGCATTAACATAGGGAAGGGTGCCGGCTCATTAGCAAACGACTGACACGCAGGCAGGCGCATACGTATGCAGAAAAAGCGTAGAGGTAAAATCGTTGTAATAATATTGCCGATGATTGAATTCGTGCACACCAGCATTTAAAATAGCGTATATTTGCAAGCTATGAAGCAACTTAGAAACTTTTGTGTAATTGCCCATATTGACCATGGGAAGAGTACGCTCTCCGACCGGCTTTTGGAATATACCAAAACCATTGCCGACCGGGAGATGCAGGACCAGGCCCTGGACAACATGGACCTGGAGCGGGAGCGCGGCATTACGATCAAAAGCCACGCCATACAAATGTACTACGACCGCCCGTCGGACGAACAGACTTATACCTTCAACCTGATTGATACCCCGGGGCACGTAGACTTCAGCTACGAAGTATCCCGCTCTATTGCTGCCTGTGAAGGGGCGCTATTGCTGGTGGATGCCTCACAGGGTATTCAGGCGCAGACCATTTCCAACCTCTACCTGGCCATCGAACACGATCTGGAAATCATCCCAATACTCAATAAAGTAGACATGGAAAGCGCCATGGTCGATGAAGTTGGCGATCAAATCATAGACCTGATTGGCTGCGAAAAAGACGATATCATCCTGGCCAGCGGTAAAACCGGGCAGGGCGTTCCAGACATTATGGAAGCCATTGTAAACCGTATACCTCCTCCGACTGGCGACCCCGCTCAACCTTTGCAAGCACTCATTTTTGATTCCGTTTTCAACGCCTACCGGGGAGTTATTGCCTACTTCCGGATTATGAATGGCACCCTGCGCAAAGGCGACCTGGTCCGCTTCGTCAATACCGGCAAGGAATACGAAGCCGATGAAATTGGCGTGCTGCGGATGACGCAGGACCCTAAAGACCGGTTGGAAGCCGGCAATGTCGGCTACATCATAACCGGCATCAAAGAATCCAAAGAAATTAAGGTGGGGGATACCATCACTACCGTCGAGTTCCCCTGCGAAAAGGCGATACAAGGTTTCGAAGATGTGAAACCTATGGTATTCGCCGGTATTTTCCCGCTTGATAACGACGATTTTGAAGACCTGCGGGATAGCCTGGAAAAGCTTCAGCTCAACGACGCTTCCCTGGTCTTCGAACCGGAAACCTCCGCCGCGCTTGGCTTTGGGTTCCGCTGTGGCTTTCTGGGCATGCTCCACCTCGAGATTGTGCAGGAGCGGTTGTACCGGGAGTTTGACATGGATGTCATCACCACAGTCCCCAACGTATCCTACCATCTTATGGACAAAAAAGGGGAGGAAATGTCGGTGCGCACCCCTTCTGAACTCCCAGAGCAGCATAATATAGAAATTGTCGAGGAGCCCTATATTACCGCCCAAATCATCACCAAGCCAGAATACATTGGCCCCATCATGACCCTGTGCATGGAGAAACGGGGCACGCTGACCAAACAGCATTACCTCACCCCGGAGCGGGTGGAGCTTTCTTTCGACCTGCCCCTGGCGGAGATTGTGTTTGATTTCTACGACCGCCTCAAGTCCATCTCCCGGGGCTACGCCAGCTTCGACTATCAGCCTATTGAATACCGGGAAACAGACCTTGTCAAGCTCGATATCCGGCTGAACGGGGAACCGGTTGACGCCTTATCCGCTCTGGTGCACCGCACCAAAGCCGAAGCCTTCGGGCGGCAGATTTGCAAAAAGCTGAAAGAGCTTCTCCCGCGGCAGCAGTTTGTAATTGCCATTCAGGCTGCCGTTGGGGCCAAAATCATCGCCCGGGAAACCATCTCTGCCCTTCGCAAGGATGTGACCGCAAAGTGCTACGGCGGTGACATTACGCGGAAGCGGAAGCTATTGGAGAAGCAAAAAGAAGGCAAACGGCGGATGCGGCAGTTCGGTAAAGTGGAAGTCCCGCAAAAAGCATTTTTGGATGTGCTGAAGCTTTGAACCATTAAACGCCCGTACTTAATTAAGGAAGGCACTATGCTCAAACGAACATAGTGCCTTCTTGCAATGTATTGCAGTGCGTTGCTGTTGTTGGTTTTTCGTTTTGTATGCATCTGCAATGTCAGGGGCAATATGCCCACCCTCATCAAAAGGTACTACGCTTTTGATGAGGAGAGGGGCAAATACCGCAGTTAAGCCCGGGATTGTATGCACCCGCTCCGGGTACACCACAAAACCAGGCAGAACCACGTGCAGGAAGCAAGCTGCATGGTAACAGCACGCTATCCGGCGCGCAGCCGGTAATGCTTGTAGAGGGCAGTCTGAAGAGATCTTTTGCACTCCTGCACCGTTTGCCTGAAAAGCACAATAAAAGCAGCCTCTTGGCTGGCATACTTGTAGCTATTCTGGCTAAAAACAGTGCCGGCTCAACAAGCCAACCTGTAGAAATATGTTCAAGGGGAAATGTAACGAGGGTTGTCCTCTTAAGCGGAATTGGATTGTTGAGATCACTCAATTTTGAAGTCCGCTTGGGGTTAGTTTTGGAGCTATTGTGATTGGGGTGTGGCCAAGCTTACTAATGCATTGGAGGGGCTTGGGACCCTCTTTAAGAAACGTGTAGGGGGGTATCAAGCCATTAATAATAACGGCTGCGTGTTCTCTGAGATACGAGATTAGAGAAGAATACCAACCCTCCACCTACTACAAATGCACCTGAGGCAATGTATAGGATTAACATAAGCCAATCGGTTTTAGAAATTAAACAATAAATTTTGGACTAATTAGGGTGGATATGTTCTAAGGGCAAGACTAAAATGGCATTTTTTTTTCAAACCTCCTAATATCCAGTGCTTTTTTTAAGCAAAACGCAACACTGTCTAGGAGGCAAGCGGATATCAGGCAGCTACTGTGTTGAAAGCTTTCTGAAATGAGCGTTATTGCTTCTCAATACGGTTTAATTTTTAGCTTACTTTTCCATAGCCGACGAGCATAGCTACGGTCGGGGCTTGGCTGCCCCCTTCCGGCTCCAGGGTGATGTTCAGCGACTCTGCGTGCTCAATAAAATTAACGGCCTGGAGCCCTTCGTGAGCGAGGTCTATCACCCCCATATTGATCATTTCACCATCTACATCTGCCCAAAGCTGGTAATCTTTCCCGGGGGGCGGAGGCGGCAAAAGACCGGTGTTGATGTAGGCAACTTTTTCCAGGGGGTTGAGGTAGGCCACGGCTTCTGCATTGTACGCATCGCCCTGAGGCTCGATGCGCACCGGCAGGGTGGCTTCGTGCTGAAGAATGGCGTAGAGTTCGCTTTGGCGCCTCAGTGCTGCCTTTTCCTCTGCGCATTCCGATTGCAGGGCCTCAAACCGCATCGTCATATGCTGCAAGCTCTGTTCGGCACTAGCCTTTCCCCGGTAGAGAAAGATGCACAGCCCCAGCGCGCCAAGCAGCGCAATAAGCCCCCAATCGCCAAACATGGACGAGCGGGCGGAAGGCCCCGGCTGGCTGTTTTCTGTATCGGAATGGGCTTCCGCTTCATCGATACCTTTCATGACCCTCGATTTGAGCTCTTCCGGAGGCATAACCGCATATTCTTGTGCATACTGGTCTAAAGCCTCCCGCATTTTTTGGATTTCATCCTGTACTTCAGGATACCGCTCTGCGTATTCCTCGACGATAGCTGCTTCTTCCTCATCCGTGAGCCCCAGCACATATTGCTCCAGCAGACCGGTTTGTAAAAATTTATCTTTATTCATGGTATTCACTTATACTAAAAACACCCCCGCCAAACTCAGGGCTACAATAATCAGGCGGGTAATGCCAGGCTCCAAAAAGATTTTTCTCAATTCTCGCAGGGCTATTCTTGCCCTGGATTTTACCGTACCCAACGGCAGGCACAACTGCTCTGCAATTTCCTGCTGGGTAAAACCTTTGAAATAGGCTAATTCTATAACCTCTTTGTACTTGTCTTCCAACTGATCGACAAAGCCTCTGAGCCCAATCTGATCAGTAGCCGTAACGGTACTCATTTGGCGATGATTGGCCAGCTCCGGAGTCAATAGCGTACCATTTTTCTGTTGCCGGAACGCAGCGGAGCGGGTCTTGTCGATGGCACCGTTCCGCGCTATATTGAGCAACCAGGTAAATAAAGTCCCCTTGCCGCTGTCAAAATCGCCGCCTTTTTTCCAAGCTTTGATGAAGGTCTCCTGGACTACATCCTGGGCTATGGCTTCAGAGTGCACAATACGAATAACGATGCCGTAAAGTGCAGGGGCGTACTCATCGTAGAGCAAGCTGATGGCACGCTTGTCCTTTTCCCGGAGGCGTCGTGACAGGTCCCCCTCATTTATGTTTCTAGCCATACGCTATATTTGAGCTCAGTAACCAGCGCTTGCGGAAGACCGTCCTGGCTGGCCCCTGGCGTGCCTCCAACCCACCTCGGATAATCTGCTTAACATGGGAAGCTGGACTTTGTGTAATTCATAAGGCGCAACAGAGCATTGCTCCATTTGTTCATAATTTCACACTTTCTTCGGCCGGCCGCCCCGTTGGCCGAAAGAAGTCTAAAATTCGCCGATTGGAAGTGCGATGATATTGGCTTCTTGTGTAACTTAAGCCAAGTAACCTTACTACAGCAGGTGCTGTGGCTCAGAATCAGAGCAGGCCCTTGCAAATATCTGTCCAACCTTTAATTGTTGCTGTATATGAGAGTCCTGTCAGCTTTTGTCGGCGGCCATGAGATTTCGGTCCATAACAACTGGTGGAACGGTGTGGAAACGGTAAAGTACAATGGAGCAACCGTTTCCTCTCAATTCTCCTGGTTCGGATCGGTACACACTTTTTCGGTAGAAGAGGCGGGCGAAGTGGCCCGCTACGAAGTGGAGGTCAGCCTAAGCCTGAATGGCATCAGCGCTAATATCTGGCGCAACGAGCAGCCTGTCGTGCTGGGTATCCCAAGGAGGGCCTGAGCCCCGGGCGTACCGCCGCCTACTCCATTACTGTGATTTTCACTTCCACCCGCCGGTTCAATTCCTTGGGCCGGTCATCCTTGATTTCGCCCTTACCCTCCATATAGATATGGTTGACCTCAAGCCCTTTATCCATGATGACCAGGGCAATCTGCTTGGCGCGCTCTTCGGAAAGCCGCAGGTTATAGACATCGGTGCCGATATCGTCTGAGTAGCCGATAATGCGGATGTCGCGCGTATTTTTTTGAACAACGGGCTCCAGAAACGCCAGCAGCTTTTCCCGCTCTTTGGGCTCCAATTGGTCTTCATCAAAACCAAAAAACACAGTATGCTGGTACTCCTTTATTTTTTTGCGCTTAACCGGCTGGGCAATTTCACTCAGGGAGTCTGGCACAATGGCCGGAGCAGCACCCGGCAATTCAAAGGTGGAATGCAGCAACAGTTCAATGGTGTAAAATTGCCGGTTGTCCCACTCGGGAATGACAAAAGCGTTCTCATACGGGTGGAAGTACTTCTTCTCCACAGCCGTAAATAAAGTATCACCAGCGGGGATACATAGAAAAAAGCGGCCGTCCCTGTCCACCGTTATATCCTGGCGACCCTGGATCCGGACCTTTGCACTTACGGTCATTTCCAGGGTGCTGTCGATGACCAGCCCCTCTACAAAGGTGATGGGTTTGCTGTGCAGCTGCGTGTCCAGCTTAAAGCGGAAAATGTCCAGCCCGCCGGCATTGCCCTGTGGCCGGTCGGAAGCAAAATAGCCCGTTTTGCCATCGGCAGTAAGGAAAAAGCCCAGCTCCCGGAAGGCAGAATTGACCGGCGGGCCTAAATTGATGGGGACCGACCAGTGCCCTTCCTTATCTTTCCAGCTCATGAAGATATCCTGGTCGCCCCGCCCCGGGTGGCCGTTGCTGGAAAAGTAGAGGGTACGCCCGTCGTTGGTAATAAACGGAGCCTCCTCGTCCATTTCCGAATTGACGGGGGCACCGAGATTCCTCGCCTCGCTCCACTGCCCGCCGACTTGCCGTTCGCAGACGTAGAGGTCAGTGCCCCCGAGCCCGCCTGCCCGTTTGCTGGAGAAGTAAAGGGTCTGCCCATCGCAACTGATCGCCGCCTGCGACTCCCAGCCCTCCGAATTGGCAAACCCCTCCAGAGGGCCCATTGCAGTGACCGAGCGGTCTTTATCCAGCTCGACCTGCCAGATGTCGCATCCACCCAGCACGCCCTCCCGCCCGCAGACGGTATAGAACAAGCGGCGCCCGTCGCGTACGAACGTGCTCATGCCTTCATCCTCACGCGTATTGAGGTCTTTGACTGCGCTGCCCCGGCTCCACTGCCCGTCCCGGAAGGTGCTTTCGTAGAGGTCTTCATCTCCATTTTGAGTTTTGCGCGTAAAGTACAGGCGCGACTGATCATTGGTCAGAAAGGGGAAGTAGTCGTCGGCTTTGGTATTAATGGCGGAACCAAGCGGCTCAACCTGAGTGATGTTGATAAACTTGGCGGAGTCCAGAGAAACCTGGCAGGCTTTGATATTGCTGTCGAGGCGGCGCAGATAATCCTTTTCTGTTTCCAATTCCCGCTCCGTGTTCATACTGAACGTATCAACCGCCCATGCCTGCAATTCCTTGAACCGGTAGAAATAGCCAAGCGCACGTTCGTGGTCGCCGGCTTTATAAAACGCTTCGCCCGCCTGGAAATACATACTGCGGGAAAACAGCGAATCAGAGGCGAGCACGGCTTCGTATTGCTCCGCCGCCTGCTGGTACTCCCGCAGCAATTCGTGACAAACTGCTGCTCCCCGCCGTGCGGCGCTAAAACCCGGCTTGGCGTTTACGGCTTTATTGAAGAGCCGCAGCGCACGCTCCGGGCGTTGATCGAGCAAGGCTTCCTCGCCAGCTTTGTAGTAGTCAATAGCGGTTTCGGAAGCACCGGTGACCTGGGCGGCAGTGGTTTGGGCCAACAGGCACAGCAACAACAGACATGGGATCAGGCGTAGCATAAGGCATCAGTTTTGGGAATCGGAAGCCTCAAAACTAATAGTTTTTTTCCTAATGTTTCTTACCTGAGCCCAGTAAAACAATAGGCCGTGCCTGGCCGTTTTTTCCTTACTGAACTACAATAACCCATTATGCATCGTACCGTATTGATTGCCCTAGCCAGCTTGTTCTGCGCCAGCCTTTCGGCTCAAAGCCTGCAGCTTCCGGATAAAAGCCCACGCGCGGGTTGCCGGCTCGATATTGGCTACACCACCATTCAAATCGCCTACCGGGCGACTGCCGTAGAGGGCAGAAAAATATGGGGCGCGGCCGTCCCCTATGACACCCTCTGGGAGGTCGGGGCCACTTTTTCCTTCAGCACAGATGTGGCTATCAACGGCCAGACTCTGCCCGCTGGCAAGTATGCCTTTTTGCTCCGCCCCCGGAAGGATAGCGCCTGGACGGCCATTTTCAACCGGGACACCACACTAGAAGGAGCGTTGAGCTACGACCCCGAACAAGACGCCCTGCGGATAAACCTGAAGCCAAAATTTGCCCGGACGGTAAATGTAGAACGCTTGACTTACGCTATCGAGCGCCAAAATATTGAGAATGGCTATGTGCTGCTGAGCTGGGAAAAGCTGCGCCTCTACCTGCCGGTAAAGGTGGAAACGATGGACCGGGCGGTAGCCGACATACAGGAAGCTATAGCCGCTGCACCACCGGAGGAAGAGTGGAATGTTTACCTTCAAGCGGGCGAGTTTTTGCTGTGGGCAGGCACCTCAGGCCCGGCTTTGCAGTACGCCCAAAAGTCGGTCGGCCACCGGGAAACGGCGCAGGGCTACTGGCTGCTGGCCAGGGTACATGCAAGGCGTGCCGCATACGGGCAAGCGGTTAAAGCAGCGCAGCAAGCCAAAGCTTTGAAAGATGAGGGTTTTGAACAGCAGCACGGGCGGTCCCTTGCGCGATTAGTCAAGCAGTGGGAAGCGAAACGCTAAGTGTTTGGAACAACCTTTACGTTGCAAATCACTCCAAACAAGCACTAAAACTGATAGCCGGCATTAATATAAAACATAGCAGTGGCGTTGAGCGTGTCTTCGTTGCCGCCGGGTTCCCACCTGAGCGAGCCATTGGTCCGGTAATTCCAAGAGCTTGGATAGCCAAAAAAATGCTCCCGTCGGTAGGATACCCCCACCCCGAATGCCAACTCTAGCGTAATCCTGGATGGAAATACCTTTTTCCAGCCGTGATTGGCCAAAAAATCATGGCGCTGCATACTGGCATCGTATTCTCCCCTCCGGAAGTAGAACCCCCCATTGCCGGCATCCACACTAAAATCGGCTTCAATATCCATATTGACGACCCGGGCCACATACATGAATTCAAAAAAACGCCGCCCGTCCGAGCGGTAACGGCGGACCGCAGGCCGCAAGCGGTACCCTCTGACGTGGCGATAGGCCAGGTCGCCCGTTCCATCGATCGGCAGTATCCAGCCGCCTTCCGCCTGAAATGCCCATGGCCCGCCAATTGGGAATTCCCCCATAACATTGATAGAGGGTAGGTTGAAATCAACCAGGCTGGTTAAGGACAATTTGTAGGCAGCCCTGTCCGGCTGACCGCTGGCGCATAGGGGCAAAAGCAATAAAAGCAATACCATTGGCCTCATCAGGCACCGATTGAAAGCTGGGAAACGACCCGGATGTTCTCCAAGTCACTGTAATCAAGTTGGGTCAGGTGGTCAGGGCCCACCACCAGTAAAGTACCACCGAGGGGAATGACATCCCGGGCGTTCATATCCGTTAGAAGCATCAATTCCTGTGGAGCTTCCGGGTCTTCGAGGGAGAAGATGCGCAGGCCCGAGGCACCCTGGCAGACAAAAAGGATATCACCGTCCATTCCCAGGCCAAAGGGGCTGTCCAATGGCAATTGGTTGACCAACTGCGGGGATTCAATGTTTTCAATATTGATCACGTCAAGAGAATTGGCAGCGCCAACTGCCGCTTCCCGGCAATCTGATACCCGCAGGGTCACGTAGGCGTATTCCTGATTGGCCACAACCGGGTCGCAGCTTACCACATGCTGGTATTCAGAGACATAGGCAGGCAGGCCATCATCCTGAATCTTGTAAATGAACATCCCCCGCTGTGTGCCCAGCAACAGGTAATCTTTAAGGGGAAAAATGGTCTCCACGCCTAGTGTCACGACGGTCTCATCTACCTTTTCCGGCGCTATCGGGTCGCTGATATCAAAGGTAGTTAGGCTGGTTTGGCTGACTGTATACAGGTAATCGCCCAGGATAGTGAAGCGGGCAAGGGAGCCACCTATTCCAGTGTCGGCGGCAGCAACAGAAACATCGCTGCTGTCATCTGCGCAACTCCAGAGCAAAAAGGCCAAAGCAGAAAGTAGTAATATATTTTTCATGGTGTGTTTTCTTTTGTATTTCGGAATTAGCGCCAGCACTGTGGGGATTCCAGGACTTTCTCCACCCAGCCCGTTATCTCGCCCATAGCGGGGTCGGGGCATTCAAAAAAACCGGCGTAATTGGTGGGCATGGGCTGACTGGCATCCGGGAAGGCCTCCTCCACCCGGCTGACCAGCTGCACATTGTGAACATCTGTGATATCCAGTACGACCAGGTCGCTCAGGTTGTTGGCGTATAGCAAATTGCCCTTGATGGAAATATCCGAGTTGCCGCTGATCGAAATGAAGGCGATCCGCTGCGGGTTTTCCGGGTCATGATTGTCGATCACGTGGATCCCCCGCTGCGCTTCGCCTACGAAGATGAGGCTATCTTTGTAGTAGATTTTGTTGAGTTCGATAATGGGTTGGGGCGGCAGGTTTTCGATGGTGCGCCAACTCCCATCCGAATAAACCGGGGCCAGCCCGGTAACTTCTTCGGGGATTTCTGCTTTTTCAGTAATGCAGCCTGCAAAAATAAGTGGCGCCAGTAAGAACGCAGCTCGATAAATAATTTTCATAGCTGAGGATTTGATTACAGGATTATAACGAATGCCTGTGGTGAAACGCGGCTTTGGCTATAGAATTATGTATTTTACTGAACACACAAAGCTAGGCCATGGAAGCAGAGCCCCTTAAAAACTTTTTGTTAGAAGCGTACTTGTCCTCAGAGCAGGAATCCGGGATAACCTGCCCGATCCCGGTAAAGTACCGGGAGGGAAGCTCCCCGACAGGAGCAAAGCACTGCTGGGGTAGAGCTTAAGCCTGGCACTATCCCAGCGCTCTGCCCCAGCTTTCCCAGATGTCGCTGGCGTAGAGCTTAATCCAAGCCCCCTACACGCGCGCTGCCCCAGCTTTTCCAGGCATTGCTGGCGTAGAGCTTAACCCAAGCCCCCTCCAAGCGCTCTGCCCCAGCTTTTCCTGGGAAAACCTGCCGGACCCCGGCACTGTGTCCCTTGAAGAACCTATCGGATCCCGATAAAGTATCGGGAGAAGCTCCCCGACAGGAGCCTTTGCCTGCTGGGGTAGAGCTTAAGCCAAGCCCCCTCCAATGCGCTCTGCTCCAGCTTTATCCGGGGGAAACCTGCCGGATCCCGATAAAGGAGCGGGAGGAAGCGCCCCGACAAGAGCAACGCGCTGCTGGGGTAGAGCTTAATCCAAGCCCCCTACACGCGCGCTGCCCCAGCTTCATCTGGGGAAACCTGCCGGATCCCAGTGCTTGCTGTTTCTCTTGCAGAACCTGCAGGAGAGCGGCAAGCTCCCCGACAGGAGCCTTTGCCTGCTGGTGTAGAGCTTAAGCCTGGTACTTCCGATGCGCTCTGCCCCAGCTTTTCCTGGGGAAACCTGCCAGACCCCAGTGCTGTTTCCCGTGTCAAACCTGCCAGATCCCGGTAAAGTACCTGGAGAGAAGCTCCCCGACAGGAGCAAAGCGCCGCCCATGACGATTTACGTGGTAAATATCAGGATAACACCCGTAGCCGCCGCCAAAGGCTATGGCTACCGGAGACCAAAGCCGAGAGGCGAAGGAAGGACAACACCAAAACACTACAACACCTACCCCCCATCCACCCCCTATTGCTTCACCACCAACCTCCGGACGATGCCATAATTCGTCTGCAGCTCTACTGTGTAGGCGCCATCCGGCCACTGCCCCATATCCAACTGCCGGACAGGACCCGCCCATTGCGACAGCAACTGCCCGTTGGCGTGGTAGAGGCGGGCATATTCGAGCATAGTGCCAGCCGGGAAGCTCAGGTTAAGCACATCCTGTACCGGGTTCGGGAATACCTGCACCGCTTCCAGCAGTGTGGCTTCGGTGTTCGTAAACTGCCCCTTCGTTACACTATTATTGCGGCTGACAATACGCTGCTCAGGGTCAAAGTATACGACCCCCACATTGCCGGGCACCTCGATGGCAAACTGCTGGCCGTTATAGGTATGGTCGAAGACAATCGTGGTGTCCATGCCACCGGTGATCAGAAAGCGTACCGGTACGGGCATTTCAAAGAAGTCCACCGAAGCATGGGAGGTTTGCTGGTTCAGCCGCACATACAGCGTGCTCCCCTCCTGGAACCACCGCATCTGATAAGACGGGTAGCCCTGCCCGTAGAGCCAGTCGTCGAAGAATTCGGTAAGGTCCTGCCCGCTTTCGGCTTCCAAATACCCCTTGAGGTCATCGGACTTGGCGTAGCCAAAGGCCAGCTCGGGCGCATCCACGTAGTTGCGCACGCCTTGGAAGAAAGCCTCATCGCCCAGTTTCCAGCGCAGCATGTGCAGGAGCATTGCGCCCTTGGAGTAAGACAAACGGCTGCTGAAAATGCGGCTTACGCTGCTCGTGTCGTACACAAAAACGGAGCCGTCGGGCGCGCTCGTCACGTGGTTGATTTTGCCGGACAGCCAGTTGTCCCAGGTATTAGGGCCCAGGCCGTACTGATACGTCAGCCCTTCCAGATAGGTCGCAAAGCCTTCGTTGAGCCAGATATCCTGCCAGCTGCCGCAGGTTACTTTGTTGCCAAACCATTGGTGGGCCAGCTCGTGCGCCTGCAGCAGGTGGGAAAAGCCGCCCATAAAGCTCATCGTTTGGTGCTCCATGCCCCCGCCCCAGCCGAATTGGGCGTGGCCGTATTTTTCGTCCGCAAAGGGGTACAGCCCAAACAGCTCGTTGAAGAGCCCCATGATTTCCACCGTAGCTGGCGTGGCTTGCTGGGCACTCGCCAGGTTTTCGGGGAAGACATAATTGAGCACCTCAATTGGCTCCGCTCCATCCACGGGCACAAAGTCAGAATACTCGGCGTAGTTGGTCACTGCGATCGCGATCAGGTAAGCGGGGATGGGATAGCGGTGCTTCCAATGGTAGATGTGCTCATTGCCATCTTCGATAATCTCCTTCAACAAACCATTGCTGGCCACCTTGTAGGCAACCGGGGTGCGCACCAGCACATCAATACTGTCGATCTTGTCGCTCAGGTCTTGCTTGCAGGGCCACCAATCCCGGGCACCGTAGGGCTCGGAAAGGGTCCAGAGTACGGGATTGCCGCTGTGGGTGGCCTGCGCGAAGGAGCCAAAGCCGTTGGACGGGGGCGCGCCTTCGTAGGTGACGCTCACGGAGTCCAGCTCCGCCATTGCCAGGGAACTGGGCAGGTTGATGGTCAGCATATTATTGCTTTGGCTGTAGGTCTCCACTTCCTGCCCGTGGAAGGTTACGCTATTGACCTGCAGGTCATCGGCAAGATCGAAGTGAAGGGCTACGAAGTTGGCCTCCTTAGGCATGAAGTAGGTGGTGACCGTACCGGAAATGTAGTAGTTGTTGGGGTTGATAGTCCACTCCAGGCGATGGTATTTGATGTCATAGTCATCGGTTAAAGCGGAAGAGCGGAAATTCAGCTGCCGCTCGGCCGCGCCCCGTTCCATGGCCGTGATGGCTTCCTGATCTTTGCACACCCATTCTTCGGTTTGGGCAGTGCCTAAGGTATTCAAAGTGGCCAGCAGCAGGCCGGCGAGTATCCATTTTTTCATCGCTAATTTTTTTCGAAAAGTAAGCGACAAAAGGCTGAACTACGGTGAGGAAGGTCACCGCAGGGGGTGAGATTAGGCAAGCTAGTGCGACTAGTCCGAAATAGCACAGCGTATTTCACGCTTGGGCGCCCTGGTTTTACTGGGTTTCTTCGGTTAGTCATTTCTGAAACACTCCACTAGTGGATTGAGCCGTAGATGCTTGACAGTTTACGCCCAGCACCAGTAAGCGCTCAAGCGTGAAAAGACTGTCAAATATTTCGGTCTAGTCGCACTAGGTGGATTCAGGCACTTAAAATAGCTTCCTGATTATCCCGATCCCAAGCCGGAGTTTAACATTCGATAAGTCTTTTTTCCCTACCTTTACAGCAGCTTTGGTACGAAAGCCATGTTTGATCATAGCCTTCGTTTAAAAGGGAATCAGGTGCAAATCCTGAGCAGTCCCCGCTGCTGTAAGCTTCATGAAGATGTTTTTGCGCATAAGCCACTGTCGTAAGATGATGGGAAGGCCGCAACAACAGAAGCAAGCCAGAAGACCTGCCAAGCTATATCAGACTTGATACACCGGGGATCATTACAGGGTAAAAATGGCTCTTTCCTTCCCACGCTGTGCCTTTTTTCAGTCACTTAGCTCAGGCTAAGCTCCTTAAAAAAGCCTTCGCTTGGTTGCAAATAGCTCATTTTTCCCACTGCACTGACCCGACGCATCAAGTCTATTTTTTCATTCGGGCTTTCGGAGGAAAAGCAGGGATGGAGTGCTTATTGGGTCTCTTTCGTATGGCTGCTGCATGCACATTGCGTGAAGGCAAGCAAACAGAGGTGCCAGGATTTCCTGCACCGGCTATCGCTGTGCTCGTACAAAAGCCCCCATTATCCGCTCTTGCCCCGCCCTCTCCGGGCTACAAACCGGCAGGATGCGGCAGCTCCTCATTCTATTTCTTAGCGTTTCATACACAGTGCCACTTTTGGCACAGCCCGACACCGCCGTGCTCCTGCCTGCCGCTCAAATTACCGCTTCTCCCCTGCGCGCCGGCTTCACTGGCAGTCAGGAACAAACCTGGGACTCCACAGCCATCAACCGCTACGCCGGCTATTACCTGACCGACTTGCTGGAACGGGAAGGCGGTATATTCATCAAGAACTACGGCGGGGGCAGCATTGCCACCACCTCCATCCGCGGGGGCAGTGCCGGGCATACGTCGGTCACCTGGAATGGGCTGCCCCTGCAAAGCCCGATGCTGGGGCAGCTCGACTTTTCCCTCCTCCCCCTGGCCTTTGTGGATAAGGTGAGCCTGCAACGGGGTGGAGGGAGTGCCGCCTGGGGCAGTGGAGCGATTGGTGGCACGGTTGGCTTGCGCAATACGCCCCTCTCCTACCCGGGTGTTGAGGCAGGCGTACAAACGGTGCTCGGCAGCTTTGGCTTTCAGGACCATCAGGCGCGTGCCCGCTACCGGGGGGAGCAATGGGCATCCAATACCCGCCTGTTCCGCCGGTCTGCCAATAACGATTTCACCTACCAACTGGACAGCGGGGAAGAGCGGGAGCAGACCCACGCTGCTTTCCAGCAACAGGGCATCATGCAGGAAGTCTACTGGCAGCCCCGCCCCGGCCGCCAACTGGCTGCTTTTGCCTGGTGGCAGACCTCCGACCGCAACATCCCGCCCCTGACCACCCAAACCCGGAGCGAAGCCCTGCAACTCGACACCTTCCTGCGCACCGCCCTCCACTATCAGCAACAAGGCAAACGAGGCGTCTTTAATGCCCGCCTGGGCTGGTTCCGGGAAGCGATCGACTACCGGGATGACGCTATCCTGCTGCGGGCGCTCAGCCATTTCCATACGCTCATGGGCGAGGTGGAGCAGCAATGGGCGCTAAGTGCAGACATGGAGCTGCAGGCTGGCTTGTTCTACAATTGGGCTACGGCTACAGCCGATGGCTACCGGGGCGAACAACCGGAGCAGCAACGTGCTGCTGCTTTTGCCAATTTCAGGAAAGAATGGGATGCTCTACGGGTTCAGCTCAGCCTACGGCAGGAACGAGTCGATGACCATTGGGTGCCCATCGTACCTGCACTGGGCGCAAATGGCCCCATTACTTCTAATCTAAGCTGGCAGGCCAAAATCAGCCGCAATTACCGCATTCCCACCCTGAATGACCTGTACTGGCTGCCGGGAGGGAACCCGGATTTATTGCCCGAGGTGGGCTGGAGCGCAGAGGGTGGGCTGTCTTGGCGAAAAGGCCCTTGGGATTACACGATCACAGGCTTCCATCGCCGTATCAATAACTGGATACTTTGGGGTATTGCAGAGGGTAACAACTTTTGGTCTGCCAATAACTTAACTGAAGTCTGGAGCCGGGGGCTGGAACAGCGCTTGTCCTGCCACTTCACCACCGGAAAATGGCAGTGGGAAGGGCAAATCGGCTACGACTACATCCGCTCCACTAATGAAATGGCCATTCAGCAGCCCCGGATTGCAGAAGGTGAGCAACTCGCTTACACACCGGAGCATCTCGCTTTTGCCCGCCTTACGGCAAGTATAAACGCCCTGCAATTCACCTATCAGCACCGGCTGACGAGTGCGGTTCAAACCCTGAATGATACTGAGCTGCCAGGGTATCACCTTGGTTTTGCACAGCTACAGTATCAGCTAAACTGGCAAAAATTCACGCTACAGGCTTTCGGCCGGGCAGACAATCTCTGGGACGCTTCCTACCGCATCGTCGACCGGCGCCCCATGCCGGGCCGGAGCTTTCAACTCGGGATTAATTTAATGTTCAAACATAAAAAAATAGCAATACATGAAACAGACTTTCACACTCTTATTATTCCTGCTTGGTACCGCAGTTGGCTACGCGCAGACTACTGCCGATTTTGAAAATTTTGATATAGAACCTGGCGAAGGGCTGAATGGCAGCGACGGCAGTGGCGGCTTCAGCAGCGGCAATATCTTTCTACCCAATAGCTACAACCCAGACTTTGGGTCCTGGTCGGGCTGGGCCATCTCTGCCGATACCGATGTGACCACACCCGGCTTTATGAACGACCTTAGCGCCATTACCGGGCAAGGTTACAACTCTACCAACTACGCCATCAGCTTTGTATCCACCCAATCGGTCATTGAGCTGGAAGGCGAAGCAGCCGGAGGCGCTGTAGCGGGCGTCTATGTGACCAACGGCACCTACCCCTACCTCAGCATGCTGGAAGGCGATAACTTTGCCAAGAAGTTTGGTGGGGAATCCGGCGATGAGCCCGACTTTTTTCTTTTGACCATAAAAAAGTATCTTAACGGGGAGCTGAGCCAGGATAGCGTCGATTTCTACCTGGCCGATTACCGGTTTGAAGACAACAGCCAGGATTATATCGTGGACGAGTGGACGTACGTGGACCTCAGCCCGCTTGGCAATGCCGACAGCCTGCAGTTTACCCTAAGCTCCACGGACAACGGCATGTTTGGCATGAATACGCCGGCCTACTTTTGCATAGACGACCTGACGACAACGGATATGCCGGTCAGCACTGCGCCAACTGAACTGCCGGCAGAAAGCCTCTCGGTTTTCCCTAACCCCACGGCTGGCACCTGGCACGTCAACTGGGCACTACCGGAGGCTGCTGCTGCCACACTGACGAATATCAACGGGCAAGTGCTGCAAAGTTTTCGGTTGAGGCCGGGGACAAACGCCATAGATGCCTTAACTTTACCGGCAGGCGTTTACGTACTGCGCCTACAGGCGGGCAACGGCTATCTGGCCCAAAAGCTAATCAAAACCAATTACTGACGCCTACAAGAGCAGGCGTTTCAACAACTATAAACTACTTAAGATATGCAAGATCAGAAGATTAACATCCGGTTTGCCGTCGTTACGGGGATGATCATCCTGGCGGCGCTTTTCCGGATTTTTCCCCACCCACTGAATTTTTCCCCGGTAGCCGCAATGGGCTTGTTTGGAGCTGCGTACTTCAGCAAGCGCTGGCTGGCGTTCCTGGTGCCCATTCTGGCAGTATTGGCCAGTGACCTTATCATCAATAATGTCATCTACGCCTATTACTTTGAGGGCTTCACGGTGTTTTACGAAGGCTTTTTCTGGGTATACGGCAGTTACCTGTTGATCGTGCTTTTTGGCTTGGGCGTACTGTCCAAGGTCACCCTGCCCCGCATCCTGGGGGGCGCGATTGGAGCTGGTGCCATCTTCTTTCTGGTGTCTAATTTTGGCGTATGGCTCGGCAGCCCTATGTACCCACAGAACATTGGCGGGCTGATGGCGTGCTACGGCGCGGGTTGGCCTTTCTACCAGGCTACCTTTGCCGGCGACCTTATTTTCACCGGTGTCATGTTTGGCGCTTACGAGTTCATTAAGCTCCGTTACCCGGCGCTGGATTTCCAAACGCAGCGTATTACCTAACCACCTCTCTGTTGGATTAGAGTGGCAGCAACAGCCCGGCATTTCCTGCTTTGGAATCGCCGGGCTGTTTTTTCTTTCAAAACCACGCGGCGGGCGCAACTTACTGTACCGCAAAGCCTTAAACGGCTTACCCTACGCAATGCCCCGATGAAAAGCAAAAAATTTGAGCCTGGTAGTTGCGCAATATGTATATCACGCTTATATTTGCAACCGCAAAACACCAAAAGTGGTGGCTTACCGAATTTCAATGGCAAGTTTTTTGCAGATTGCAATTGAACCGCAAGCCCGCGGCGAAAATAAAATGCGAACGCAGCGATAGCGGAGGTGCGTATTTTATTTTCTTAAAGGGAGCGGGGTAGCGGAAATTGTATAAACCAAGGTGCGGTAGCTCAGGTGGTAGAGCAATGGACTGAAAATCCATGTGTCGGCGGTTCGAATCCGCCCCACACCACTCCGAAAAGCAGTCCAAAAGGCTGCTTTTCTCATTTTAGTATTTATGATCAACAACAACAGGCATCATCACGTACATCATTTCCCACTGCCCGGCAGTGAATGGTGGCACCGTGCGTGAGATGTTCCGTTGATTCATCAACTTTAGTCCACAAAAGAGGTTAACCATTCGCTGGTTAACCTCTTTTTTTTGTTTCACCACAACCCTCACGCTTACTATGTCAGAAACGCGTTTGAAGATCGCCGTCCAAAAATCCGGCCGTTTGCTCGACGGCTCCCTGCAGCTGCTCAAAGAGTGCGGCATCCGGGTCAACAACGGCAAGGACCAGCTCAGGGCTTCGGCCAGCAACTACCCGGTAGACATCCTTTACCTGCGCAATTCCGATATTCCGCAGTACGTACAGGACGGAGTGGCCGATGTTGGAATCATCGGGCAAAACACCCGCATCGAAAAGCAAAAGCAAATCGAAGAAGTACTGCCCCTGGGTTTTTCCAAGTGCCGCCTTTCCATTGCCCTGCCCAAAAACACGCCCTACTCCGGCCCCGAGTGGCTCAATGGCAAGCGCATCGCCACCTCCTACCCCAATTCCCTGCAGCAGTTTATGGCGGAGCACCAAGTTGAAGCAGAAATTCACGAAATCTCTGGCTCCGTAGAGATTGCGCCCAATATTGGGCTGGCCGATGCCATCTGCGACCTCGTCAGTTCCGGCAGCACCCTGTTCAAAAACGGGCTGGAGGAAAAAGAAATCATCCTGAAGTCAGAAGCCTGTATCGTCAAAAACCAGCAACTGCCCGTTGATAAACAGGCTATCCTCGACCAAATCCTCTTCCGCATACAGTCGGTGCTCAAAGCCCGCAACAACAAATACATTTTGATGAATGCCCCCGCCGGCCAGACGGAAGCCATCATTGAAATCCTGCCGGGCATGAAAAGCCCTACGGTCATGCCGCTGGCGGAGTCCGGCTGGAACTCCATCCATACCGTGATTGATGAGTCTCAATTTTGGGAAATCATCGATCAGCTCAAAGCCGCCGGCGCAGAAGGCATCCTTGTTGTACCCATCGAAAAAATGATCTTGTAATGCAAATGAAGACCTATCTCAACCCGGCACCGGATACCTGGGCCGATATCCTGCGCCGCCCCACGATGGAAGCCGCCGGCCTCGACCAAATTGTAGGTGGTGTACTGGAGGACATCGCCCAGCGCGGTGACGAAGCGGTGCGGGATTACACCGAGCGCTTCGATGGCGTGCGCCTCGAAGGTTTCCGCGTCAGCGAAGCAGAGATTGCAGCGGCCAGGGAAACACTTTCCCCCGAGCTCAAGGAAGCTATACAACTGGCCCGCAAGAATATCGAGGCTTTCCACAGCCGGCAGTGGGAGCCGGTGGAAGCGGTGGAAACCATGCCCGGCGTGCGCTGCTGGCGCAAAAGCGTGCCCATTGAAAAAGTAGGGCTCTACATTCCCGGCGGTACGGCACCCCTGTTTTCGGCGGTGCTCATGCTCGGCGTCCCCGCTACCCTTGCCGGATGCCGGGAGCGGATTTTGTGCACACCGCCCAATAAAGAAGGGAAGGTCAACCCTGCCATTCTCTACACTGCCGACCTCGTCGGCATTACACAGATTTTCAAGATCGGGGGCGCACAGGCGATTGGGGCAATGACTTACGGCACAGCAACCGTACCCTCCGTCTACAAAATCTTTGGCCCCGGCAATCAGTACGTGACCGCCGCCAAGCAACTCGCCAGCCGGCGGGGCGTAGCTATTGATATGCCGGCTGGCCCATCAGAGGTGCTGGTTTGTGCCGACGATACGGCTAACCCGGCATTCGTTGCGGCTGACCTGCTTTCCCAGGCTGAGCACGGCATTGACAGCCAGGTGGTGCTCGTCACCCTTTCGGAAACGATGGCCCAGGCGGTAGCCGAAGCGGTGGAAGCCCAGCTCGCCACATTGCCCAGGCGGGACATAGCCAAAGAAGCACTGAGCCACAGTGTAACCATAGTACTCGAAGACCGGGCAGCAGCGGTGGAACTCATCAATGCGTATGCCCCCGAGCACATTATCCTTTCCGTGGAGGATGCCGGAGAGATGGGCGAACAAATCCTAAATGCCGGTTCGGTATTCCTGGGGCACTACAGCCCGGAATCGGTGGGCGATTACGCTTCCGGTACCAACCACACCCTGCCAACGGATGGGTACGCCCGCAGCTATAGCGGGGTCTCGCTCGACAGCTTTATCAAAAAGATCACTTTTCAGGAGCTAAGCCGGGAAGGGCTGCAAGGGCTCGGACCTGCGGTACAACGCATGGCCGAAGCGGAAGAACTGATGGCGCACGCCCGGGCGGTGGCGGTTCGGTTGGAGGATAAGTAATGGCTTACTGGAACTTACTCTAAATCAAAATTGTAGTTTAAGGGTAGTAGGGACTTCTTTTCACCTAACTTTATACCACACGTCCATAAAATCAAAGAGCATGACACTTATCAACAATATATATGATGAGCTGGCGAGTATACTTGCTCAATTGGATCATGATAGAATTATGAAGCTCAGGGCGTCTGAAAATACGCAAGAACGATTTGATTACTTATTGGACAAACATAAGTATGATGAAATCACAACAGAGGAAAAAGAAGAACTTGACCATTTTCTTATATTTGATCGACTGGTGAGAATGGCCAAAATCCGAGCTGACAAAGCAAAGGCTAATGAGTAATCATTATTATATCTCTGAAGAAACCAGGTCAAAAGTTGCTGCCAGAGCTCAATTCAAATGCGAATACTGCCTTATCTCTGAGCGCTACTCCTACTTCAAGTTTCATGTCGATCACATTGTTAGCAAAAAACACGGAGGCTCAAACACATTAGACAATTTGTCTCTATCTTGCCCTCAGTGCAATCTAAATAAAGGAACCGATATTGCCACTTTACTTGAAGGAACTAGTGCGACTAGTCCGAAATAGCACAGCGTATTTCACGCTTGGGCGCCCTGGTTTTACTGGGTTTCTTCGGTTAGTCATTTCTGAAACACTCCACTAGCCATCCTGTATCTTTCTTCAACCCCCGAAAAGAAAAATGGGATAATCATTTCAAATTAGAAGCATCAGGCATTATAACTCCTTTGTCTTTGAAGGGAAAGGCCACCATTAAGATTTTCAAGATTAACCAACCTGACTCCGTAATGGAGCGTAAATTACTTTTGTAAAGCAGGTTTAAATGATACAAAACCTAGTCCGCCCCAACATCCGCTGCCTCACCCCCTACTCCTCTGCCCGTTCGGAGTTCAAAGGGAAGGCCGAGGTTTTTTTGGATGCCAACGAAAGCCCCTACGATACCGGCTACAACCGCTACCCGGACCCCTTGCAGTGGAAGCTCAAACGGGCGATCGGCGAGCTCAAGGGCATTGCCCCGGAACACATCTTCCTGGGCAACGGCAGCGACGAAGCCATTGACCTGCTCCTCCGGATTTTCTGTGAGCCCGGGGCGGACCACATCATCACCCTGCCACCTACCTATGGGATGTACCGCGTATCCGCTGATATTTCCAATGTGGCGGTGAGGGAAATCCCCCTGCGTCCGGGCAGTTTTCAGCCGGACGTGGAAGCAGTGCTTGCTGCTGCTGATGCCCACTCCAAAGTGCTCTTCATATGCAGCCCCAACAACCCCACTGGCAACAGTACCCGCACCGAATCCATCCGGGCCCTGGCGGAAGGCTTTCCCGGCATCGTCGTGGTGGATGAAGCCTATATCGACTTCTCCGCACAGGAAAGCGCTATTGGCTTGCTTCCCGGCTATCCCAACCTGGTGGTCCTGCAGACCTTCTCCAAAGCCTGGGGCCTAGCGGGCATCCGCCTGGGCATGGCCTTCGCCTCAGCAGAAATCATTGGGTACTTCAACAAAGTAAAGCCCCCTTACAACATCAATCAACTAACGCAGGAGGCCGCACTGAGGGCACTGGCTAAAAAAGAAGAACAGGAAGCCCAGGTACAGCAACTGCTTGGGCAACGCACCCTGCTGCAGCAGTACCTGGGGGGCCTGCCCTTTGTAGAGCGCATCTACCCTTCTGATGCCAACTTCCTGCTTGTGAAAATGAAGGACCCGGCCGGCATATATGATTATCTCGTAGAACAGGGCATTATTGTCCGGGACCGGTCCCGGGTGATGCTTTGCGAGGGCTGCTTGCGCATCACGGTGGGCACGCCCGAGGAGAATGAGCGGATATTCCGGGCCTTGGTAGAACTTGATTGAACCGCATACCGTCGCAAACGCCTTTGATTTGCTAAATTTACGGCATGAAGAAACTACTCATCCTCGACCGCGACGGCACCCTCATCCTGGAGCCGGAAGGCTATCAGATCGACAGCCTGGAAAAGTTGGATTACTACCCTGGGGTATTTCAGCATTTGTCCCGCATCGTGAAAGAGCTGGACTACGAACTAATCATGATTACCAATCAGGACGGGCTGGGCACCGAGGCCTTCCCGGAGCCCACCTTCTGGCCCGCGCACCGTAAAATGATGAAAACCTTGGAAGGCGAAGGCATTACCTTCCTCGATGTGCTCATCGACCGCAGCTTCCCCGAGGACAATGCCCCTACCCGGAAGCCCCGGACCGGCCTTCTGGAACCTTACACGAACGGCAACTACGACCTCGCCAACTCCATTGTCATCGGCGACCGCCTGACCGATATGGAATTGGCCAAAAACCTCGGCGCTAAAGGGATTTGGCTCAATAATCAGCCGGGCCTGGGTGCAGATGAAGTGGAGGGCGATAACCAGGCCGTACACGAAGCCATTGTGCTTACGACGACTGACTGGGGCGCTATTTACCGCTTTTTGCGCCTTCGGGAACGCACCGCGGAAGTGCAACGCACCACCAAAGAAACTGACATTCTCATACAACTGGACCTGGACGGCAGTGGCAAGGGCGATATCAAGACCGGCCTGGGCTTTTTTGACCACATGCTCGACCAACTGGCGCGCCACGGCGGGCTAGACCTCACCATCCATGTCAAAGGCGACCTTGAAGTAGACGAACACCACACCATTGAGGATACCGCACTGGCACTGGGTGCGGCTTTTGCACAGGCGTTGGGCGACAAGCTGGGGCTGGAGCGCTACGGCTATGCCTTGCCGATGGACGACTGCCTGGCACAAGTAGCCGTTGATTTCGGCGGGCGGCCCTGGATCGTATGGGAAGCCGAATTCAGGCGGGAAAAAATTGGCGACATGCCCACCGAGATGTTTTTCCACTTTTTCAAATCCTTTTCTGATGCCGCCAAAGCTAACCTGAATATCAAAGCCGAAGGCACTAACGAGCACCATAAAATAGAGGCTATCTTCAAAGCCTGGGCACGCGCTATCCGCATGGCCAAGCGGCGGGATACCGAACACCTGCAACTGCCCAGCACCAAGGGTGTGCTCTGATCTTATCTTTTCT
>CAZNSK010000046.1:0-38427 GCA_964575505.1 uncultured Phaeodactylibacter sp.
AGCGTGCAAAAGAACGAGTCTAAATCGGTAAGTTATTGTTGCGCGACCCCTTAGGGTATCAACTCACTTTCATGCCTCTAACGTATCGCGACAGCACTCCTGGCAAAAAACGCTTGAGGTAGATGCCCATAATCTCACGCCCGCCGATGTAGGCCTCTTCTTTCTTTTTATAAATGACTTTGAGCGCCTTTTGGGCGAAGGCATCCGGCTCTAGGCCCCCTTTCGTGCTTTCTGCCATTTTATTGTTGGGGGAACCGTCGCCGGTCAGGGCATTGATGCTGACGTTCGTATGCACATAGCCCGGGCAAATGATAGTGACCCGAATATTTTGGTCGTGCACTTCCGCCCGCAGGCAGTCAAAAAATCCATGAAGGGCGTGTTTGGAAGCTGCGTAGGCAGAGCGGCGGGGCGTGCCAATTTTCCCCATCACGCTGCTGACAGCCACAATTTGCCCTTGTTTTTGCCGCAGCATATAAGGCAGGACCGCCTTCGTCACAGCCACCGTGCCAATGAAATTGACCTCCATGATTTTTTGGTCCACCGAAAGGTCAGTCTCTTTAACCAGCGAGCGCTGCGAAATACCGGCATTATTCACCAAAATACTGATTTTACCAAAGTGGTTGACCGCCCGGGCTGTCAGGCCCGATATCTTATCGTATTGCGTCACATCCATGGGCAACAGCAAAGTGCGGGTGTGGCGGGGGCAATTCTGCTGAACCCGCTGTAGCTCCTGTTCATTGCGGGCAGACAGGATAAGGTCGGCGCCCTGCTCCGCAAAAGCGTAGGCCATATGTTCCCCAATGCCAGAAGAGGCGCCCGTAATCCAGATGACCTTGTCTTTGAAGTGCATTGATTCTTTTTTCACAAATTAACCGAAAAAAGATGAATATAACGACTATAGTCGCACCGACGGCCCTGACCGGTGCCCGGGTGCCGGGCGCAGGTGCCCTGGCAGGCGGCCCTTCCTCCGGAGTGCAAAAGGAGGGTGCTTCCGGTTACCTCCGGCTAGGGTTTTGCGCCAAATTACCTGCCAAGGGGCCAGATTTCAAAAATTCTCTCTATTTTAACCCCTGCCCCAAAAACTCCTCAGCCTAAGGATACTATGAAGATTATCTACTTTGTCCGCCACGCTAAATCAAGCTGGGAAGATTCGAGTTTGCGCGACTTCCAGCGCCCCCTCAACAAAAGAGGGCTGCGGGATGCCCCCTTTATGGGCCGGCTAATGCACGCCAAAGCCCCTGCCCCCGACCGGCTGATCACAAGCCCGGCTGTCCGCGCCCGGACGACCGCCCGCTATTACGCCGAGGCCATTGGCTACCCGGTCGAAGACCTACAGGAAGAACCCGTCATTTACGAAGCCTTTCCCGTGGATATTATGAAGCTGATTGAGCAGTTTGACCCCGGTTGGAAGGTGGTTTTCCTCTTCGGGCACAACCCTACCTGGACTACCCTGGCCAATACCTTTGCTACGAGCTTCATAGCCAATATTCCAACCTGCGGGACGTTTAGGGTGGAGGCAGAAGTGGACGACTGGGCTGCTTTCACCTCCGCTACCGGCCGCCTGACTGAATTTTATTATCCTAAACAGTACTTTACCTGATGGTACAGCTTACTCGGTTTCTACTGGCGATCTTCCTTTTTTGCAGTGTGGCAGCCTGCAACGACGAGCCCCGGCCGCTGCGGGTACCGGAGGAGCGTCTTGTGCTGGTGCTGGCTGACATTCACATTGCGGAAGCAGCTCTGCAAGCGCTGCGCGGCGATACCAAAGACAGCATGTCGGCGGTCTATTACGATCAAATCTATACGCTCCATAAGGTGGATTCCGCAGCGGTCCATCAATCCCTGGAGCAATTGCGGGAAGACCCCCAACGGATGAAAGACCTCTACGACCGGGTTATGGAGCGGGTGGAAACCCTTGGCGCCGCATCCAAGCAAGAGTGAGAGCCTGAGATTTCTTAACATATACTTAATGCAAGACAACTCATTGGGCGGGTATTTACCCTGTAACTTAGCTGCGCCTTGGAAGCCTTTTCAAGGCAATAAAGACTTAAATTGCAGTTTTATCAATTAACGTACCCTGTATAGATGGATCCGGTTAAGATTCTCATCGTAGACGATGAACCTGATATTCTCGATTTCCTAAAGTACAATTTGGTGAAGGAAGGTTATGAGGTGCTCACAGCGTCGAACGGAGAGGACGGCATCAAAATTGCCGAGCGAGAACATCCTCAACTGATTATTCTGGATATCATGATGCCGAAAATGGACGGCGTCGAAGTTTGCCGGCAGTTGCGCAACAAGCCGGGGTTTGAGCATACGCTGATTACTTTCCTGACAGCGAGAGAGGAAGACTACTCCCAGATTGCAGCCCTGGATGTGGGCGGGGATGACTACATCACCAAGCCAATCCGCCCGCGGGTCTTTATCAGCCGGGTAAAAGCCTTACTGCGCCGCTCTGAGCGCCGGGAAGAAGAAAGTGCCGCCCCCAATTCCCTCACAGTGGGCGACCTCGTCATTGACCGGGACCGTGTAAGCGTCAATAAAGGGGATGAGGTCATCGAACTGGCTAAGAAAGAATTTGAATTGCTATACCTGCTCGTCTCCAAACCAGGCAAGGTATTCTCCAGAGAGGAAATTTTCAACAAGGTGTGGGGCACCGATGTTATCGTAGGCAACCGCACCATCGACGTCCACATCCGCAAACTGCGCGAAAAAATTGGCGACCACTACATCAAAACAATCAAAGGCATCGGCTACAAATTTGAATTTTAACTGGCCAGCCGCTATCGTTATAATCCCAGCAACACACCCGCTACCTGATGCTTAAAAACCCTACACCTCAACAGATTGCACAAATTGTCGCTTTGTATATCACGGGCAGTTCCCTGCTCGTTTGGCTTATCCTGGAGGGCGTTCAGTACTACTTCGAGCTGTCCCGCTTTTTCACGCTGAGCCTCCTGGGTATTGCGCTTTTCCTGGCGGCTTACCTTATCACTATTTACTACCTGCGAAAGTACATATACCGCAAGATCAAGCTCATCTATAAGACCATCCACAAGCACAAGGTCTCCCCACAGGAAAAAAACAAGAGCATTGATATCCGAGCCAATATCATCGATGAGGTGGAAAAGCAAGTGGCAGAGTGGGCAGAGCAGCAAAAAGAAGAACTGGACAAATACAAAGCCTGGGCAGAGTACCGGCGCAATTTCGTGGGGGATATTTCCCACGAGCTAAAAACACCAATCTTTAATATACAGGGGTATTTACATACCTTGCTAGACGGGGCGCTGCAGGACCCAAAGGTGAATACCACCTTCCTCACCAAGGCCGCCAAAAACCTGGAACGGCTCCATACGATCGTGGAAGACCTGGAAGCGATTTCCCGCCTGGAGTCCGGCGAGCTCATGCTGGAAATTCAAACCTTTGATATCCGCGCACTGGCGGAAGAGGTCTTTGAAGACCTTGAATTCAAAGCCAAGGAGCGGCATATTACCCTGGAATTCAAGGACGGGGCTTCCCAAAACTTCAAGGTGCAGGCCGACCGGGAGAGCATCCGGCAAGTCATCACCAACCTGGTCAGCAACTCTATCAAGTACGGCGAAGAAAACGGCCGTACCCGCATCGGCTTTTACGACATGGACAACAACATCCTGATTGAAGTCGCTGACAATGGGCTGGGTATCCCCAAAAAACACATCAACCATGTTTTCGACCGCTTCTACCGTGTCGATAAAAGCCGCTCCCGGGAAAGGGGGGGCTCTGGGCTGGGCTTGTCAATCGTCAAGCACATCATCGAGGCCCACAAACAAACCATCAATGTGCGGAGTACAGCTGGCCTGGGCTCTACTTTTGGCTTTACACTAAGAAAGGATATCTAGTGGAGTGTTTCAGAAATGACTAACCGAAGAAACCCAGTAAAACCAGGGCGCCCAAGCGTGAAATACGCTGTGCTATTTCGGACTAGTCGCACTAGTACAATAAGTGCAACGCTCCACTAACCTGGAACAGGGTCCCATCCGCCCGCTCCACCACCAGGTGATAGCCATACACGCCGGGTGGAGCCTGCTCGCCTCTGAATTGCCCGTCCCAACCTGCATCGGGGTCGCCGAGGGCGAAGTCGGCCCGCTCAAATACTTGGTTGCCCCAACGGTTGTAAATTTGCAACTGGACACCGCGGGTAAACTCTGGGCCGCCGTACACGAAGAACCGGTCGTTGACGCCATCTTCGTTGGGCGAAAATGCCGTGGGTGCAAATAACCGCTGCCGCTCTTCCACCCTCACCGTTATGGAAGCCGTGTAAAGGCAGCCCTCAACCGTTTGTACTTCCGCCTGATAAAGGGTAGTGCGCTGGGGCGCAACCTTCGGGTCGGTGCAACCTACGCAGGCCGAGGGGCGCCAGATGATGGTATCCAGGTGGTCTGCCGGCAGGCCACTTTCCAGGTACAATTGCAGGGTGTCCCCTTGGGTAATCACCGGGCTGGCTTGGCCATTTTCATCCAGGAGGCGGAGGTTGGCGGGGGGCGGGCTGGCCAGAGCAACAGTTACTTCACCAGTACAACCGCCATTGTCTTCTACGTAGACCGTGTAGCTGCCAGCTTCCAGATTAGTGAAGACCGGGGTTTGCAGGAATTGGATACCATCCAGGCTGTACACGAAGGGGGGCGAGCCCGCCCGGACGCTGTCCACCCTTATGCGCCCTTGTGCTGCCCCGTCGCAGCTGCTGTTTTGCACGCTGACTTGTGGTTGGGGCGAAGTCCGCTCATCGGCAACGATTGCCGAGTCGGCACGGCTGCAGCCGGTAAGCGGGTCTGTCACCAAAAGCCGGAAGAGGCCAGGGCTGCTCGTCTCCGGCATGGCAGCGGTGGGCTCAGCCAGGGCACCGCCTACAAGTGGCTCCCAGCTGTACTGCAATGAACCGGTAGCCGGGCTGCCCAGCACTACCGTTGCTGTATTGCAATCCAAAGCAAACGGCCCACCCGCCTCAGCGGCCGGCAAGGGCAGTATGGAAATTTCAGCCAGCGCAGTGTCGTTGCCACAAACTTCAGAGGGCATTACATAGGCGAAGGACAGGGAGCCTGCCTCTAACAACTGCCTTATCCTGAGTTCGGCCGTTTCGGGATCGAATACAGCAGTCGGCAAGTTGGTATTGAACGATGACCAAATCCCACCGTCATCAGCCCCATCCAACAGGTTCTCCAAGGCTAAGGTAGTATCCGTCCGGGCACAAAAAGAAGCCGTCTGCCCTACCCCGGCTTCCGGGGCGGGCGATACAGCCACGCCGACCTCAGGCAAATCCCCCCCGAAGCTACAATTGGGGTAGCTGCTATCCACAAAGGCGGTAAAGGACAGAATACCCGCCCCACCTACCGGAAGGCTTAACGCGTTTTCTCCGCTTTGCAGAGCAGGGAGGGTATTGGTATTGCCGCCCAATTCGTAGGTCAGGGTAAAAGGCCCCTCGCTTTCTGTGCTCAACAGCAGTACCAGTTCCAGCGGTGCACCTTCGCAAATTGCTGTATCCCCAAGTATGGAAAGCTCATAGGCCGGGCATTCCGGTGTGGTACAGCTTCCCGAAAAGGGCGGGCTGAGGCAGCCTTCCGCAGACTGCACGAAGAGCTCGTAGTTGACTTGCTGGCCGGGCATCAGGCCCTCAATAGCGTAGCTGGTGTCAGATTCGAACTGCCCCTGTGGCCCGTCCAGGACATCGAGTACATAGCCAGCAGCTCCGGCTACCGGGCTCCAGGACAAAAGCAGGTCGTTGCTCCCCGCTGTACAATCCACAGCAGGTACGGCATCCGGTGCTTCGCCAACGGTGATGGTGACAGAATCGGTGACTTCGCAAACCGGGCCGAAGCGGATGTCATCCAAGGCAAAGTCATTGCCCGAAGATTCGTTGTTGACGTTGGTAACGCAAATCTCCACATCGGTAGCATTCCCGGAATTCCAAATTTGAGCAAATTGCGACCACTGACAGGTCTGCGGCGAGGCATTAATCGTAGTGCCCAACAAAACCCCGTCGAAGGAAAACTGCAGCACCGCGGGGTTTTCGACCGTTACCGAAGCCACCCAGGCAGAGAATGCATAATCGGTCATCGGTTCTACGCTCACCACCTGGCACCATACATCGTCCTGCTGATCGGAGCTGTTGACGATCATCATCTGGCCATTGCCGCTTGTGTAGTCTCCACAGGCTGCAAAATCATCGTGTGTTGCATTGGGGTTATTGCTCACTTGGTATTCCCCTTCGTTGTGCAGCGGGCCATTAGGGCCCCCGCTTGCGGTATTGTAGTCTGTTGTGAAGCCGACTGCGCCCAGCTCAAAATCGCCGTTAAAAATCAGGTTGCTGCCGATGGCCTGTGCCGTAACGATATAGGTCGTCGTTGCGCTCACCGTAGCGGTGGTCACAGCGGATTGCGGGTCCACTAATCCGGTGGCCGGCGACCATTCAAGCGCGAAAGGGGGAAGGGTAAGCTCCGCAGAGAGGGGGGCAGCCTGCCCCGTTCCGCACAGGGTTGTATCTTCGTTCACGGTGAGGGAAAAGTCATTGCAGTCCTGGGCATAAGCAGTACAGCCCAGTAGCATAGCAAATACCAGGCTTCGCATACGGTACATCATAATGAAGCTTTTTTGCAGTCTTATCGTACTGGAGATTGTGATTTGTTGCGGGAGCGTAAAGATAGAAATAACTGCTTTAAATCAGATACACCAACGGATGATTCCCAGGCCGCTTAACGCAAAGCGCCCCGCTGCCTATATGGCCAGCGGGGCGCGCTTGCTTATAACCGGAACGGCCAGATTTACTGGTTTTCATTCAGCGGTATAGGGAACTGCTGGAACACGCGGTCCCCCTCCCGGTCGATGGGCAGGAAATCAGCATTGAGCAGGCCGTAGCGGCGCAGGTCAAACATCCGGTGCCCTTCTCCCCAGAAGGAATAGCGGCGGTTGTAGAGCATTTCATCGATCAAAGCATCGCGGTCCACAGCCTCGTCGTAATCCCCCAAACCGTAAGCATTGCGGATAACGTTTAGGGCGGTGACAGCCTCATCGAGGTTGCCTTCCTGGATATTGGCTTCCGCAGAAATAAGGATCAACTCTTCGTTGCGGATGATATCAATTGGCGACGTAGCCGAGGCGTAAAGGGCGGTTTCGTGGGTGCCGTTCAGCCCGTCCTGAGAGGTCGCATCTACCCGCGGGCGGAACTTTTCCATCCGCATATCCCCCTCCCGGATATCCTCGATATAGGAGTCATGCACAATGATCTGATCACCACTCTGCCCGGGAATCTTGAAGACCGGGTTCAGGATATCGCCGGAAGCAGTGCTGAAGATCATTTTAGGCCCGATGTTGAAATCTCCATTAAGGTCGAAGAAGGAGTCTTCCAGGTAGTTCAATGCCTGACCATACTGCTCAGCGTAGATTGCCGCACGGGCTGCTATAGCGCGGTTGAACTGCGCGTACTCAGCGGGCGTGCTGAAGAGGGCATAGCCGGAAGAAAGGGAGAAGTGGAAGTCTGCGTCCTGCAATTCTCCGTAGGCTTCTCCCAGGAGGCGGATAATTTCAGTAAAGGCTTGCTCCTTGCTGACAAATGGCCCCAGATTTTCGGGGTTTGATACGTCCGTACGAATGCCATTGTCATTCAACCGCATCAGCTCCTGCAGAAACATCAGCGCCTTTACCGTCTTGGCGTATCCGCTATAGCCATTGACCTCAGCTGCGGTAACCCCCTCTGCATCGGGCAGGGCTTCCAGCAAAAGGTTGACGTTCTTCACCACCTGATAGCGGGTCCCCCAGGGGGCCGTCAGGTAGAAGGTGTTGTTATCGAGGTCGCGGCCATCCTTTCCGAGCAAATCTTCCGTATTACGAGGGTCGGCATCAAAGAGGTACAGCTCTCGGGCTACTGTGCCGGTTGAGGTAATATAGGTATCCCAGGCTGTGCGCATGCGGGCTTCTGCACCGTAGACCAGCAGGTCTAGCTCGTTGGGCGAAGCTTCGTTGAGGATGCCGCTTACGCTGGGGGCGTTGGGGTCAAACTGCTCGTCAATGGTACAGGAAGCCATTACCATCAAGCAAAGGGTGGAAACGAATAAGGTTATATTTTTCATAGGAATTTTTCCTTTTAAGTTCAAAAATGAATGGCAGGTTTAAAATTCAGCCGTAATGTGGAAATATGCCTGACGGGAGCTTGGGAAAGGCGTCACTTCGATGCCAGTCGACAAGCCGGTAGTACCCTTGGTGGATACCTCGGGATCGTAGCTGCTATAGTCCGTCAGCGTAATCAGATTACGGCCGGAAAGGCCAACCCGTAGCCGGTTGATGGTATTGCTGAACTTGGGCAGGGTGTAGTACAAGCCCACTTCCCGCAGGCGGAAGTAAGAAGCGTCTTCCACGTAGCCCTCCAGGTCAGCGTACTCTTCCGGCGTTACGCCGCCCAGGTCGGTGAGCAGGCGGGACAGGTTGAGCACGTCTCCGCCCTCTTTCCAGTGGGTCAGGAAGGTGAAGTCTACATTCTTGCCGATTTTGATTTGGTTGAACCAGCCCAATTGGAAATCGGGCTCCACATCGCCAATGGTGATCGGGCCTTCATCGCCGCTACCCTTGAGTTGAGTAATCGGCTCTCCCTGCTCCACGTAGAAGGTACCCAGGCCAAGGCCGAAAGCCACGCCGGTTGGCACGAAAGGCGGTACGCCAAGGCGGGTCACCTCAGAGCGGTTGAACCAGAAGTTGACGGTAGAATTCCAGTTGAAATTAGCCGTACTGACCGGGGAAAGCCCCAATTGCACCTCCAAGCCCTGGTTACGCAGATCGAAGTCGCTGCGGCTCTCGTCTGCAAAGCCAGAAGAAGATGGGATATCGAAGTCGTATAGCAGGTTTTCGACATCGCGGATGTAGTACGTCAATCCGAGGTTCAAGCGGTTATTAAGAATACCGATATCTGCCCCGAATTCCAATTCCTGAGAAGTTTCCGGCTCCAGGTTAGGGTTACCAAGGCTGCCGCCCGCCCGGATACCGACCCGGCCGCCGATATTGGTTGGGGTCAGTGTGGTGAACAGAGAGCCAAAGGCGGCGCTGCTCCCGGTCTGTCCGTAAGCAACCCGCAGCTTGAACTGATTGAGGGTGCTGACACTCCAGAAATCGAAATTGGCAACATTAACCGCCAGAGATGCCCGCGGGAAGGCATAAAACTGATTAGGGTCACCGTTCAGGCTTGACTTATCAAAGCGGATACCCACGGTACCAATGATTTTGTCATCCCAGTTGATTTGCTCCTGGGCTACCAGGCCGAAATCTTCTTCCGTCTGAATCGTCTGGCCAATCTGCTGAGCGCCAGAGTTGCTAAGGTTAGTCTGGCCAGGGATCAACTGCGTGGCCCGGTTCAGGATAAAATCGCGGTCGAAGTTGAGGTAAATCATCCCCAGCTGCGTGTTGAAGTTGATGTTGCTCTCAGTAAAGTGGTCCAGGATCGCGAATGCCTGATAATTGTAATTCAGGATGTTGTTGCGGCCCTCACCGATGAAGCCGTTGGTCGTACCCGCTTGCGCCTGATGGGTCTCAGGAACGTAAACCGAGGTTTCGTTCAGCAAGAAGTCCAGGCCAACGTTACCCGTCAGTTTGAAGACAGTCTGGTCGGTCTGGTAGAGCATAATTTCGGTATTGGCGCCAGAAATCACCCGGTTGTTGCGCTCTTCATTCCAGGTATTGTCCCGAACGAAGATAGGGTTGCCGGCCGCATTCGGGTTGTTGGGGTAGAGGCCCAATTCGTTGGGGAACAAATTAACCCAATCGCGGGTAAAGGCCAGGTTGTAGCCGTAGCTCAGGCCACCTTCGTTTTCGTTGCCGGTAAAGCTCCGGCTGGCAAAGGAATTGATGTAGTTGGCATTGACGCCCAGCTTAATGCGGTCTGAAATGCGGTGGTCCACATTCAGGCGCATCGAAAAGCGGTCAAATCCGGTGTTTTCGATAATCCCCTCTTCGTCGCGGTAGCTGGTGTTGAAATAAAAGGTCGTTTTTTCATTGCCACCGGAAATGGAGAGGCGGGAGTCGCTGATGAAACCATCGTTACCGTAGATTTCTTGCTCGTAGTCAAATACTTCACCGGCGTTTTGCGCCTGTTCGAACTTTTCGCGCTCGTCTGCACCGAAGGCTTCTTCTACTTCAGCCGGGGTGTACTGCCGGCGGCCTACAAACTGCTGTATGGTATTGACGCCAAAGTCCTGCTCGAAACGGACCTTAGTTCTTCCCGCCTGCCCCTGCTTGGTGGTGATAATAACTACACCGGCATTTGCCCGGGTACCGTAAATAGCGGCGGCAGAAGCTCCCTTGAGGACTTCAATACTCTCAATATCTTCAGGGTTGAGGTCAGCCAGGCGGTTGGAAGCGTTTTCCTCAGAGCCCGAGTTGGCTCCGGAAGCAAAACGCAGACCGCTGGGAATTTCCGCATTGCTGATATAAACACCATCGATAATAAACAGCGGCTGGTTGTTACCGGTCAGGGAAGAAATACCACGCAAGCGCATGGCAATACCGCCACCGGGAGCGCCAGAGCTAGAGGTAATGTTAACCCCTGTCATTTTGCCATACAACGCACCATCGATGGTCTGCTGGGTAGTCACCTCCGTAAGCTCTTCGCTGGAAATGGTGGAGACGTTATTGGCCAGATTGGCTCGCTTTACCCCCGAGGCCAGACCAGTGACGACCACTTCTTCCAGGTCGGCAATATCCTCCTCAAGGATGACATTCAGTTTGTTGTTGCTGGGCGTAACAACGGCTTCTTCCGAGGCATAACCTGTGTAGGAAAAGACCAGTGTGGCTTCTTCCCCCCTTACGTTGAGGTTAAAGTCTCCATTGAAGTCGGTTACTGTGCCGGTAGTTGATCCCTTGACAATGATAGACACCCCAATAAGCGGTTCACCATTGTTGTCCGTCACGTTTCCAATCACGTTGAACTGTGCAATGGCCGCCACGGAGGTGAACAGCAACGCCAGCACCATGCTGAACTTCGCAGAGTAATTCATACTTTTTTGAGTTTTGATGAACTAATGAATGTAAATGCCGGGCAAAATGGCCCCGATGGTCACCGTTAACGGCCGTTTACCCGCGCTTATGCCGGCCCTAAACCGACGACGAAGTAGTTTCCCCGATTAAAAGTCGGGGCAAACCTGCTTTGTGCCTGCCCGTGCGTCGCCAGAGGCTTTGGCCACCGGTGACCGTAATTGGACACTGGCGACTTCGCATATGCTATGTCGCTCTGAGGTCGGCATACCTTTGCGTACCGGCAAACTCTTGCGTCGGGCAGACGCCTATTCCAAGTTTAAAAGGTGGCTGCCCATTGTGGCAAATCCTTCTAACGCCGGTACTTATTTGCAATCCATACCCGGCTCACACCTAAGGGTAAGGATATGGCAGCCTCTGCTTTTCTATTGAAAAGTGAGGCAGTTTTCTCATTAAATGAATCGCTAATATTGACCGAATTTGTTGGCAGGAGCTACCGGGGTGCTTTTAACCGCAAGATCCGGGAGTTAAGTTAACGAGCCTGTGTTTTTATTCGGCCCTGTCCTTTCACCTCCACCGGATAAGCAAGCTGTTCTCATCCTGCGCCGCTTTAGGGAGGTAAATATAGCAAATTCCTCCACACTATCTTTTTTCCGCATAAGTTTTCCCGGTCGGCGAGGAGGCAAAAGTAAATATTGCAATATAGCCCTTGTCAACGAACATCTTGCACCCGCCTCATTTTCAAAGTGATAAATATCAGCAAGCTGATATTTTGCAATTCTGAAGGTATGGTCTATCATTGACCCCTAATTCAAGAGAGATGGAACAAATATTCCAGCGGCTTCGACCTCACTGGCCAGCCCTTAGCTTAGCAGTGTTATTCACGGTTGGCCACCTCACTGGCCTTTACCACGCCTTCCTGGGGCTCAGCATCCCGGAATCGGTAGCGCTAAATATCCTTTTGCTCACGGCCTTGTTTTGGATCACCGAGACGCTGCCCCTGTACATTACCAGCATGGGGGTACTGGCGATGAGTATCCTGTGGCTGATGCCGGTACTGGATACGGCAGGGCAGCCCGCTGACAAATCGGATTTTTTGCAAGCATTTTTTGGGGACATCACCCTGCTCTTTATGGGCGGCTTCGTCCTTTCTGCCCTGCTCAACAAATACGGCCTGGCCAAACGGATTGCCCACTGGATGATCCGGCGCACCGGTAATGCCCCCCACCGGGTGCTGCTGGGGCTGATCATCATATCTGCCCTGCTGTCGATGTGGATGAGCAATACCGCCACAGCTGCGATGATGTTTGCTATCGTTGGCCCGCTGATTTTACAAATCCCGTCTACCTCCAGGTTTGCCAAAGCTATCGCGCTAGCGATTCCTTTTGCCTGCAATATCGGCGGGCTGGGCACGCCCATTGGCACCCCGCCCAACGCTATTGCCATGGAATACCTCAACCGGGCAGGGATCGAGATTTCCTTCTCCCGTTGGATGGGCCTGAGTATGCCCTTGTTGCTGCTTTTATTGGCTGCGCTTTGGCAGTTGTTGCTGCGGCTTTATCCGCCGGGTGCCATTACCATCCAAATGGAGGAGGAAGAGGAAGCGCCGGAAGACTTCACAGTCCGGCAAAAAATTGTCATGGTCATCTTTGCCCTGACCATCCTCGGCTGGCTAAGCGGCGGCTTTACCGGACTGAGCACCGGAACCATAGGTTTGTTGTGCATTATCGCCAGCTTCGGGATTGGCCTGCTGAGCACCCCGGATTTCCGCAATATTTCCTGGGACATCTTATTCATGCTGGGCGGCGGCCTTTGCCTGGGGGTCGTCCTGAAAGTCAGCGGCCTGACCGACACAATCGCGGACGCCATACCTATGGATCAAGGCTTCCTGTTTGTCTTTGGCATCCTGCTGGTCATGGCAGCGGGCATGACTACAGTGATGAGCAATACGGCCACTGCCAACCTATTGATCCCGGTAGCCATTTCTCTGCCAGGCAACGAATTGCTTTTTTCAGTAGCTATCGCCATTATGTGCTCTACTTCCATGGCTCTGCCCGTCAGCACCCCGCCCAACGCCATTGCCTTTGGCTCCGGCTTGCTGCAAGCAAAGGATATGCTGCTGGCTGGCCTTATCCTAACTTTATTGGCGTTAATTGGCACAGCGGTCGCAAGTATTTTCTATATTCCACTGTTATTTTAAACTGTAGCTTATGGAACTTCACGTTCAGCACTGCCAATTCTGTGATTCTACTGATGTCAAGAACATACTGGTCCGGAAGATCGGTGAGTCTGATAAGGTGTTTGTGCAATGCAACTCCTGCGGTCATTTTGTAGCCAGTTACGTTATCGCCCCCCTGGGCTACTACCACCACGGCAAAGGGTACGATTCCTTCCTCAGGGGCATACACCGCAGCGGAGAGTTCATGAGCGGCAGGAATGTAGGCCGGATGTTTGAAGACCGTAAGGAGCAAGACATGGAAGAATTCAAGGAGGTGCTGGCACGCCTGGAGAAGAAGGAGCAGACCCGGCGCAAAGACCAACCGCGGGATGAATAAGCCTGCCCCCACCGGACAATTCCACCTCAGAAACGGCTCTGCCTACGCAATGGGCAGTGCCGTTTTTTCTGACCCGGTTCCCCCGGCCTTTCGCCCTGGCCAAAGCAGAGGCTCGCCAGCCGTGCGCCCGCTATTTTCCTTTCTTCTGGAGCTTTGCCCAGGTATCCCGCAATGTAACGGTCCGGTTAAAAACCAAATGATCCTCCGTGCTATCTCTGTCGACCACATAATACCCTATCCTTAGAAACTGGAATTGGCGCCCCGGTGCCAGCCCTTCGACATTGGGCTCCAGGAATACTTCTTCAAGGACCTCCAGTGAGTCTGGATTTAAGAACTCCAGATATTCTCTATCCTCATGCCGGTCAGGGGTAGGATCCGTAAACAAACGGTCGTACAGGCGCACCTCGGCTTTGCGCGCGTGCGGCACGGACACCCAGTGCAGCGTGCCCTTGGCTTTGATGCCGGAAGTATCCTGGCCCGAACGGCTGTTGGGGTAGTACGTACAGTGCACTTCTTTGATTTCCCCTGTGGCTTCATCCTTGATGAAATCCTCGCAGTGCAAAATATAAGCTCCCTTCAGCCGTACATTGCGGCCCGGCCCCATGCGGAAAAACTTTTTGGGCGGGTCTTCCATAAAGTCTTTTTGCTCAATATACACTTCCCGGGAAAAGGGCATCTTACGGGTACCCATGGATTCGTCCTCCGGGTTGTTTTCCACTTCCATATCCTCTACCTGCCCTTCCGGGTAGTTGGTAATAACCACTTTGAGCGGGTCGAGGACAGCCATTATGCGGGGAGCCGTACGGTTGAGCTCATCGCGCACGCAAAAGTCGAGCAGGCTCATGTCGATAAGGTTTTCCCGCTTGGTCGTGCCGGCTTTATTGCAAAAAGTGCGGATCGCCTGAGGCGGGTAGCCCCGGCGGCGCATGCCCGACAAGGTAGGCATACGGGGGTCATCCCAGCTTTCCACGTAGCCTTCCTTGACCAGCCGCAACAGTTTGCGTTTGCTGGTAATCATGTAGGCGACGTTCATGCGGGCAAATTCGATTTGCCGGCTCGGGAAGATTTCCAGTTGCTCGATCAGCCAATTGTACAGCGGCCGGTGGTGGAAAAACTCCAGGGAGCAAAGGGAGTGGGTGATGCCTTCTATCGAATCCGACTGCCCGTGGGC
Organism: uncultured Phaeodactylibacter sp.; assembly: GCA_964575505.1. Taxonomy (GTDB): domain Bacteria; phylum Bacteroidota; class Bacteroidia; order Chitinophagales; family Saprospiraceae; genus Phaeodactylibacter. The sequence goes on from CAZNSK010000046.1 coordinate 14,713, forward strand.
GAAGTCGTACATCGGGTAAATATTCCATTCCCCGCCGGTACGGTGGTGGCTTTCATGCTTGATCCGGTAGAGCACCGGGTCGCGCAGCAGCAGGTTGTCATGGGCCATATCGATCTTGGCGCGGAGCACCTTCGCCCCATCCGGGTATTTCCCTGCTTTCATCTCTTCGAATAGCTTAAGGTTCTCCTCCGCGCTGCGGTTGCGGTAAGGGCTCTCCTTACCCGGCACACCAATATCGCCCTTCTGTTCGGCAATCTCTTCGGCAGACGAATCATCCACGTAAGCCAGTCCCTTTCGGATCAGTTTTTGGGCAAATTCGTAAAGCTTAGGGAAATAATCGGAGGCAAAGCGCGCCTCCCCTTCCCACTCGAAGCCCAGCCAGCGGATATCCCGCTTGATGCTTTCCACGTACTCTGTTTCCTCCGTAGTGGGGTTGGTATCGTCAAAGCGGAGGTTAGTCTTGCCGCCGTACTTTTGCGCCAATTCAAAATTGACGGTTATCGCCTTGGCGTGGCCAATGTGCAGGTAGCCATTAGGCTCAGGCGGGAAGCGGGTGTGAATGCGCCCACCGTGTTTTTCGTTTTTTATATCTTCTTCAATGATCTGCTCGATGAAGTTCAGCGATTCTTTGCTTTCGTTGCTCATATCTTAGGATTCTGTAGACTCAATTTATGCTTTCATGCCCGAAGCCGGAATGCGGGCCGTTTACATGCGGTCAGGCATAGCGATGCCTAGCAAGCTCATACCCTGCTTAAGGGTATGGGCTACAGCTTTGGACAGCTCAATGCGGAAAGCCCTGGCTTCCTCAGACTCAGCACTCAGGATGCTGTGATCGTGGTAAAAGCGGTGGTAAGCTTTTGCCAGATCGTAACAGTAATTGGCCAACCCTGAGGGGTCGTACTGGGCAGCAGCCTCCTGAATCATGCCCGGAAAGGCATAGAGCTGGCCAATCAGCGACCGTTCCTGCGGCTGCAAGCTGTCGTAGCCCTCAACTGCGCCGGCCGGCTGCCCGCCAGCTTTGCGCAAGACAGACTGAATCCGAACGTAGGCATTCTGCACGTAAGGCCCGGTTTGCCCCTGCATATCCACCGACTCTTTTGGGTCGAAGGTCATACGTTTCTGAGGCTGCACCTTAATGATGAAGAACTTCAGCGCTGCCAGGCCTATCTTTTGGATAATAGCTTCCTGCTCGGCCGCCGTTGCATCGCTGAGGGTATCCCGCTCGTGGGTGTTGTTGCGGGCTTCCTTAATAACTTCTGCCATCAGATCGTCGGCGTCCACTACGGTCCCTTCCCGGCTTTTCATCTTGCCAGTCGGCAAATCGACCATGCCGTAGCTCAGGTGAAACAGCCCGTCCGCGTAAGGAGCACCCAGCCGGCGCAGGGTTTCAAACAAAACCTGAAAATGGTAGTCCTGTTCATCGGCCACTACGTATACCATCTTATCCACACCGAAATCCTTGTAGCGCTCCTGCGCTGTCCCAATATCCTGTGTAATGTATACCGAAGTACCATCGCTGCGCAGCACCAGTTTGTGGTCCAGCTTGGCTTCCGTCAGGTCAATCCACACCGAGCCGTCTGGCTTTTGGTAGAAGATACCTTTTTCCAAGCCCTGCTGTACGGTATCCCGGCCCAGCAAATACGTATCCGATTCGTAGTAAAGTTTATCAAAGGAAACCCCCAGGTTAGCATAGGTTTCATCAAACCCCTCGTAGACCCAGTTGTTCATCTGCTTCCAAAGGGCAATGGTCGCTTCGTCTCCGGCTTCCCACTTGAGCAGCATATCCTTGGCTGCCCGGCCCAGCGGGCTGTGCTGATTGAAATAGGTGTTCTTGTAAACGGTGCCAAAGAAGTACTGCTCCAGCGTGAAAGGGCTGTCGTCAAAAGTGCGCCCCTCCTGCTCGGCTTTATTTTTGGCTTTGCGGATTTGTTCCTGCAGTTCCTTGTTGGCTTTTTTTACCGCCTTTTCGTCCGACTTCCACTCCGAAAAGGCCGCTTGCCCGGCTGCCGAAGCTTGCCAGGCTTTATATTCTTCGCGGAACTTCTGCTCGAAAAGCACGTAGTAACTCCCCACAAAGTGGTCGCCTTTCTGGCCGGCGGATGCCGGGGTCGCTCCTTCGCTGTATAACTGCCAGGCCAGCATGCTTTTGCAAATGGCAATCCCGCGGTCGTTGACCACCTGTACTTTGACCACATCGTAGCCGGCTGCGTCCAGAATCTGAGCCGCTGACCACCCGAGCAAAATATTCCGGATATGGCCCAGGTGCAGCGGTTTGTTGGTATTGGGAGACGAAAACTCGACCATCACTTTTTTGCCCCGGCGGGGATGCCGGCCATAGTTTTCCTCTTGGCTGATGTTGTCCAGCACGCCGATCCAGAATCGGTCGCTCAGCGACAGGTTGAGAAACCCCTTGATCACGTTGAAGCTTGCCACTTCTGTTACTTCCTGTTCCAAAAACTGCCCGATTTCTGCTCCAATCTGCTCGGGTTTCCGCCGGGCTACCTTGGCATAGGGAAAGACGACGACAGTGTAGTCGCCCTCAAATTCCTTGCGGGTAGGGGTAAGGGTAACCGAACTGGCTTCGATATCAGCTCCGTACAGGCTATTTACAGCTTTAGCAACTCCATGCTGGAGGGATTCAGTAATATTCATGCGTTGACGTATTGCGGCAAAGCGCCAAAAGTATCAAATTTTGAGGAGTATCAGAGGTTTTCGGGTAGCAATACGGCCCTTGATGCGGTTTGTTGCATGAGCGGCAGCAGCATTCGCTGGTTTTCAGGCGCGGGGCGAGACCCGCTTTAGCATGATTTTGCCGGGAATGCATTCTGAGACACCGGTATGCCCGCTCCAGGGCCCTTCTAGCTTCACCTCCTTACCTTCTGATACGATAAACAGGTTAGCTTGCTTATAGCACCATTCCATATTTTCGTATTTCCAATGGTCGATAATTTTGGTTTCCTCCCAATGGATGGCTTTGTTGCCGATAAGCTGCCCCTTTAGTTTCATTTCGGCAAATATCTTGCCGAGCTTTACATAGGAGCGCCCGGTGATTGATGTGCCCTCTTGCTTAAGAAACAACTTGAATTGATACTCCGGCGCATAGCCCCCTGTATCCTGGGTGAGTGTGCCTTCCCAGGTACCGGTAAAATCATACTGGGCCTGCACCCAGGCGGGCAAAATGAAGAACAGCAGCAGTAGAGATTTCATTTTCATAGCAATCGGTATTAGCCGTTAACGGGCGGCAAGGTTGGATTAGTGCCGCATTCTATACTATCATGACGAGTACCACGAGACCGAATTATTTGATACCTTTTCACGCCTAAACCCTGCCCGGCCTTTAGCAGTCCAATGTTTACGGCGCAATCCACTGGTATGCAGTTGAAGCAACACCAAACTATTTGGAATCGTTGGTCAGATGCTGAAAAAAACTAAAAATAGTCTTGCCATAGTGCCGCTCCTCCGTGAATCCCGGATGATCCTGATAAGAATGGTTGGGGTTGTGCTCCATGACGAACAGCCCCCCTTCTGCCAGCAGCTGATGTTCGAAGATCAGGCCCGGAATGCTGTCAATCGCTGGCAATCCATAGGGAGGCCCCGCAAAAATATAGTCGTACGTTTGCCCATCCATAGGCATGAATTTAAAAACATCGCTATGCACGATACGGAGGTAAGGGGCTATCCCCAATTCTTCAGCGGTACGCTTAACAAACTTCACACAGCCCGGAAATTTATCCACGTAAGTGACATCGCGGCACCCCCGGGAGATAAACTCATAGCTATGGCTGCCGGTGCCCCCAAACAAGTCGAGTACCTTCAACTGCTCCAGGTCCAGGCGGTTGTAAAGTATATTAAACAAGCCCTCCTTGGCAAAATCGGTAGTGGGCCGGGTGGGCCAGTTCTTGGCGGGAGGGTTGAAACGGCGCCCCTTGAAGGCACCTCCAATGATTCGCATAGCGGGTAAAAGTTTAGAGTAGGCTGAGGCTCAGCAAATCGAAGTAAAGGTAGGGGTCCGCTTTTTTAAGCTCCGGCGCTATGGAGAAGAGCGCCCCGGGGTCCACAAACTGCTGGTTTTTAAAGTACCGGGCCAGCAAGCGGTATATTTCGGAGTCTTCCATAAGCTGGCCGCTGAGGTAAACCTGAACCTGTTCCGGGTTCAGCCCAGACTGCTCGCAAGCCAGCAATGCATAGTAGAGAAAGTCTTTGGCGCTGCGGTAAGCATAAGCATTAAAAAAGGCCAAATGCCCTTCTTCAACCGCGCTAACGAACACCCAATGGTCTTTGAGGTGCAGCTGAAGCGATTGACCGGCGGTGCCACCCGCCAATTTGCGCTGCCCTTCCATGAGCGCGCTGCCCAGGTAAAATACCCGGCAGCCCGGGAAGAGCTTCCTTGCGGCTTCATCAGTTGCTGCGGGGACAGCGTATACCAGTTTGATGCCATAGGCAGCAATCGTATCCGTGAGCACCTCCATTTTTTCAGATAGACGGGTGCTGAACTGCAGATAGGCCCACTGCTCTTTAGGATCGTACAAACGTTCGGGGACCAGTACTTGCTCACCCAGCGCGTAAGCCAGGCGGGTATTGCGGTAAGCTGCCGAGAGGTGCTGATCTGCTTTGCAGATGCCCTCCAGGAAAGCGGGCTCCAAACCTCGGCTTTCGGTATCGTACTGCCGCAACAGCAGGACTTCCCGCTGATCGTTGAGGACTGCAAAACCAAAACTGTCCATCCCCAAAAGGATGGACAGTTCATAGGTTTTAGTTTGCCTTGAATTAAAAGTTGGTGATATGAGCTGTTTGACTATCTTTCCCAATTGCCGGAGAGGTTTGGTGCATTCATATTACCAAACTTCAGCACACTGTTGGGGTCATAACCACTGTCGTAGCGGGCAAACCGCGGGTCCTTGAAAGGCCCCATAAATACCTTACGGCGCACGCCGACCTCGACAACAGGCACTGTGGTGCTCTGGTAAGTAATAGTATCGGCCTTGATTTCAAAAGACTGCCCCCTGCCGAAAGGAACATAACGGAGGGAATCAAGCGACATTCCCATTACGGAGCGGATGGAGTCATAGGCCGGCAGGTAGGTCGTATCGTAGATGATCTCCCCCGTAAAGTTGGGGTCATCCGGGTCGCCGATCACCTTGATGATGGCAAAGCTGTCATTCTTAAGCACGTAAGACAGGGAGTCGAAGGAAGGGGCAAAACCGCCTTTGATATTCCGGAAAGCCTCCTGGGCGGTGCGGATCTTCATCAGTTTGTCGATAACGGCATTTTCCCGCTTTTCTTTTTCGGCTTTGAAAGCGATAGGCTCCTGAATACTGCTGATCAGTACCCAGACCAAACCTACTACGATGGCGGCCAGAACCAAGTTGATAACTATTCTCATTTTTCGGTTTGTTTTGACGCAAGTATAAATAATTTCCCCCGAAAAACCGGTATGTGCCAGTTAGCAATTTTCCAGCCCGGCCCACGACCAGCTTTGCTCAGCGCCTGGTCAAAAACCGGAGGCTGAACCTTAAGATAATACAATTCCGGGAGATTTTGCGCCTATCCGCCGATTTTGCAGACCCCATTATAAAGGGCACCTTCGTCTACGGTCATGAGCTTGGCCGTGATCTCGCCTTCGATCCTGGCGGTACCTGTCAGCTGCAGGGCACCCTCTACGGTTAGGTCCCCCAACACCTTGCCTGCCACTACAGCAGTAGCCGCCCTGACATCGCCTTCCACCAGGCCTTTTTCGCCTACGACCAGGCGCTTAGCGCAGCGGACTGTGCCCTTGACCCGACCATCTAAGCGGATATTCTCTTCGGAGCGGAAATCCCCCTCAATGCTTGTCCCTGTGGCAACAATACAACTCGCCTCGTCGTTTCTGAGCGTTTGAGCGTTGGCCCGTTCAGCAGTTGGGGCCGGGCTTTTTTTTGTAACTAAAGAAGTCGCAGCCATAATCCAGATCAGTTTTGGGAATGTTAATTATGTTTGCAGATAAAGAAATACGAAAGTGATGCCTACCACCATTTTGGCCATTGAATCCTCCTGTGATGATACGTCTGCTTCTGTGCTTAAAGATGGGAAAGTCCTGAGCAATTGTGTTGCAAGCCAGGATGCTCATCGTTTATACGGAGGGGTCGTCCCTGAGGTTGCATCCCGTGCCCACCAAATTAATATTATTCCGGTGGTTGACCTTGCCATCCGCAAAGCTGGCATTTCAAAAGCCGAGCTCGATGCGGTGGCTTTCACCCGGGGGCCTGGCCTGCTGGGCGCTCTCATTGTGGGCGTGTCCTTCGCCAAAGCCCTGGCCCTTAGCCTGGACATTCCGCTCATCGAAGTCAACCACATGGATGCCCACGTCCTGGCCCACTTTGCAGAACCCCCGCACCCTCGTTTCCCTTTCCTCTGCCTGACCGTCAGCGGAGGCCATACCCAAATTGTAAAGGTGACAGCGCCCGATAAACTGGAAGTCATCGGCCAGACCCTGGATGATGCCGCCGGCGAAGCTTTTGACAAAACGGGCAAGCTGTTGGGGCTGGAATACCCTGCTGGCCCAATTATCGACCGGCTGGCGCAGCAGGGCCAGGCAGTTTACGAATTCCCCGAACCCCGAATCCCAGGCCTGGACTTCAGCTTTAGTGGCTTGAAAACCTCTATTTTGTATTTCCTCAAGGCCGAACTCAAAAAAGACCCGGACTTTATAGAGCGCCACCTGAACGATATCTGCGCATCCGTACAAGATCGCATCGTCAGCATCCTGCTTAAACGCCTGCGCAAAGCAGCGCGGACAACCGGCATCCACGAAATTGCCATCGCCGGAGGCGTCTCTGCCAACAGCGCACTGCGTGAAGGGTTGACAGCGATGGGGCAGCAGGAAGGCTGGCAGACCTACATCCCCAGATTCGAGTATTGTACCGATAATGCGGCGATGATTGCCGTGGCGGCCTACTTCAAGTATCAGCAAAATGACTTTTCCCACCACGGCGTTCAGCCCGCCGCCCGGCTCTAAAACTCCTTAATCAATTTGGCTTTCATCGACTGGAATTCTGCTTCCGAGATGATGCCCTTATCACGCAAGGCCCCCAGCTCTCTGAGCCGGTTGAGCACGTCGCCTTCTTCCTTTGGCGCTTCGGCGGTGGCTTCAGCTGCGCTTTCGGAAGGCTGAGCGTAAGCCGCCGGGTTCTCCTTGGCGGCTTCGTCTGCTGCCCGCTTCGCCTTGTCGTCTTTGCGCCACTGCTCGGCTACCTTTTTACCCTTTTCAAACTGCTCCTTGTACATCTTCTTCAACCGGGCGGGGTCGAAATCGAGAATGGTCCCGCCTGACTCGAAGTGGCGCTTGAAAACCTGCCCCAGGGCATAGGTAGATGCCCCCGCAAAAACAGAGACGGTGATGCCGCCAACTACTGACCCCAGCACAGGGATCATTTTGACGATGCTGCCTGCGCCGATCCTGGCCAGCGTGGAGCTCGTCAGCGAAGTGACAATAGCCTTGCCCTGGGTCTCTGAGAAGTTCACGTCGTAGACTTTGCTCATCTGCCGGATCATGTCCAACTGCAGCGCACTAACCGCAAAAATATCGGCTATCAGGACGGGGATCAGCCCTGCTCCCATTGACCATATGACGTGGTTGCGGATGATGGTATCCACATGCTTGCTGCGTTCACCTGTTGACTCGCTCATAAATTGCGCTTTTACTTTCTTAATGCCGTAATCGAAGAAATCCTTGGGTTCCATAGTTGTAATTATGCCAATTCAAGTATACGCAGTTTAAGCATTTTCTGCTACTTTTTTTCGACTACTGCCAGCTCTGCTGCGATTGATGCGTGCCAAAGCCAGCCCCAGGTGGCAAAGTGCCTGCATTTGAGGCACACATCCGGCACGGGACTGCCCGCACCTGACTCTTATCGCAACAGCGTTACCGTCCCCGTGCGGCGGCGGCGCTCTCCGCTTAGAAAAGTCATTTCCGCCTTCCACGTATAAACACCCTGCGGCAGCAGTGCCCCCTCGTATGTACCATCCCAAGCCTCGGCGGGCTGATGGTTTTCCAGCGCCTCGGAATACCAAACTTGCTGCCCATAGGGGGAGTAAATAGCAATAGCGTATTCCTCAATGCCGATACCCACCGGTTTGAAATGGCGGACCCCTTCGGTGCCGTATTCCGGAGACAGGGCATTAGGGGCATGGAAAGTGGTAATCCACTCAGGGGTCAAAGCCTGCAAGGTGTCATGTTCACAAGTCCAGGACCCCCCATTATCGTTAAAAGCAGTCAGGCGGACTTCAATCTCGCCGTTGAAGTCATACTGATGGACAGGCTCGAAAACCGTCGTCGACTGCCCGTCGCCCAAATCCCAATGGAAGCGGTTGGCACGTTCCGAGCGGTTGTGAAAAGCCACATCCCCGATCACGCTCTCCAGGGGGTCAACGGTATATTCAAAGCTGGCCGTTGGCGTCTCATAGACCTCGATAGCATCAGGCAACATCAGGGTATCAACGCAACGGTCATTGTAAATAGCCACCAGCTGCACATCATAAGTGCCCGCTTCCGCTAAGGTAAATGCCGGGCTGTTGATCTCCATAGGAGGGAGCGACTCTACAGACCAAATATAAGATTGCGCCTGCTGAGATAAATTGCTACCCTCCACGTAAAGTGGCTGGCACCCCCGGTTGACGGAGAGCTGTAGGGCCGCTTCCGGCTTGCCCAAAATATCAATAACCTGAGTGAGTGTATCCTGGCAGCCGTAACTGTTTTCAACCACCAAGGTTACCGGGTACTGCCCCTCATTTTCAAAAAGGTGGCTGGCTTGCGTATCCGTAGCTGTGGCCCCGTCCCCGAAGTCCCATTGGTTATTGATATTGCCTTCCGAAAAATTGGCAAACGCAATGGTTTTGGGAGCCCCGCAGTTGTCCGGCTGGGTAAAGCTGAAATCGGCTAAGGGCTTGGGCCAGACTTCTATATTCTGAACGGCTGTATCGGGGGGGCAGCCATTGAAATGATAAGCAATAAGCTGCACCGGGTAGGTGCCTGGCGCGGTGAAGACCTGTGTAGGGCTGGCCACAGTACTGCTGTTGCCGTTCTGGAAGTCCCAACTGTAGGTATCTGCATCAACCGAAGTATTATCAAAGGCGACTTCCAAATCCTGGCAACCGGTTGCAGGGCCAAAGCTGAAGCCCGCTGAAGGGCTGGGCAAGAAGGTAACCATCTGCACGGAAGTGTCCGTACACTGCTGCGCACTCCGCGCGACCAGCTCAATAAGGTACTCACCGGGCGCATCGGGTACGACCTGGGGTTCTGCCATCGTATACGCCTGCCCGAACACCGTCCATGCGTAACTGACCGCATTTTGGGATTGGTTGTCCAAAAACAGCGTATCATGCCCCAGGCAGAATGCAGTCTGCTCAAAGGCAAACTGGCTGACGGGGTCCTCGAAAACGGTAATGCTGAGGAAGGAGGTGTCGCTGAAACAATTTTGCTCATCCATTGCCGTAAGGCGTACAGCGTAGGTGCCCGGTTGGGTAAAGGTATGTGACGGGGCGGGGTCGAAAACCGCTGAGCTCCCATCCCCAAACTCCCAGACGAAACTCAACGCCCCTACCCCACTGCTGGCATTCGCAAAGTCTACCGTTAGCGGCGAGCAGCCAGCCGTAGCAGATGGCTCAAAGGCAGCTTCGGGCACGCCAAGGACCTCAATGGTGCCCGTGATGGTAGCCGGGCAATTGTTGATCAGGCTGTACACCGTCAGGGTGATTTCGTAAACCCCGGCCGAATCATAAGTGTGCTCGGGGGCAGTAGCCTGAGCAGTAGCCCCATCTCCAAAATCCCATTCACTGCCGCTTATACCCGCTGACAAGTTGGTAAAAGACACCGGATGCCCTACACAGGCCTGAGGGCTTAAGTCAAAAGCAGGCTCGGGGGCGGGCAATACCTCCACCCAGGCAGTATCAGCATCCTGCCCGCAGCCATCGGCGTAAAGGATAATGGTGTGGACACCGGGCTCTTCCAGCGTAAATACCGGGTTGGGTTCAGCACTCCCACTCCAATTGCCATTGGGTGAGGCTACAGCCCAGCTGTTCTGGGCGCCGGGGGTGGAGTAATTTTCCAACTGCAGGGTCAGAGGGGCACAGCCCTCCAGGGTATCCAACTGGATGAAAGCGCGGATATTAGGCGGATAAACCGTTACCATTTGGGTAGCCGTGTCGGTACCGCACTCGTTGGTAGCAATGAGGATGATGGGGTAGTCGGCTACCACTGTATCCGAAGTAGTGTAGGATTGGTCGGGCGGAAGGCTATCCGTGTACGTATTGCCGTTGCCCATATCCCAAAAATAAGCATCCGCCGCCCCAAGGGTTGTGTTCGCGAAGTCGACCGTATGGGGGGAACAGCCTTCATCCGCACTGATGCCAAAACTGGAAATTGGGTAGGGGTGCACCACGACTTCCGCTAACTGCGTATCCGGCCCGCAAAAGTTTTGGACGGTCAGCAGTACCTGAAATACAGAATCTGTGGTAATACTGTCTAAGACAACGCCATCCAACCCTGGCCCAAGCAGGGTATCGCCCTCAATTTGCCAGAATTGCTGCAGGCTATCCCCTGTACTCATATTACTGACTTGCAATTCAAAGGGGGCGCAGCCTTCCGTTTCTTCCAGGGTGAAAGCCGCCTGTGGGGCGGTGGTGATGTAGAGGGTGGTGTCTGCCGCATCCGTGCAGCCAAAGCTGGAAGTGGCCTCCAGGGTAATCTCGTAGGTGCCCGGCTGACTGTAAGTATGGGAAGGGGCCGGCAGCGTGCTCGTCGTGCCATCCCCAAAATCCCAATCGTAAGCCACTGCGCCCTCCGTGCTATCCGTAAGGGTAAAGGTATTGCCAATGCAGGGCAGGCCGGCTAAATCAAAGTCAGCGACAGGATTGGGGTGAATGGTGAAAGATTTTTGGTCGCAGGCCCGGCACCCTTCAGCAGTATCGCTTTCTATGCAATAATGATAGGTGTAGGCCGTATCGGCGGGCAGGCCTTGCAGATCAATCGTACCGGCCACGGAATCCACTATCCCTGGACCCTGCCAGGCCCCGTCTACGGGCAAGGCTGCTCCCAGCGTAAAGGTGGGGGTGCCCTCACAAACGGATTCGTCTTCCCCTATTGCAATGGCGCTGCTCAGATCGATCAGGTTGAGGCCGACCGTGCCGGATTGAGCGCAGTTAGTGCCAACTGCATATTCGTAGGAGAAGGTATAGATGCCCCCGCTCTCCGGAAAGCTCACCCACCCGGATGTGCTGTCGATGCCTGGCCCCGACCAGTAACCCCCGGGCAAATTAGCACTCAATTGGGTTTGCCCGTCCGAAATGCAAATGGCAGTGTCGGGCGTCAATTCAAGCGGATTGGCTGAATAGAGGATAAAAGCCAGGCTGTCGGCTACCGTACAGGCTTCGTACGCGTAAGTAACTGTCACCGTATAATTGCCGGCTGCCAGCCCGTCTGTATTGAAAGTGCCATCCGCCTCCTGCACGCCCGGCCCGCTCCAGCTGAAGGTGCCACTGCCCGGGTTGGCAGTCGCCTCGAAAACACTGTTCAGGCCGACTTCCACCGCAGAGATACAAAGGCTGTCCTGAGGCGTAAAGGACAACTCGGGGCGCGCCTGTACCTCAACGGTGGGAGCAGCCTGGATCTCGCAGTTGTTATCGTCGATGAAGGTATACAGCAGCTCATGGGTACCCGGCCCAGCTACCAGGGGGTCAAACCCGCCATTTTCGTCCACACCGCTGCCGGCCCATATGCCTCCCGCCGGCTGGGCAATGAGCTGCTGCCAGCCGCTGTCTTCGCAGAAGGCGCCTCCTGTGGCATTGACGTTAGCCGAGGCTAAGACCTCCAAGCTAAGGGTATCCCGGTTGGTGCAGGCGCCTTCCTGTACGGTGTAAATCACCTCATGGGGCCCCACGCCGGCCTGCTGGGGGTCGAACAGCCCGGTATTGGGGTCAGCAATGCCGGTGCCCGTCCACACCCCCCCTGCTACATTCGCCGAAAGGCTGACCGGGGCTGCCCCTGAGCAAAGCGGTTCTGCTATGCCGTCAATACTAACCTCCTGGGGCTCCTGCACGATAACCGTCAAGGTATCACTGTCAGTGCCACAGCTACCCGAAACAGTTACTGTGACCTGAAGGGTGTCCGGCTGAAGGATTTCAATGGGCAGGGGGATGGAATCAGTAGAAGTAGCCGGCGACAGGCCTTCAAAGGCCCAGGCGTAACTCAGGTTGTTGCCGCTGTAGCTGGCACTTGGGGCCAAGGTCAGGTCATCGCAGGCGGGGGCAATCGGATTCAGCGCTACAGTTACCGCCGGTTCAATCGTCAGTGAAATGGCCGATGCATTTTCGCAGCCATTCCCACCCGTGTGGTACTCGAAGGTATAGGTGCCTGGTGCCAGCACGAAGGGATCAAGCAGCCCTTCGGTGGTAATTGCGCCTCCTGGTCCCGACCATTGCCCTTCCGGAGGGGGCGGGTCGGCCTGCAACTGCACCAAGCCTGCATTCTGACAAAGGGCCGCCGGGTTGCCCGCCAGGCTGATCGGTTCTGTGGACGCCACCGTGACCGGCACAGATTCTGTAGCGGAAGCACAGGGCCCACTAGCCTCTAAAGTCACTGTGCCCGATTCCAGAAAGACAACCGTTCCAAAGTCTTCCTGCAGTGCCCCGGACAAACTGCCATTCTCAAAAACCCAGGAAAACTGGTTGAGGTCACCCGTTGCCGTATAGCTTAAGGCATCCAGGTCGATAACAGACGAGTCACAGGAGATAGGCGGAGCAATCAGGTTAATCAGCGGTTGTTCATAGATTCTGATTTCTTCGGTTTGCGTGTCTGTGCCACAAACATTGCTGGCGGTTAGCTCCAGGGTGTACGTACCCGCTTCTTTGAAAAGGATCTCGATCTCATCGGAAAAGACGCTCATAGCGGTGTCCGTAAACATCCACAAGCTGGTATCAGAGGGGGAGATGGACCAGGCGGTACTCGTGCTTAGCCCCTGGTTGGTTTGGTTGGTAAAGGCAATAATGCCGGGCGCACAGATGGAATCCCCGGCTGTAAGGCTCGAGCTGAAGCCCGCCCCGGGTTGAGCGACCACCTCAATGACCTGGGTGTAGATATCGAAATCGCATTCGTTGTAGACCTCCAGGGTGACCGTGTAGAATCCGGGTTCGGCATAGGTGTGATTCGGGTTTTCCTGAGTGGAAGTGTTGCCGTCACCAAAGTCCCACAGAAACGTATCCCCGTTGCAGCTCAGGTTTTGAATACCCAGCCCGTTGTCGATACAAATCTGCGGCTCTGCCTCAAAGAAAGCCTCCGGGCGGTGGATCACGCTTACCGGCTGCTGTGTGGAATGGCAGCTGTACCCCTCGCTGCACTCCCGCACAACGACCAGACAGATGGTGAAGTTGGTTTTATCATCAGAACACACCAGGCTGTCGGGAATAAAGTAAGTGTGGGTCACCGGGTCTTTGGTGTAAGAAGTATCAGCAGTGCCATCATCCCAGTTCCAGATGAAGTAATCAAAGTCGTTGGTCGGCGAGGTATTGGAAACCGTAAATTCGAAACCGTCACAGACGACCGCTTCGTCGCCAATAATGGTGTAGGAAGACAGAATATCCCCGCAGTCATCCTCCAGGCAGGGGCAGTTGATATCCTGAGCAGTCAGGTATTGTACAGCGAGTAACCATAGCAGGCACAATAGTAGACGGTAGCACATAAGATTGGATCGTTTGTGGGATTATTGTTATTGGTACCAGATATTTTCGTAGAGTTTGCGGCGGGCGGTAGACCGGGTTGTCGGGCAAGACATAGGCCGGCCGGGGCCCTGAACCGGGCTGCCCATCAAGGCACAGCTCGGGCTCCGCCGCAGGTGAATGGCGAGGGAGACCTCAAAGACGGGGCCCACGGTATTGCTTAGGCCAGTGAAGTTATTAGAGTAGGCAAAGCCCAGGTCAACCCGTTTATCCTTATTGCCCCCCATGAAGGTAGCGGCTTCCAGAGAAAGGGTAAACCAGTTGGTATTGAAGCCCTCCGCACTGCGTTGCCCGGTGAAGTGGTAAAATACGCCCGCCGTGAGCAGGCGGTTGAGGCTCAGCCGGGTGCCGGCTTCCAAGTACTGCAGGCGCCCTCCCTGCCCAAATAACGGCCGGCTTTGCCGCTGATACAGCAAAAGGGGGCGTACGCTGAAGTAGGAGCCCCGGCTGGCGTAGGGTACAATCTCCGCTTCTGCAAAGGCGATAAAACGGGGTGGTATTTTGGTGCCCAGCCCAAGGATAGATTCTTCATTGCCCAGAAAATCAGCGCCCAGGGAATAGGCGTTGTGCAGACTCAGGCCAGCGGTAACCCGGGTAGCCTGCCGGGATTGCTTGTTGTACAAGCCACTGTAAACAATGCCGACGGCCGGCGTGAAAAAGACACTGGATGCACCGTGGTTGGGCGGCACAAAACTGGAGCCAAATAAATTGCCATACTTGGGGTCCAACTGGTCGGAAAACACCAACTGGCTGTAGTCGATAGTCTTGTAGGACCACTGCAGCGCCCCGCCCAGGCGGATATTGTGAAGCTGGCTGGAAGTTTCGAACGGGATGGTACCTGCGAAGCGGAAGCCCCCATCGTAAGTCCGGAAACGCCCATCCCCTTCTTCATCAAAGTTGAAATGCAGCCCGTAATCGAGAATGCTGCAGGGAAGGCTTTCTTCCACACTGACCGAGCCGGAACGAAAGGGGGCCACAGCAGAGGTGCCCCACTGCGTCTTCACTTTCAAATCGAGACTAAAGGCTCCGCGGTGGCCGGTTAGTGCGGGGTTGTAGGCGGACTGGTTGTTGTAGAAATGGGTAGAGAACGGATCTTGGGCCCATAGCATAGTGCAAATACAGCACTGCCAGGCCAGGAGCAGCAGACGGGATTTCATAGTGTTCAGTAGTGTTGCTATTGCCGACACCGCCTCTGCGGTAAGCCGAGGGGGGATCAGCAATTCGTTTTTGGGAAAATGGTTCGCAAGAAGCTTCTCAAATATAACAAAATCTATAAATTAATAAAAATCAGATACCTCCAAATATGCAGCAGCCCGGAATATACCCTAAATGCAGTAGTTGGCCGGTGCGGGAGTGGGATTGGCCGGATAAGCGCGGGTGGCCTGCAATCCAGTTGCACTGCTTGCGTTAGGCGTATAGGGCACAGCAGCTCCTGTTAGCCCGCGTGCCGAAAGCACGGGCGGGCGATTTGACCGGTGAGGTTGTTGCAAACCGGATCGGATAGAGTATATTTGCGCGTTACCAAAAGTAAATTGACCGCATGGGTTTCATCGTTTTCTTACTGGCAAGCTATGTGTTGTTGAGCATCAGCCTCTATTTTTTATTCCCCAAAGCCGGAGTGGAGGGATGGAAAGGGCTGGTCCCCGGCCTTAATTTCGTGGAATGGTGCCGCCTGATTGGGCGCAGAGGCCGGCACGCCGCCTGGCTGTTATTCCCAATCGTTAATATTTTTATTTATGCGGGCATGGCTATTGACATGGTGCGTTCCTTCCGGCACTATGGATTTCTGGATAGTGTGCTGGCTGTACTTTTTGCGCCTTTCTACTTTCTCTACCTCGCCTTCAAGGAGGAGGAAAAGTACGATGGCCCGACGCTGGAAAAAGAATCCGCCTACAAAGCAGAGTTGAAAGAAGCTCAGGAACAGAATCAGTCCCGCCGCCTTAAAAAGCTGCAGGCCAACAACCCCTATCACAAATCACAGGTGCGCGAATGGGCGGAAGCGGTTATTTTTGCGGTGTTTGCGGCCGCTTTCATCCGTATGTTCCTGATTGAGGCTTATGTTATTCCGACTTCCTCTATGGAGGGCTCTCTGCTGGTTGGCGATTTCCTGTTTGTCAGCAAGGCGCACTACGGTATCCGGACGCCTGAGACCATCGCCATGATCCCCCTGCTGCACAACCGAGCGCCCGTCATCAATTCGGAATCCTACCTCAAGAAACCCAAATTGCCTTACTACCGCCTCCCTGCCCTGGAAAGCATTGATCGGAACGACCCTATTGTGTTCAATTACCCGGAAGGGGACAGCGTTTACATTTTCCCCAACCGGACGTGGAGCATACACGATTACGAACGCGGCGCTATCCCGCCTGCCTACGCCCGGCAAATCAAAACCGGCAACAAGGATCTGATCGTCCGCCCTATGGATAAGAAAGACCACTACATCAAACGTGCGGTCGCCATTGGGGGCGACAGCCTGGAAATCCGGGACCGGCAGGTCTATATCAACGGGCAACCGGCCAAAAACCCGGAGTATTTGCAATATATGTACATGGTCAAATTCCCTGGAACGGCTGTCAATACCCGACAGTTTTCAGAATGGGGTATTTCCAGTGAAGATATTGTAGCCCAGCAGGGCAACAACAGTTATGTCATTGTGCTCTCTGACGAGCAAAAAGCTAAAGTTCAGGGCCTGGATAAGGGCGTGGAGATTACGCCTATGGATATTGGGCGGCTGGATACCAACCCGGAAAAGCTGTTCCCACATGACCCGGAAAACTTCCCAGGCTGGACGGTCGATAATTTCGGCCCTATCTACGTGCCGGAAAAAGGCGCCACCGTCAAAGTCAGCCCAGAGAACATTAACCTGTACAAACGGGTTATTGGTGTTTACGAAGGTAATGACCTTGCTATCCGGGATGGACAAATTTTCATCAACGGGGAAGCAACCGATGAATACACCTTCAAAATGAATTATTATTGGGCCATGGGCGATAACCGGCACAATTCGGAAGACAGCCGCGTTTGGGGTTTCGTCCCGGAAGACCACATCGTCGGCAAGCCCATCATAATATGGTTCTCTACTAAAGAAGGGTCGATCGGCAATGGCATCAACTGGAGCCGCCTCTTCAAGTATGTAGGCAACCTGAAATAAAACAGCTGCATGGTAGAAGCCTTCATCGAAAACCCGCTACTGCTACTATTCGTTGTCGCTGGCTTGGGCTACGGTGTGGGCAGCATCCGCATCCGGGGCAGCAACCTGGGCGTCGCCGCCGTCCTTTTCGTCGGTCTGGCCGTCGGTGGGCTCAGCCCTAAGCTGCATGTCCCCGACATCATCATCTTTCTGGGCCTGGCCATTTTTGTTTATACCATCGGGCTCAGCAGCGGGCCGAGCTTTTTTGCCACCTTCCGGCAGCGCGGCTCCCGCGACATCATTTTTGTCATTCTGATGATGACCCTCTCGGCCAGTATTGCTTTTGGCCTGCACTTTTTATTTGCCTTTGATGCCAGCACCACTTCGGGTTTATTTGCGGGCAGTACGACCAATACCCCTGCCCTGGCGGGCTTGCTGGATGCCATCAGCAATGCCGACCTGGAGAGCGGGCTGTCTAAAACCATGAGCGAGCGGGCCGTAATTGGCTACTCCCTCTCCTACCCTATGGGCGTTATCGGCGTGATGATTGCCATCAACGTTATGAAGCGCTTGCTAAAAATCGATTATCAGGCGGAGGAACGCGCACTGAAAAAAGAGTATCCTGTGCGGCAAACCGTGACCAGCCGCACTATAGAGGTCACGCAGCCTGAGGTAACGGGCATCCCGTTGCGCGACCTGAAGCAGCAGCTTGACGCCAATGTGGTCTTTGGGCGCCTGCAAAGAGGAGAATCGACTTTGCTGACCAATTACGACACCACCTTTGAGCTGGGCGATCAGGTCGCGCTCGTTGCCGATGAGGAGGAAATAGAACGGCTCACCCGGGAAATAGGCAAAGCCATGCCTTTTCGTTTGTCTTCGGACCGCTCCGAGTATGATACACGGCGCTTTTTTGTCTCCAACCCTAGTATCGCCGGGGAGCGCTTGTCCACGCTTAATTTGAACGAGCGCTTTGCTGCCATCATTACCCGCGTCCGGCGGGGGGATATTGACCTGCTGGCCAACTCGGAACTGGTCCTGGAATTGGGCGACCGAGTGCGATTTGTAGCCCGGCGTCAGGATATCCCGCGTATTTCCAAGTTGTTCGGGGATTCCTATGACGCCCTGAGCCGGATCAACCTCGTCAGTTTCGGGCTGGGCATGGGGCTTGGGCTGCTGCTGGGCATGATCACCTTTCAATTGCCGGGCGATGCTTCTTTCAAGCTTGGCTTTGCGGGCGGGCCGATCATTGTGGCGCTCATCCTGGGCGCGCTTCGGCGCACCGGCCCCATTGTCTGGACCCTGCCCTATAGTGCCAACCTCACCCTGCGCCAAATTGGACTGATTTTGCTGCTCGCAGGAGTAGGCGTCAACTCCGGACACACCTTCGTGGATACCGTAGCGCAGGGGGGCGGCGGGATTATCTTTTTGGCTGGCACGATCATAAGTTTTAGTACCGCCATTGCCACTTTGTTCATCGGCTACAAGCTGCTAAAAATCCCTTTCAGCTTTTTGACCGGCATGGTGGCCAGCCAGCCGGCTGTGCTCGACTTTGCATTGGAAAAAGCGGGCAACAAACTGCCGAATATTGGTTTTACCCTAATGCTGCCGGTATCGCTGATCACAAAAATTGTGTACGTTCAGTTTCTTTTTGCGTTATTGCGGTAGCACATTCAAGCCCCGTAAGATGATGGATTTCACGGAAAAACGAGTACTTATCACAGGCGGCTCCCGAGGCATCGGCCGGGCGGCAGCTCAGGCTTTTGCGGCGGCCGGCGCCCGCGTCGCTATCAACTTTCACCGTAATACAACTGCCGCCGAAGCAGCCATCCGGAGCCTGGAAGGAGAAGGCCACTTTGCGGTGCGGGCTGACATCAGCAAGCCGCAATCTGTTTATCAGATGGTGGAGGCTGTAGCTCAGGAGATGGGCGGTATTGATATCCTCGTCAACAATGCCGGGGTTTTCCTCCCCCACCCCATTGCCGAAGTGAATTACTCAGAATGGCAAAACACCTGGGCGCAGACCCTCGATACCAACCTTACCGGCGCTGCGAATGTCACCTATTGCGTAGCCCAGCACATGATTGAAGCCGGGCAGGGGCGTATTGTCTTCGTTTCTTCCCGCGGGGCCTTCCGCGGAGAACCCGCACATCCTGCTTACGGTGCCTCGAAGGCAGGGATGAACGCGCTGGCCCAATCCCTGGCGCAGGCGCTGGCACCCCATGGTATCTTCGTGGGCACCCTGGCCCCGGGGTTCGTAGAGACGGAAATGGCGGCCGAGCACCTGGCCGGAGAGCAGGGGGAAGCTATCCGCGCGCAATCGCCGCTTGGAAGAGTAGCCCAATCGGAGGAAATCGCCTTTTGCATCCTCTTTCTGGCCTCTGAGCAATCCGCTTATACCACTGGCTGTATCCTCGATGCAAATGGGGCCTCGTATTTACGTACCTGAGGAAGAGCGCTGCATTTTCGACAGGCCCTGAAAGCAGTGGGCTAACGAAGGCCGCCAGCTTGAGTCAGGTCCTTCTGCAATTGCCCGCTAAGCTTCCAATTCCCGAAGGGCTTCGATGATTGACGCTTCCGTAGCCGGCTGAAGGGTGACTTGTAAGCGACGGTCTGCCGCTTTTTTGAGATACGCCATTCCAAAGTGTAACTGTTGCTGACGCATGCCAAAAGCAATCACATGGCCGGAAGCCTGTGCCGGAATATTGAGCCCGGAGAATCGAGCGCCGCTGCGGTATAACTTGGTAACCGCATTAGCCCCTTCCAGCTTCAGAAAGGCTTCAAGGGCTTCTCCTGCTTCAAGGGCAGGCAACATATTGGCGGTTATCATCACCCTCGGCGATCGGCGGCTCAGTAAATGACCCAGTTGAAAACTGGACTGCCGTTGTACTTCAAACTGGTGATGCCTGGCTCCGTTGACCTTGATCAATTTTACCGGCGACTTCAGCAGACGCCAATCCAAAAAGACCTGGGTGCGTACGGTACGAACCGTGGGGATGCTTCGGGCAAAGAGGCGCATCTGAAGCGGATGCTCGAATGGGTGATTGGCTGGCACCTCTACCTGCAGGGGCAACCGCAGTTGCAAGGGCACGCCATCCTGAAAAATATTGACCTGAAACTGGCACCGGGCATTAACCATACGATCTTCCGATGCGGTAGGCAGCGCAGACAGCAGGGCTTCCCGGGGCTGATTGACTTCGAACAACTTCACTTGTACATTTCCCTTTACCGTTTGACCCGATAAGGTGGACAACGAAAAAGCTGGGAAAGTGAGCCGGATGCCGCTTTTCCCAACGAGCATAGTCCGGCGAGCGGCGTTTAATTGAAATAATTGTACCTGGGGGCGGTGCTTCAAGAAAAATTCCTCCAAAGATTGGAACGGGCTACCCACATAGGTGCGCACCCTGGGGACATGTCCAGGTGTCATATTATTTTTGTTTTCTCATAGTTGACAAAGGCAGAGGTGGTGCTGCCTGCGCCATAAATTAGATCGTGCTTATACTTTTCAGATCCGCCTGCGGCGCGGCGCAGGCTTGAACATGTTCAAGGGAGGGACAAGAACTAAAAAATTAGTGTATCGGAATGTATGCCCGGGGGAGTACTGGGTTAATACGGAAAAGCAGCAAAGAAGTTTCTTTTCAGCACTATTTACTCCCAGGTCAGAATACAGGATTTCTGCTCACAGTGCCCTCCAAATATATCAACTTTTGGGCAGAAATGTAAAGACCGTACGAGATATTTATGGTGCTGCCTGGGGCCAGCGCGCAGGAAATGAGGAGAATCTTACTGCCAACACGGGCATCCTGCCGTTGAGCCAATAGGGAATACCTCCTGGAGGAAACGTAAAGCCAGGCTGTTACTCCGGAAGGGCTACAGCTATGGTCCCTTCTGCCTGAACGGTGCGCCAGGGTTCGCCCTGTTCATTGTAGAGCCGACAGGACCATTCTACAGACAGGCGTACAGTAGGCTGGCCTTGATTATTGTCTTCATAGGGCTCGGCTTCTGTAATCCGGAAGTAAGCTGAACTGCCCTGCGGTGCATCAGAGCTATAACTTGTGCCATCGGCAGCAATATGCCGGATGGTAACACCTGCCTGCGCTACCGGCTCTACCACAAGAGTTGTATCCACCAGAACCGAGGCGGTAAAATCATTACTGCAGATAATGGCGGGCGCCCCCTGAAGTGAGGGGAGATAAGACTGGCAGGCGCGGGCGGAGCAATTTTCAAAAATGGCTTCCAGGCAAATGGTTTCGGGTTGGTTTTGGGGGAAAAAGCTGATGATTTCGCCTGGAATCGAATCCTGCCATAGCAGGCTGATAGGCTGCACGCCCCCTGTAGGTGTATAGCTGGCCAGTAGCAGGGAATCCGCTTCCAGTGTAAAAGCGGCCGCACAACCGGAATCGCCGGGCAAATCAAAAGCTACATTCTTAGCTGTAAAGCTGTAGCAGCTGTCTTCGGCTACCGTAGTAAGCGATACCGGATAAAGGCCACTGCCCGGTATTTCGATATCTACTGCCGGGCCTTCGGCAGCTGACCCGTCGAACAGGGCCCACTGATGGTTTTGGACCCCTGCATTGCCAGAATGGCTGGACACCGCTTCAAGCTGAAGGCGGTAGGCTGTTTCGATGATCGTATCGGGCAGGCCCTGGAAAGAGACCAAGCCGGGGCTGAGCAGGCTGTCCAGGTTAGCAGCCGCAGCTCTGAATTCGATTTGCCAGCCCGGGTTGCAGTCCGACTGGCATCCAAGCTCTTCCAGGCGGCCCGACACCACATATTCCCCGTCATTAACCAGTTGCACATCTGTGAACATAAAGTACTGGTCTACCCCAGCTGCTACATCAAATGGCGTGCCGCCCAGCGTACCACTAAGCGTAAAAACAGGATCATTCTCACCGGGCTCAGGAAGCTCTACAGGGTCACAGCCCCAATAGAGGGCTACTATACCACTCAATAATAAAATCCCCCACCTCAGCTTTACCATATTGCGTAATTTACAGTGACTTCAAATGAAAAAGGGCTAGGCGTTTGGGTGACCAGGCTGGAACCTGCGGCCGAAATGGCAGTCAGGTTGTACTGTGCCCTTGCGCTGATACCCAAGTCGTCCAGCACCCGGTAGGTGTACCCTAAGTATGCTCTGCCGATCAGGGCTGAAAGTCCCTCCGTACTTATCCAACCCTCCGAGAGGGGCGTTGCGGGCTGGTACTCAAGTTCATCCTCTGCCTTAGCAGAACGGTTGAGGCGGCCGCGGCTTCCCAGCAAGTAACTGCCTCCGGCCCCAGCCTGCAACTGATGCTGGCCCTTAGTATAGGTAAGCTCGAGCCCCAGGTCAACAAGGTGTAGCGCAGTAGCCTGCATCTCGTAGGCCTCCTCTTCCACACCAAAACTGTAGTTCCGCTGTAGTGCAGCCTGAGTGGGCAAAGCATTGACCGGCCGGCTGCGGTAGAGCCCTTCCACGGCTATGCCCCAGCCGTCCCGGCCCGGGTACTGCACCCTCCATCCCAGCAGAGCGCCTCCCTGTGTATTACCTGGGGTAAAGGTGCCGCCCAGCACTGTCCACACCCGCCAACGCCGGCGCTCCGGCCAGCAGGTCTCTGGCCACTTTACTTCTGCCTCGCTCTGATCATTAACAGTGATGTGGCGGGTAGGTAGCTGCTCCAATACCATCAGACCCACAGGCAGGTTTTGGGCGGTATCCAATCCAGATTGTAGGGTAAGCCCGGAAGGAAGCACGGTTTCGGAATCCAGGGCAACAGCGTTTTCATCCCTCGCAGAAGCTTCTGCTACCGGTACAGGGGCAACGGGTAAGCGCTCCACTCCTGTTTTCGCAGGCTTTGGCTCAGCTGCCACCGGTGGGCCAATGCGGCTGCCCTCTGGATTGACGGTTTGCGTGCTCGCCTTCTCTTTTCCGGTTGGGCCACTGATGGTGGGTTCATTACCCGCTGGGAACGCTTGGGTAGTGGCCGAGGGTGGATCGGCCGACCTGGGCAGATCAGCGTTGGGTGCACTTGGTCCGCTATTGGAAACCTTTCCCGCCACCGTAGCCGCCCAGGAAGGGGCCATCAGGATAAGCACGATACCCAATGCTGTTATAGCGCAGCCCAGCCACCACCACCATAGGGCGAGCTTTCTCTGCTGTCGCTCGTTGAGCAATTGCTCAGCCATAGCCCAGTGGTTGGCATCGAAGGGGAGCTCACGCGCTTCGAACTTTTTCTTAAAAAAATCATCCATTGGTTCCATCATCATATAATCTTTGATGAGTTCATAGCACTGCGCATCATTTCCTGCAATTTTTTACGAGCTGACGATAAATGCCAGCGGGAAGTCCCTTCACTGATCGACAGCATTTGGCTGATTTCAGTATGTGGATACCCATCAATGGCGAAAAGGTTGAACACTTTTGCGCTCATGGGCGGAAGCTGCCGGATAAAGGCCTCCAGTTCCTCAGCGTCAAACTGTTTATCGGCATCGTTATAATCCACGCCGCCCTGGTTTTCCGGCAAATCCTGCAAAGCGGTAGAAGCAATCAGCTCTTTTACCTTACGGTTCTTCCGAAAATCATCGATCAGGGTATTGATGGTAATTCGTTTGGCCCAAGCCGGAAAAGGCGCGCCTTCGGGCCAGCGGTCCAGGTTGTCCAGCACCTTGAGAAATGCTTGGTTGAGCATAGCTGCCGCATCCGCTTCGTTGCGGCGGTACCGCAGGCAGACCGACATCAGCAAAGGGTAACAGTGCCGGTAAAGCGCAAATTGTGCTTTTCGGCTGCCTCTTATGCAATCCCTGATGAGCTTCGGGTCAACTTCCAAAGTGGAAATAGCAGTTGTTTCTTGCAGTAAATTAGGAAA
>CAZNSK010000047.1:0-38248 GCA_964575505.1 uncultured Phaeodactylibacter sp.
CACAAAGATAAGGCTCCCCGACTTTTCACAAATCTTGGGTTGTCAGACTATAAAACAGGCGGTCCATTCGCAGGGCCTCGGCTTCTTTTCCCTGCACCATGAGCGCCACCTCGTCGGCCGACATATAATAAAGCTCAATGCGCTTTTTATAGGCATCGGGGAGTGCCGACTTTTCCAGGATGTATTTTTTGGTAGCAATGAGCTCATCGGCAAAACCGTGCTCAATGGCGAAGATATCCGCTTTGCGCTCCGCTCCGGTACGGTAGTTGGGAAATACCAGGTAACCGACCCCAAAGCGCAGCATACTGAAAGCACTCCGGTACAGATAATCGCAAAGATGGCCAAGTTCATGGGCAAACCAGCCGACCAAGACTTCTTCCGGCAATTCGTGGATAGCGATCCGGTCTTCCAGGTGCATGTTATTGCTCAGGTTGATGATATAGTGCCGGCGGGGCCGGTTGAAAAAGCGGCAGTTGAGAATAGGCTGCGCGTTCATAGTCGTGCGCTCCATTGCCCGCTGCCGTACGATTAGCGGATGGCCGTGCAGGCGTTCGTAGCGCCGGTATGTTTTCAGGAAACAGGCTTTAATGTGCTCAGATTTTAATCCTCTGAATTGAACAGGCATTCCTATAGCATTGATTAACAGTAATGTAAACAGGGCTTCAACCTCCTTGTTTGGAACCGAACATGGGGGCAATAAGCCCGTTTTATAAATGAATCAAAAGCGCTTTACGACAATAGAATTATGAGCATTTATTCAAGATTTATACTAATGGTATCCGCTTGTTACAGTGCGGTGGCTCCCCTCGCGGCACAGGCACCCAGCTCTGCTGCCAGCGATAGCCCATATAGCGACCAGAAGTTTACGCCCTACGATCAGCCGGAATGGTACGAAACGCCTGTCCTATGGATTGGTTTAGCCTTGCTGATCCTGATTTTCATCCTTTTGAGAATCAGGAAGAAGCGCCAGCGCTATACCTAGCGGGGCGCCAAAGCGTATGCCCCAGCTTAGGTGCCTTATGGCGCCGGGCTGGCCTTAACGGGCGCTTGCACAGCCATCCACCGTATAGTACCCCGGTAAAGGCTACCGGGTAACGTAACACCTTTTCATTTAAATAAAACCAACAGATATATGATTAGCGAGAAGCAATTCCAAGCATTAGCCCAAAAGCAGGCACCCCATTTGGTTTCCATCTATATACCGACTTACCGGGCTGCTCACAATCAGGAGGACCAGCTGCGGTTTAAAAATGCGCTTAAAGCAGCCGGAAGCCAATTGGTGCAAGCAGGCATGAAGGATAAGGATGCCGATCGCTACCTCCGCCCTGCCTACGATTTGCTCGAACAGGAACGCTTTTGGTCGTACCTCTCCGATGGCCTTGCTGTTTTTATTGGTCCGGAAGGATTCTTCCATCAGGAAATATTGCCCATCACATTTGATGAGTTCGTACAGGTAGGCAGCCATTTCCACCTGAGCCCATTGCTCCCCGTGCTCGGTGGGCGCAACCGTTTCTTCCTGCTCGCGCTGAGCCAGAATGAAATCCGTTTTTTCGAAGGGGACCAATACAGCATTACTCCGGTCAAAATTGATGACCTCCTGCCCGCCGATGGGATAGAATCCGCTTTTGTCCTTTCGGATACGCCAGATGCGCTGCAGCACCACAGCGGTGGCACAGAAGGCAGCGGCAACTCCGTTTATCATGGCCAGGGCAAAGGGACGGATGATAAGAAAGAAGATATTAAAGCTTACTTCCGGGAAGTCAACAAAGGGCTTATGGAAATGCTCTACGATGAGCAACCGCCTATGATTGTGGCTTGTGTCGATTACCTTTTCCCAATTTACCAGCAGGTCAATGATTATAAATACCTGCACCGCCAAAATGTAAGTGGGAACCCGGATGATGCGGACCCTGTACTTTTGCACGAAAAAGCATGGGCAATTGTGAGCGAACACTTCGATGCCGACCAGAAAGCGGCTAAGGAGCGCTTCCAATCCGCCATGGCAGCTGAAAAAGCTTCAGCCGCGCCTCAGAAGATTGTTCCGGCGGCAGCATATGAAAAAATTGAAACCCTGTTTTTGCGCAAGGGAGAACACTTATTCGGACAGTTCGACTATCAGAATAACGAACTTTCTATAGCAGAGCAACAGACTCATAAGAATCGTGATTTGCTTGATTTGGCAGCTGTACAGACGCACCTCAACGGCGGCCGGGTATACTGGCTTGAAGCCGAAGAGATGCCTGTACCTACAGCTAGCGCCAATGCGATTTACAGATTTGAATAGTTTTGGTTTGCAGCGGCCAGCCTGGCACTTCACTAAGTGCCGGTGCCAGGGCGCTGTCGAGCTGTAGTCGGATTGAACTACAGCTTATAAGACTGGTAAATGCCAATTTCAGCAAGCCTGCCCGGTTTCGGGCAGGCTTTTTTTCAGGCTATAACCCGGCCTCAGTGCCAGTAGGCTATACACAACCCAGCCTTCCCATTACCCATCCTGGCGGGCGAATACCCGGCGCAGCAAGTCAGTCGTCCGTGCACTGATATTATTGCGGATTTCCCGCTCTTTTTTCTCCACCATATCGAAAAGGCCCGCAAGGGCCTGACGGGTCACGTAATCGTCGAGGTCAGGGTCTGCCTTTTCTACAAACGGTATTTTATTGTAAGCGTTGACGGCGTCGCTCCAGTACTGCCGGGCGTTGAACTTATCGAGAGAATTGACGATGACCGGGTTGAATTCCTCGTATAGATTGGTGTAGGTCACCCGGTTGAGGTAGGCAGTGGCTGCGTCGTCATCTCCGGTCAGTATTTCCATGGCATCCCGGAAGGTCATCGCCTTGATGGCGTCCACAAAGATCGGCTTGGCCTTGGCGGCGGCATCTTCGGCGCCGTGGTTGATTTTCTCAAGTATAATTTCCTCCACTTCCCGGAAGCCCGGCACATTTTGCAGCTTGTCTGTCACTTTGCGGGCTTCTTCCGGCAGCAGGATTTTGTAGGGGCTTTTGTAATAGCCATTCTCCTGGGAGAGCCGCTGGGCGCCTTCCGATATGCCGATCTCCAGTGCTTGCTTTAGCCCCCTGCCAATTTCTTCGTTCGTCAGCTCCCCTTCGGAAGCGGAAGAGATGGTTTCCAAAGTGGATTGGATTTGCTGGGCGGTACACCCCGCGAGTAAGGCCGCGCCAAGCACGAAAACGGTAAAGCGGCGAATCAAAGTCGTTAACATAATCATTTGAATTTGTAATGAAACGGTACCCGGACCTTCCCGGGCTGTGTTGTATTTGACGGCTTAGGTTATGGGAAAGTAACGCTGCCAACTACCTCATAATTTTGGTTATAACAGCTTTTTGAAAACCTGGAACAGAGCTAAGTCAAAATCCCCCCCGCTGGTCATCACCCAGGCGCTATCTGCCACGCCGCCCAAAGGCGGGTTCTGTTTGCGCAAGCGCACCAGGTAACCTGTCACATTATCGAAAGCCTGAATGCGGGAAGCAATCCGCTCTACCACATTTTCCAGCAGCTTGGCTGGTTCTTTCATCTCGCGCTGGCAGATGAAGTAGAGCAGCTCATAATTGACAGTAGTAGGCGCGGGCTCCGTTGCTTCCTCTTCTTCCTCGGCCGGTTCGTAGAGCTCATCCGTCACCGCAGCCATTTCAGTCTCCGCATTGACGATTACATCCAGCAAAAAAGTATTGCCGAGTATCTGCTCTTCCTCATAGTATCCGTGGCGGGCGAAAAAGCGCAACCCTTGAAGTGCGATCGTTGCCATATTCTAAGATTTTGAACAAAGATACGGTTCCACTGGCAACGGAACGAGCCGACGGGCACCCTGACGGCAGTACTTGTCAAAAAAAAGTAGCATCTGTGGCGTGGGGTGGTGCAGAATGCCCTAAATGCTTACCTTTGCCGAGACTAGCCAAATAAAAAAGAGATAACATGACACATAGCAACGGAGAAGCTGCCAATGGCACGATCGAAAAGAAGGCGCGCGAAGACCGCTTTCAGGGGCACGACTACTACGCTGTCGATGAATTGCTGAACGACGACCACCTGCTGGCGCGCGACGCGGTACGGACCTGGGTCAAGCAAGAGGTCAGCCCGATCATTGAAGAATACGCCGAGCGGGCAGCTTGCCCCACCCACCTCTACAAAGGGCTGGCCGAAATTGGTGCGTTTGGCCCCAATATACCCGCAGAGTACGGCGGCGGCGGGATGGATGAGATCGCCTACGGCCTGATCATGCAAGAGCTGGAGCGCGGCGATTCGGGCATCCGCTCTATGGCTTCTGTTCAGGGTTCCCTGGTGATGTACCCCATCTGGAAGTACGGCTCAGAAGAACAGAAGCGCAAATACCTGCCCAAGCTTGGCAATGGTGATTTTATCGGGTGCTTTGGCCTGACCGAGCCTGACCATGGCTCCAACCCTTCCGGCATGACGACCAACATCAAGGACGATGGCGACGCCTACATCCTCAATGGGGCTAAAATGTGGATCACGAATTCTCCCCTGGCGGATGTGGCGGTTGTTTGGGCCAAGGATGAAGCGGGCAAAATTCGGGGCTTGGTTGTTGAAAAGGGCATGCCCGGCTTTTCCGCACCGGAAATCCACGGCAAATGGTCGCTGAGAGCTTCCATTACCGGAGAATTGGTCTTTGAGGACGTCCGGGTGCCCAAAGCAAATGTATTCCCGGAGATCCGAGGGTTGCGCGGGCCGCTATCCTGCCTGTCCAAAGCCCGCTTTGGCATTGCCTGGGGCGCAATCGGAGCGGCTATGGACTGCTATGACGCTGCGCTGCGCTATTCTTTGGAGCGGGAACAGTTCGGCCGCCCGATTGGGGGCTTCCAGCTGACGCAGAAGAAACTGGCGGAAATGATCACTGAAATCACCAAAGCTCAGCTAATGGCCTGGCGCCTGGGCACACTGGCCAACCAAGGCAAAGTGACGCCGGCGCAAATTTCGATGGCCAAGCGCAATAATGTGCACATGGCGCTGGAGGTTGCCCGTGAAGCCCGCCAAATCCACGGCGGCATGGGCATCACCAACGAGTACCCGGTCATGCGCCACATGATGAACCTGGAGACGGTGCTGACATACGAAGGCACGCACGACATCCATTTGCTGATTACCGGCCACGATGTAACCGGGCTGAATGCCTTTAGCTAAATTTTAACAACAGGGGCACGAGGGCGGCAGCTTGCCCGCCCTTCGTGCACACCTTCCGCATCTCCCAATGATTCAGAGTTCAAGGGCAAAGCAAAAAGTCACGCTCTCCGCGTTTACTGCCCCCTGAACACGCTAAAAGCCGCTTTTGCTGCGTTATTCGCGGAGCAGATATTGCTAGAACCTGCAATTGACTGCAACAATCGCCAGATTCCTGTATTTTTACAATTACGGAAGGCATCCGCGATAAAATAAAGGAGCTTTACGGCAAGTAAGGCTCTGGCACGCTAAGATAAAAATCATCACATGAGGAAACAATATTTGCTGTCCCTTTTCCTGATGCTTGGGGCCATCGGCTTTGGTTGGAGCCAAACTACCATTTTCTTGAACAACCCCTCTTTTGAAGACTTCCCACGGCACAGCCATCCGCCCAAGGGATGGATGGACTGCGGTTTCGCCGGAGAATCGCCTCCGGATACGCAGCCGAGTGGGGAGTTCTCCGTCACTTATCCGGCTACGGATGGCTCTACCTACCTGGGGATGGTCGTCAGGGATAACGAAACCTACGAAGCAGTGACCCAAAAACTGAGCAGCCCCCTGCAAGCAGGCACTTGCTACGAGTTCAGCCTGCACTTGGCCCGCTCCCCCTACTATGTAAGCATTAGCCGTAAAACGGACCGCCAGACGAACTTCAACCAGCCCGTTAAGCTGCGGATCTACGGGGGCTTCAGCCTCAATTGCGAACGGGAAGCCCTCCTGGACGAAACCGATTTGGTACAGGCTTCCAACTGGATGCAATACAACTTCAAGTTCGAGCCGAAAAAAGCCTATACCCACATCCTAATTGAGGCTTTTTATAAAACCCCTACCCTTTTCCCTTACAACGGAAATGTACTGGTAGACAATGCCTCACCCATTACGCCTATCCCTTGCAACGAGGAGATACCCAATACCCCGCAGGAGCTGCCTGAAGTCCGACAGCCCTCTGAAGAGGACCTGACCACCGAACCAATTGCCAGCAACCTTCCGGAAAATGACCCGGAGCCGGAACCGGAGCCCGTACCCGACCAGCCGGAGCCCAAACCAGAAGCTCAACAGGTAGCGCCCCCCCAGCCGGAGCCAACTATCGCTGGCGTCAAACGGTCTGAAATGAAGAAAGGGAAAATCATCACCCTGGATAAACTCTATTTCCCCGCTGACAGCTCGAGCATTACCAAATCGTCCAAAAATGTCTTGGATGAGTTGTACCAGTTCCTGGAAAAAAATGAGGATGTAACCATAGAGATCGGGGGCCATACCAACAATCTGCCGCCTGCCGATTATTGCCTGCAGCTCTCCACCGCGCGGGCAAAATCTGTAGCTGAATACCTCATGCGAAAAGGGATTTCCAGTGACCGGCTTGAGTACAAGGGGTATGGCAAAAATAAGCCCATCGCGTCCAATAAAACCGCCTATGGCAGAAAACGCAACCAACGGGTGGAAATTAAGATCCTGGAGATCGGAGCCGACGGGTAGGGGTTATCCTCTGGATTCATGAACCACCTCAAAGCCTAGCCGGGTAAGGTCTTTCCAAAAATCAGGGTAAGATTTGACGACCACATCTGGTTCATTGATCTGTATGGAATGCTGCATCCCCAGGGGTGCAAAAGCCATCGCCATCCGGTGGTCTTCGTACGTTTCGAAGGCAGGCGTGCCGGAAAACAGGGTCTTGCCCTGCGTTTGGTAGTAAGTCCGGCCTCCGGTGGGCGGCAGCTCGATCAAGTTGCTGTTGACCTTCTGCAGCTCTTGCTGAATCGCCAGGATACGGTCTGTTTCTTTAATGCGGAGGGTCTCCAGCCCGCAGAAGGTACCACTTGTGCCTAAAGCTGCGCAGCAAACCGCCAGTGTTTGAGCCAAATCCGGGCACGTTAGAAAGTCCCAGGCAAACTCATCGGGCACCTCTGCATCTGCTTTTTTCTGCAACAGCACCCCTTCTTTGTTAAAAGCCGTCTGAACGCCGAAGTCTTGCATCATCTCTGCCAGTACCGCATCACCCTGCACGCTATCTTTGAACAAGCCATTCAATTGAAGATGCGCCCTGGGCGCTATAGCCGCCATAGCGTAGTAATAGGAAGCCGCTGACCAATCTGCTTCCACTGTAAAATCCCGGCCCTGATAAGCCTGCGGCGGCACTGTGATGACCTGCCCCGTCCAGGTATGGCTTATGCCGAAGTAGGCCATTAGGGAGAGCGTCATTTCGATGTACGGGCGGGAAACGATTTGCCCTTTCAGCTCCAGGCGCAAGCCATTGGGCAAAGTGGGCGCCAGCATCAGCAAAGCAGAAATATACTGGCTGCTCGTGCTTGCCGCAATGGAAAGCGTATTGTTTTCTCCAAACCGGGCGGGTGGGCCGATCCGTAAGGGCGGGTACCCTTCCTGTTCCAAATAATCGATTTGGGCACCGAGCCGGCGCAGGGTATCCACCAGTACTTTAATGGGGCGCTGTTTCATGCGCGCCGTGCCGGTAAGCGTTTGTGTGCCTGGTTGTTTGGACAAATAAGCAGTAAGGAATCGAAAGGTCGTGCCTGCAGCCCCGGCATCCAGCGTATCGCCGGAAGACTGGAGCAGCCGATTGAGCAGCACTGTGTCTTTAGCATTAGCCAGTTTGTGGATGGGGAAGCGCTCCTCGCAAAGTGCCCGGATAATCAAAACCCGGTTGCTGATACTTTTCGACCCTGCCAGGGTAATTTCGCCGGTTAAGTCGCTGGCCGGCCGGCTCAAAGTTAGTGTCATAGGGATGTGGGTAATTCGATGCGGCCGAAAAATGCCAAAAAAACCGGAAATATCCTGCTTTTCGGCCCATCAATCTAC
Source organism: uncultured Phaeodactylibacter sp. (assembly GCA_964575505.1). Taxonomy (GTDB): domain Bacteria; phylum Bacteroidota; class Bacteroidia; order Chitinophagales; family Saprospiraceae; genus Phaeodactylibacter. Next base: position 8,002 of record CAZNSK010000047.1, read on the forward strand.
CAAGTCCCGGTATTGATCAGCAGCTTCCTCTGCTTTGTCCCGCTTGCGCTGATCCGAATCCTTATCGAGGCGTTCGTATTCCAGGATGACCCCCAGTGACTCCAAGGCGCTAAGGAACTTCAGGAAGGCACTTTCTTTTTTCTTATTGATGCGGATGTGGTAATTCATATCGTATGCAGTTATGCGCTGTGGTAATCGTTCCACCGAATTTAGTCTTCGCTGCTTTCTTCTTCGGTGGCCGGAGCAGGCTTATGGGCTCCGGAGGCTCGTTGCTTTTCTCCGTTTTGCTCCCGCCGTTCCTTATCCGAGCGCTCGTAGGCAAGGATGATTTCCCGCACGAGGCGGTGGCGGACCACATCTTCGGCATCCAGCCGGATAGCGGCTATGCCGGGCAAATCCCCCAGGAGTTCGATAGAACGGCGCAGGCCCGACTTCTGATGGAAAGGGAGGTCGACCTGCGACAAATCACCCGTAATGATACATTTTGCGGAAGGGCCGAGCCGTGTCAGGAACATCTTCAGCTGCATGGTCGAGCAGTTCTGGGCTTCATCCAGAATGATGAAGGCATTATCCAGGGTACGGCCCCGCATAAACGCCAGGGGCGCAATTTCGATGACCCGGTTAGCCATGAACTGCTGTAGTTTTTCCGCAGGCAGCATATCGTCAAGTGCATCGTAGAGTGGGCGCAGGTAAGGGTCAACCTTCTCTTGCAGGTCGCCGGGCAGGAAGCCCAGGCTCTCGCCGGCTTCCACCGCCGGACGGGTGAGGATGATCTTTTTGACCATGCGGTTTTTCAAAGCCCGTACGGCAAGGGCAACAGCGGTATAGGTTTTGCCTGTACCCGCCGGCCCAATGGCAAAAACCACGTCATTGGCCTCACTAGCCTCTATCAACCGTTTTTGGTTGTGCGTTTTGGCTTTTATCTGACGGCCGTTGCGGCCATGCAGGATGGTCTTGTTCGCACTGCTGTCTTTGCTGATCCGTGCTTCGAATGGATTGGTGCCATTCATGAGGTCTTTGACGGCCTGAACTGGGAGCTCTTTGTGCTCGCGCAGCAGGCGCACCATCATTTCGAATTTGGATTTGGCATTCTGCGTTTGCTTCTTCTCTCCGGCCATTTTGACACTACTGCCCCGGGAGGTGATGGTAACCGAAGGAAAAGCTTCCCGAAGTAAGTTCAGCTTTTTATTATTTTCACCGTAAAGCTCGACCAGGTCGACGCTTTCTACAGTTAAAATGATCTCACTCAATATAATGGACTCCCTTTTGGTGAATTAATAATGCTTTGAGAACTCTAATATATTCATAAAAGTTCAACTGCAGCCGCCTTCTGGTATCAAGATTACGTTAATTTTCTGAGGTTTACGGCAGTTCGGGGTACAGAGGCGTCCTGATTGGGGAGTTATAGCCCCGCTGCTCAGAAAATCGAATAAAATACTGCTCAAGCTTTAAATATCCTTTAATTTTGAAGCTTTATCCTTATCCCCGACCACTATGGCCATTGTGACGCTTACCACTGATTTTGGAGAGAAAGGCTACGATTTGCCCCGGCTAAAGGGCACCCTGCTCGGCTCCTTTGAGCCTATCCGCTTGGTGGACCTCACCCATCAGGTGGACAATTACGATATCGTGCAGGCCGCTTTTTTGTTCCGCAATGCCTGGCAGAGTTTTCCAAAGGGGACCATCCACCTGATCAGCGTGAATGACTACCCGGCGACAGCGCCCCGTTTCCTGGCGGCTGCCCACCGGGGGCATTACTTCGTGGCCCCGGATAATGGCCTGTTTTCCCTGATTTTCACGGAAGACAAACCCAATCAGTACCACATCCTGGAATATGCGCCGGAAGCTTTGCTGAAAGTTGAACGGATTTACGCGAAAGCCGTGGGGCACCTGGCACAGGGGCGCTCTATCATCGAATTAGGAAAAGCCACCAACGATATAGTGCAACGCATTACCTTGCAACCGGTAATCGGGCCCTCCCAAATCAGAGGTTCTGTCATTTTTATCGACAACTTTGATAACGCCATTACGAATATCAACCGGAGCCTTTTCGATCAGGTGAGCGGGGGGCGGAGCTTTGCCCTTTATTTCAAGCGCCACGACCCCATACGCCGGCTTTCGCAGCACTACCACGAGGTGGAGATCGGAGCCCCGCTCTGCCTTTTCAACTCTACTGGGCTGCTGGAGATCGCTATTAATATGGGAAAAGCCAGCGGCCTGCTGGGCATTAAGGTAGAGGATACCGTACAAATTGATTTTCACGCTCTATGATTAAACGCATCGTTAAGCTGACATTCCTGCCCGAGAAGGCAGATGATTTCCTGGAGGTATTTGAATCCACCAAGCACAATATCCGGGCGTTCCCCGGCTGCCACCACCTGGAATTGTGGCGGGACCGAAGTGCACCTGCCGTTTTTTTTACTTACAGCTACTGGACCGGGGAGGAAGCACTGGAAGCTTACCGCCATTCTGACTTGTTTAAAACGACCTGGGCGCGTACTAAGGTGCTATTCGGGGGCAAACCGGAGGCTTGGAGCGTGGACCTTGTATCAGAAGCCCGGCTTGCAGGCTAGGGCGGGCCAACTTCGAAAACCCCGAGATGGTCTAAACATCCGGAGGGCGCAGGTTTTTGAATAGCAAAAATGCCAATGCCTGCTCACCGCCGTGCCGAACTAAAGCTTCACCCCGGAGAACTGCCTGACCTCGACAAACCACTATTGATATGGGATGGCAACTGCGGTTTTTGCCACTATTGGGTACTGCGGTGGCGGCAGCTCACCGGCAGCCGGGTCCGGTACGAACCTTACCAAAAGGTCCATCGCCAAATCCCGGGGCTTACGGAAGCCGACTTCCGGGAAGCAGCCTACCTCATTGAACCCGATGGGCAGGCTTTCCGGGGGATGGGCGCCGCTTTTCGAACGCTGGCCTACGGCCGCCGCCGGTGGGCATTCCTGCTGCGCTGGTACCAAAACAACCGGTTTTTCCGGGGGGCAATGGACCGCCTCTACCAATGGATTGCAGACCACCGCCCTTTCCTATTCAGGCTCACGCTATTCTTTTTCGGGAAAAACCCAAGGCAATAGCGCCATCTATTCCAACAAACGCAGGGGCTGTTCCATCACTTCGCATAACCAGCGCACAAAGCGGGCGGCGTCTGCCCCATCGATTAGCCGGTGGTCGTAGGAAAGCGACAGGGGGATCATGGGCCGGGGGTGAAAGCCCCCCTCCTCGTACCGGGCTTCTGTCTGGGTAGAAGAGATCCCAAGAATAGCGGCCTGGGGCGGGAAAATGACCGGTGTAAAGTGAGTCCCGCCGATTCCGCCCAGATTGGAAACCACAAAATTGCCACCCTGCATCTGCCCGGGCTTCAGCTCCCCGTTCCGCGCTTGCTGAGCCAGTTCGCTGAGCTCTTCGGATAATTCACGGATGGACTTTTGATCTACCGCTTTAAGGACCGGCATCAACAGCCCTTTGTCCGTATCCACCGCTACGCCGATGTTGTAGTATTCTTTGTAAACGACCTCTTCGTTTTCCATATCCAGGCTGGCATTAAACAGCGGGAAACGCATCAGAGCCTCACCGACTATTTTTACAATGACCGCAGTTAGGCTATAATTCTGGGCCTGGCGGAATTGCTCCAATTGGCAGGCATCCGCTTTGTCGTGATGGGTAACGTGCGGTATATTTTGCCAGCTTTGCAAGGTGTTGGTGGCCACGGCTGAGCGAACGCTGGAAAGCGGCTCCCGGGCCGTATCGCCGAATTTCGAGAAATCCGGCAGCTGTATGGGGTGGAGCCCGCCTCTTCCGCTTGCCGGCGCGGGGGATTGTTGCTGGCCATTCCCTTGCCGAATAAGGCCTTTGGCGTAAGCCATCACATCATCACGCGTGACTCTTTCGCCTGAGGCGGGTACGTCCTGTATATCAATGCCCAATTCGCGGGCAAATTGCTTCGCCAAAGGAGCAGAGGGGGAGTCTTCCAGGCTGCCGGAACCCGACGAATCAGCAGGCTCGTCGGCCGCTTCTTCTTGGGCACCAGGCTTTTCCCGGGATTCCGAAGTTTGATCGGCCGGGGCTTCGTCCTCTTCCTTTGCTTCTTCAGATTCGGCAGCAGGGGCCTGTTCTAATTTTGATGTTTCCTGGCCGGGTTCTGATGCAGAAGATGATGCCTCCGCTTCTGCTTCTCCTTCTGGCTCAGAGGATGACGGCTCCTCCTGGCTTTCGCCTGATGCTTCTTCTGCGGCCTCTTCCAGGGTGAGAATGGCATCCCCGGTCTTCACCTCGTCGCCTTCGCTTACTTTTATCTCCGCTACTGTACCTGCGGCTTCGGCGGGGATATCGACGGAGGCTTTGTCACTGTCAACGGCGATAATGCTTTGGCCCTCTTCAAGGGTATCTCCCGGGCTGACATAAATTTCAGCAACGGTGCCGGAGTCGGCATCTTCAGATATTTTGGGGACGGTCAGGGTAGTACTCATTGGGATTGTGTTTTGGTTGCGGGATTTTCTTTAGTAGCGGTTTTGCGGAAGGATTCTGCGAATTCGACGACCAAATTGGGGTCGATATCCCCGTTTTCTCTCAATAAGCAGAGGGCGTGGTAAGCTCATAAATCAGGTCTTCCCCTTCTTGATACATCCGCCGGAGCCCTTCTTGCAAAATATGAGCAACTTCAAAAGCAAAGGCGGGGTCGTAGGCTTTGAGGCTGGGATAGGCTAGAGCAAAGAGGTGGCTGTTTCCATCGGTATGCTGCAGGCCTTCGCCGGAGAGGGAGGTCCGGCCCGAAACGCCACCGATCAGGAACCCGCGGGCACGGGCATCGCAAGCCGCCCAGATCAAATCGCCAATGCGCTGGAAACCAAACATCGAGTAAAAAGCGAAGAAGGGAACCATAAACCGGGGCTGGGCAGTATGCGCCGTGCCGGCAGCGATAAAGCTACCCATAGCCCCCGCTTCTGTGATGCCCTCTTCCAGCAAGGCTCCGGCTTTGGACTCGCGGTAGTACATCAGGCTGTCCTTGTCTACAGGTTCGTACTGCTGGCCCTGAGGTGCATAAATGCCTACTTTTTGGAAAAGGGCATCCATACCAAAAGTCCGGCTTTCGTCGGGTACAATAGGGAGGATAGCGTCGCCGACTTGCTCATCGTCTAGTAATTTGGTGAGCAGTTTGACTACAACCATGGTGGTAGCCGCCTCATTGCCGCCGGAGCCGCTCAGGAACTCTTCAAACAGGGAAGGGTCTGGCATTTCGAATGCCTGGGCCAGTGTTTTTCGTTGAGGCAACGGGCCGCCTAATGCTTGTCTTCTTTCTTGCAGATACTGAAATTCGGCACTTTCCTGCTCAAAACGGAAGTAGGGGGTATCTTCCAGTTGGTCTTCTTCTACCGGCACGTTGAGCCGAGCCCGAAAGGCCTGCAGGGCCTCAGGTTTCATCTTTTTGGTTTGGTGTGATACGTTACTGGCTTCGCCAGCTTCGCCCTGCAAGTACCCTTTGATCGTTTGAGCGAGAATGACCACCGGGCCATCGGCTTTCCGGGCGCGTTCGTAGGCACTGTAAATTTTAACAGGATCGTGCCCGCCGGGGCGTAGGCGGTCAAGCGCTTCTTCGGTCCAGCCATCAACCAGCCCGGCGAGCTCATCGGTAAAGAAGGACTGCTTGAGTTCTGCTCCATCCATGCCCAGGACGTTTTGCAGGGCCCCGTCTGGTAGTTCATCGAGCTTCTGCTGCAAAGCACCGGAAGCATCTTCAGAAAAGAGCTGGTCCCAGCCACTGCCCCAGATTACTTTGATGACCGTCCAGCCTGCTCCCCGGTAGATGCCTTCCAGTTCTTCGATTACCTTATGGTTGCCCCGGACAGGCCCGTCCAGGCGCTGTAAATTGCAACTAATCACAAATATCAGGTTATCCAGCTGCTCATTGGCGGCTACCGACAGCGAGCCCGTAGACTCTGGCTCGTCCATTTCGCCATCGCCTAACATTGCCCAAACCTGCTGGGGGCGGCCGTTTTCTGCACTGAGCCCACGGTTTTGCAGGTATTTCAAAAAACGAGCCTGGTAGATTGCTTGTACGGCCCCGAGCCCCATGGAGACAGTAGGGAAGCGCCAGTAATCCGGCATGAGCCGGGGGTGCGGATAGCTGGATAAGCCAGGGGCACCTTCCGCTTCCCGCCGAAACTGGTCCAACTGGGCAGCCCCAAACCGGTGCTCCAAGTAGGAACGCGCATAGAGCCCGGGAGCAGCATGCCCCTGAAAATAAACCAGGTCGGGCAGCCCCCCCTCGTAGGAGCGCCAAAAGTGGTGCAAGCCCACTTCCCAAAGCGTGGAAGCTGAAGCATAAGTGGAGATGTGCCCGCCGATACCCTCTGCCTCCCGGTTGGCCCGGGATACGATCGCCATAGCATTCCACCGCAGGGCGTTGTAGAGGCGCTTTTCCAAATCCAGGTCGCCCGGATACTCGGCTTCCTCCTCCGGCGGGATGGTGTTCCGGTAGGCAAATCCACTAAGGGCCTCATTAATATTAACGCCGGCGGATCGAGCGGTTTGCTGCAAAAGGAGCAGAAGCTCTCGGGCGCGCTCTTTAGACGCGTGCTTCAGCACCCACTGCATAGAAGCTTCCCACTCCCGGTTTTCAATAGCGATGGTATCTGCCTTTGACATATTGGGCGGTCGTTTTGGTGTTGGAACGGGTGGAGCAGCCGGGAGTTCGAAAGCACCCGCATGGCTGCTGGCGTGCTGACTCGGAATTGGAGATCGCTTCAGCGGGCGGCAAAGCTGCCGAAACTTTAATATATTGGACACGCAAACAGAATGCTTGTATCAACACCAACCCTACATGGCGACGAGAAATGAACTCCGGCAATGGCTGATTGAAGGCGAAATCGAACGTGTAGTGGATGCATTGCCAGCGCTCGCCGACCGCTACGGCGACAAGTACTACCAAAACGATGTGATTCACCTGGCCGGACGCTTCAATAGCCTGAAGAAAGACTACAATGCCGGGCTGCTGGATGCTAACACCTACAGTATCCGGCTCAATAACATCAGCCGGGCTTTGCAGGAGTTGGTCAATAAACTTCCGGAAGGGGCGGAGCATGGGTCGGCTGGCCCACAAAAAGTAAAAAACTCCGGTACTGCTACCACGGGCAGCCCCACAGCTGCTTCAGCGCCTACCGACACAGGCATTGCTACGCAGCAGGCACCCTGGATCATTGGCCTGGTGTTGCTGGTCGGCGCCGGCTTGATTATGGCCACTTTGTACCCCTGCCCTACTCCGGCGCAGGAAATGACCTTCCGCCTGATCATGGCCCTGGGCGGAGGGCTCACGGCGATAAAGATTCCCGGGCTGTTCCAATTTGAGGTGCAAGGCGTGAAGGCAGGAAGCGCCATTGCCGTATTCGCGCTTATTTACCTGGTCAACCCGGCCAGTGTAGCTTCGGGCAGTGATTGCGCCGGGGGGCCATTTAATTACACGATTGATTTGCAGCAAAAAGTCACGGGAGCGGGGCGATACCCCAAGCTCGATGAAGGGACGGTACAGTTATTTGTGGAAAACGAGTGGAAAACGGCCCGTATCGATGCAGACGGGCTTGCCGATTTCAAGTCGCTGCCCGCTACCCTTAGAGATGGGCGCACCCGCGTCCGGCTGAGCGCCCCCTTCTGGAAGTTATCGCAAGGTTCCGTCGTTTTAAAAGGCAAAAGTGCCACCCTGGAGGCTATACCCGACGGCAGTTTGGGCAAAGTAGCGGGGCAGATTATTGACGAAAGCGGCACGGAGCCCCTGCCCGGCGTCATCGTGCTAGTGCATAATCAACGGGATACCACCGATGCGTTTGGCAAATTTGAAGTCGATATCCCTTTGAACCTTCAGCGGCAGGAATACTCCATCCAAGCCGAGAGGGCCGGGTATGAAACCCTCAACCAACGGTTTCAGCTGGATGGCAACGGTGCTCCCCTACAGTTTAGGATGAAAAAGGAGTGATTACAATACCGGCATTTCTTCCCCGACAATCTGTCCAATGATGTGGCCCCATTCCCGGGCGCGCTGCAATTCCCCATCCATCAGCGGCCCTTCTTTGCCGGTCACGCAAAAGCCATCGGATGCGATGACGGGCTGCCCGCCGTGCCGGACCAGGCTTTTCTGGATGCTGCTGGCGGCGTATCCACCTGTTTTTACGATCCAACGAAAAACCCCGCTTTCTATAGTGTGCAGGGCGATACGGGTATCGAAAGCGGCAACCCACATCCCTCTGAGGGCGTAATGGGGGAGCTGGCGCAGTAAGGCCTTGGTGCCGGGTGAGGGTTGAAAGCCACGGGTTGGCGAACCGATGATAAGCAGGTTGGCTTGTTCTGTATCTTCCGGCTTTGCGTTTTGAATGCGCCGCAAATCTACCGCCCGTACGTAGGGTTGAATAGCGTCTGCCACTGCTTCTGCCACTTGCTGGGTATTGCCAAAGTAAGAATCGTACCAGATGAGGGCTTTCATGAGCTCAAGATTTGATGAAAGGCAAGCTAAGCAGTACGGGGGAATATCGCAATGATTTATATCAGGAAGACCGCTTATTCAATGGAGCTGAACTGATCCAAAGGGCAGCCGGAAGAACCAGATTAGCTTGATCCCCCTTTTTCTATACCAAATGCGGCGGTGCAGTGCTCACCGGGCTCCACGCTCATCAGCCCCTCCCCGTTATTGAAAGCATCGATATTGCAAGTCATGGGCTCAATGGCAATACAGGTACGGTGAGGGGGGGTAAACAACTGTACAAAAGGGAAACCTTGTTTTCCTGCTTCCTGCCAGTAGGTGAGCTGCTGGCCAGCGTAAGCGAGGTGGATTTGAATGCGCCCTTCCTGCTGCCGGAGGGCAAAGCAATTATCCAATACTTCAGTGCCGATACGCCGGGGCTGCGAAAAAGTAGTGTACTCGTAGCGCTTGCCCGTTGGGATCATCTCGGCGTCTACCCCAATCATTTCACAGGGCGGCAGCTGCAAGTGGTGATTGGGCAGGTCATCGGAAAGGCGGAAGTATGGGTGCCAGCCCATCCCAAACGGCAAGGCCGCTTCGCCTGTATTTTCAACCGATAACTCTACGGCCAAACTGCCGGCGCCCAGGGTGAAAGCCGCTTCAAACCGGAAGGGGAAGGGGTAATAAGCCAAAGCGCCATCGTAATCGAAACGGCAGCGGATAAGGGCTTTCCCGTCATCTGCTTCGGTTGTTGCGACTTCCATCTTTTGTTCGGTACCAAAACCATGCAGGGCGTTATTGGTAGGCGCATCATTCACGGGGAACTGATAAGCTTGCCCATCCCATTCGTATCGCCCCTGCTTCAGGCGATTGGGAAAGGGGTACAGCAGCACATTTTTTGCCCAGCGGTTGATGCTCATTTCCTTCGGCGTCTGATAAGTATCGAGTACGGGCTGCCCGTGCAATTGCAGCCCAGTCACACAAGCTCCGAAGGCTGGCACAAGCTTCAGTTGGTGGGCACCGGTGGTATCCGTAAGCCGGTACGCTTCATAATTGCCGAATTTTTCAGTCTTTATATGGAACATAACGTATGTAGTTTTGGCGCGACGCCAGCGCAGTCAAGTTTTCGTTTGATCAGTATTAAATCCAGGGCCGCCTATTGCTCTTCGCTCAGCAGGCGCAACAGTACGCCATTGGTCCAGCCGAAGCCATCCTGTACGGGATACTCCCCGCCACCAGCCTCCAGCCCCATATCCTCTACGTTGTATTTCTCTACCATTTTGCCGGTATTTTCGTACACTTTGACATTCAGTGCCGTCCAGTTATCGCGCACCCGCTGCGCCAGCTCGTCTTCCCCATAGTTGCGGAGGCCTCTGATGCTCATCCACTGCAGGGGCGCCCAGCCATTCGGGGCATCCCACTGCTGCCCGTTGGAAGTGAGGGTGGAGACTAATCCTCCCGGATAAAGGAAATCACGCTCCAGTACGCCGGCCACTGAGGCGGCTTGCTCTGGCGTGGCGATATTGAAAAACAGGGGGTAAACCGCCGCCAAGGAGCGCTGCCCGGTGAAGCTCTCTTTGCGGAAATTGTAATCTTGGTAGAAGCTTTCCGATTCGTCCCAGAGGTACTTTTGGATAGTGGCACGGCGCTGATCGGCTTTTTCTTCGTATAAGGCAGCCCGGCCTGTCATGCCATTCAGTGCGTTGGCTTTGGAAAGGATCAGCTCCAGGTTGTACAGCAGAGCGTTGAGGTCAACCGGGATGATCTCCGTTGTCTGTAAGGTTTCCAGGCGCTGCAGGTCCGCCAACCAACGGCTGCTGAAGTCCCAGCCTGATTCACAGGCAGCGCGCAGATCGCGGTAAACTTGCGCAGCGGGGCGGCCCGATTTTTCGGCAGTCTCAATATCATCGCGGTGCATCTCTTCGCGCGGATAATCCCCCGCGTCCCAGTAGCGGTTCAGGACTTCGCCACCGGGCAGGCGTACGACGTGCTGTACCGCAGGGGTATCCGCGCTGGCCGTTGATTCCCCTTCCATCCAGAAGGCATACTCTTTTTCCAAATGCGGAAGGTAACGGAGATAGACCGCCTGCTGATCGGCCGTTTCCAACTCCGACTGCGCCAGCAGGTCGACCATAGCGGCAAAGAAAGGGGGCTGGGAACGGGTCAGGAAGTAATCGCGGTTGCCGTTAGGGATGAAGCCTACGGTATCGATTAGGTAAGCGAAGTTGTCCAGCATATTGCGGATCATATCCGTTTTGCCAGCCGTTTCCAGGCCCAGCATGGTGAAGTAGCTGTCCCAATAGTAAATTTCGCCAAAGCGGCCTCCGGGGACGATATAGGCATTGGGCAGGGGGATGAGCGACCCCATCGTGCTTTGGCTGTCCGGCTCGCGGGTGAGCACGGGCCAGAGGGCATTGATGTGCCCCGCCGGGCTACGGGAGGTATCAGATGTAAAGCCGGAGGCATAATCCTTAGGCAGCTCGAAATGCTCTAGCACAAAAGCTTTAAGGTGGAACTCCGGCTCCCCCTTGGCGGCCTCGTAGGCTGCAAGGATTTCGTCAGCCGGCTGCTTGGGGGTACAATCGACGAAAGTTTTGCCATCGGGGAAGACTTCGGACATTTGGACATCGACGAAGAGCTCCCCCCAGCGCTCTGCGGGAGGTAAAAACGGCTGAGCCTCAGCCGGAGCAGGTTGTGCAGCCGTCTTCTCGGCTGCCGTTTGGCAAGCGGCCATTATCAGCATCATGCTCCATATCGCTAAAAAGTGAATCTTACGCATAGGTGGCAGGTTTTTTGATCAGGTGAAATCGGGCCAGTTCAGTCCCGGTGAGGGTTTTCAATCAACTCCTCTTTTTCTGTTTCCGTGACCACGGGCATACCCAACCGGTCTGCCAAAACGTAGAGGATGATTAAAATAACGATAATCAGCCACAGCCAGTCCCAGCGGGTGAGCAAACGGCGTTTTTTAGGTTGTTCTTCTGACATAGCGGTGTTGGTTTAGAATTCCATCCGCAGGCGGAGGTTGATCCGCCGGGAGGTCAGGTAATTCGGTATTGCATATTGCTGGTTAAATATAGTTTTTATCCAGGTATTCCCCGCCTGATTGCGCACCTGCATCAGGTTAAAAACTTCGAGGCTCAGCCAGGTGTTGCGGGTAAAGCTGAGGAAGTGGTTGGGGTTCTTGCGCCGCCGTTCGGCATCAAACAGCTGCAGGCTAAAGCCAATGTCTACCCGGTGGTAGGGTGAAAAACGGTACGTATTGCGGTAAACCTCGTTATTGCCCTGCACACCAAAGGGCAAGCCGGTGCCCACAGTAAGGTTGAGGTGCATGCGGAAGTTCTCGCTATTGGGCAGGTAGTCCTGAAACAGCATAGACAAGTTCATGAACTGGTCTGTAGGCCGGGGCACATCATTGACCGGCTCCCCTTCTTCCTGGCCGCGCTCCCGGATGAGGTGCTGCACGCCCACCAGGCTTTCCCGGGCCCGCAGGAAGGAGAGGTTGATCCAGGATTCCGCTCCGGGCACAAATTCGCCATTGAGGCGGAAGTCGACCCCGGTGACGTAGCCCACCGCATCATTTGCCCCGGAGTACCGGATGCGTACATTTTCAATCTCGTAGGAGACGATGTCCCATAGGCTTTTGTAGTAGGCCTCGGTAATGAACCGGAACTTTTTAGGGTTCTTTTTGCCGAGGTAGAAGTCATAGGTAAAGCCCCCCACGATATGCGCAGACTTTTGAGCCCGCAAATCGGTGTTGACAGTACCGTCGAAGCCCCGCATCTCCCGGTAAAAGGGCGGTTGGAAATACAAGCCGCCAGCCAGCCGGTAGGAAATGTCGCGCTTGCCCGCCAGGGGCTTGTACAGCAGCTGTGCCCGCGGGGAGATAAGCAGCTCCTGGTTCAAATCCCAGTAAGAAGCGCGCACCCCCGCTGAGAGGCGCCATTCCCCTTTGGATTCATCCCGGTAGGTGTAGGTATCCTGAAAAAAGGCTGTGAAGCGGGTACTCACCAACTCGTTGCGCGTTTTCAGGACATTGAAGAGCAGCACGTCCGTTGTATCATAAGGAAGGGAGTAGCCGGCGGAATCGAGGCGCTCCCATTCGTTGATCTGGTCGTCGATCAGCTCATTCTGAACCTTGGCGCTCCACTGCAGGAAGTGGCTGGCGGTCACATCCGCTTTGTCGGGGTCGAGTTGCAGCTCAATACCGCCTTTGTGCTGAAAGTTGTAAAGCTGGATATCTAGAAAGTTGCGGACAAACTGCTGCTGCGTGCCGGTGCCCAGCTCGGCGATCACCTCGCCGAAGTTATCGCTGCCCAGGCCGGTTTCGATTTGCCGCAAGCTGTAGCGGCCTATGATGTCGAAACGCTCGTTCTCGTCGCTGCGGAAGGTAGAGGCCAGGAACTTCAGGAAGAAAGGGTTGCGGCTGCGGTCCGGCAGGTAGGTCAGGGACAGCCCCCCCATAGAGGTGGTAAAATCATCAACCTCCTGCCCATCGAACACACTGAAAAGCTCTAAGGCGAAGTTGATCAGCCCCAGGGCCGTGCTCCGCTCTGTAGGCCTGAAGTTATACTCTGAGCGGTTGTAGTTGGCCAGCAGGCCGAGTTGCCAGTTGCGGTTGAGGTCATAGGTGATGTAGGTCTGAAAGTCGGTGAAGTTGGGGATGTACTCTCCCTGCACATCAAGGGTGCCCAGGAGGTAGCGGGTGGTTTTGTACCGCGCCCCGAAGAGGTAGCGGAGCTTGCGGTAGCTGTCTTTGCCTACATCCAGGCTGCCTTCCACGTGGGCGGAGCCGCCCAGGAAACTCAGCCCGAGAGAAGCCCGCAGGCTATCCGGGCGTTTGTATTTGATATCGAGGACCGAAGACAGCTTGTCGCCGTACTTGGCCTCGAAGCCGCCGGAGGAAAAAGACAGGCTGCGGATCAGATCGATGTTGGCAAAGGTGAGCCCTTCCTGCTGCCCTGCCCGGATGAGCTGAGGGCGGTAGACTTCAAAGTCGTTGATATAAACCAGGTTTTCGTCGTAGTTGCCGCCCCGGACGTTGTACTGCGAGCTCAGCTCTCCGCCGGTGCCGCCGCTCGCCCCCAGGGCGATGTGTGGCAGCAAGCTTTCCAGGTTGCCGGTGGTGGTGGGCAGCAGCTTAAGCTGCTCCACATCCTCTGTGATAATGCCAGCGTCTTTTATTTTGCTCTCGCGCACAATGACCTCCACATCTGAGTTGATGGGTGGCATTTCCACATCCACCTGCCGGGTGGTGCGGGGCGGCATATCGGCAATTTTGGCTTCCACTTTTTGATACCCGATCCGGCTAAAGACGAGCACGAAGTCTTCGTTAGCGGGCACATTGATACTGTACCGGCCTGTAGTGCTCGTCTCCACAGCCTGGCTGGTGCCCTCAATGTATACGGTCACCAAATCGATGGGGCCCTCGCTGATTGCATCCGTGACCAGGCCGGTTACTTTAGCCAGGGTCGCTTCTTGCGCCAGACCCGGGCCTGCGGCGGCCAGATAGAGCGCGAAAAAAAAGAAAAGTTGAGAATGCTTCATAATAAGGTAGTGAAACAAGCCCCACCCCTGGAGCCATCAAACCGTCGGTCTACAGGAAGGAACGACAAGTCCGTTTTTTTATTTAGGCAAAACGCCGAATCTCGCCCCCGATGTCTTTCAGGCGCGCAATCGCCCCAGTGGGGTCCCCGGTTTTGAAAACGCTGCTGCCGGCCACCAGCACATCTGCGCCGGCCTGCAGGATTTTTTCTGCATTTTGCAGGCCCACCCCACCATCTACTTCGATGAGCGTTTCCGCATTGCGGACCGTGATGAGGTCTTTGATACGGCGCAGCTTGGGGATGGTGTTGTAAATGAATTTCTGCCCCCCAAAGCCTGGGTTAACGGACATGACGCAAACAATGTCCACCAGTTCAATGATGTCTTCCAGGCTGCTCGCCGGTGTGTGCGGGTTGATCGCTACACCCGCCTTTGCCCCCGTCTCCTTAATAAGCTGCAAAGTGCGGTGCAGATGGGGAGAGGCTTCTAAATGCACTGTGATATGGTCGGCGCCGGCTTCCCGGAAAGCCGGGACGTACTTTTCCGGCTCAACGATCATGAGGTGTACATCCAGTGGCTTGGTGCTCAGCTTTTTGGCCGCTTCAATCAGGAGCATGCCGAAAGTGATGTTGGGCACGAAGCGCCCGTCCATGACATCGAGGTGCAGCCAATCGGCCTGACTGTTGTTGACCATTGCTATTTCGTCTGCCAGGCGGGTAAAATCAGCCGCCAGTAGCGAAGGTGCGATTAAGTGGTTCATTGGTTACGCGGTTGAGAAGGGCGAATATAGGGACGAATCTGGAATTGTGGCAATTCCGGAGCGGTTGCTTTGTGTATAGCAAAACGTAAGCGGGGATGCCCAAAAAAGAAAACCGGTCACGACGGACCGGTTCCAAAAGAGCTTTGAGAGGCTATCTACATACCAAAAGGAGGGTGCCCATTGGCACCCTCAAAAAATTCATGAGATTATAATTGCATTATCCGTGGAACTACAACTGCTTGTAGTGATCCGGCTACTGTTGAGTGATTAAGGATTATAACTTGTTAGTAGTAAGCCGAATACTTGTTGTTGTCAATGATTATGATTTGTTATCAGCAAGAAGGCTCCGCCAAAAAAGATTATGATTTGCAATTAGCTCAAAAAACAGGTCGGTGTTCATGAGATTATAAGTCGTCAACAATTCAAAGTTTTTTGGTCGGTGAAAGCCGTTGCTTTCTGATCACATTACAAATATCAACTAAATTCTTAGGGTATGTAAGTACATTTTTAAATATTACTGTGCCTATTACCGATTCGTTTAAAAATATAAAAACCTGATTTACAGTAATTTACTTGTTTTATTTGTGTTGATTTTTTTGATTTATCAACCCTCTTTCCCGTTTATCACCTTGCTTTTTTTTGCTGTTTCAGGATATTTAGCCCCTTGCAAAAGAAAAAAGGCCTCCGGAGAGGCCTGAAAAATCGCTTGACTTGAAGATTAATTGTACTGGCTTTCGTGCGGCGTAGCGAGTTTTATCATCAGATAATATTCCGTTTCCGCGCTACGAAGTGTTCGTTAGCAGGCTCACTACGCAAAAAGTAGCAGCCAAAGAGCTTGGGCAGAAGTGTTTGCCGTGCATATTTGTTGAAGAAGGGGCCGCAGGGGGGAGATGATGCTGGGGGTGCAAAGGAAACAAGAAGCTTCTGCTCTCCCTTCACCCGTTAGTGATTGCCTTATTCAAATCAACAAGGCAGGTTGTTTACCTAAAATAGTGTTTCATTGTGAGTACGCCACAAATATCATTTCAAATCACATAGAAAATAAGTACATTTTTGTATATTTCTGACCGAAAAGCACCACACCAAACAGTATAAAAAACTATAATACAAGCACTTAACGACTTATAGAAAATAAAATCCTGTATTATTCCAAGCCATAATTATTATGCATCAAAGCAGACTTGTACAGCACATCAGAGAGCTGCCCGCCAAGAAGCAGGAGCGGTTCCGGCAGTTTGTACACTCCCCGTATTTCAATCAGCACGAGAAGACAATTGCGTTGTTAGAATACATCCTCAAGAAACTAAATAGCCGCCCGAGCGCTCTGTCCAAGGAGCGGGTCCACAAGGCTCTGTTCAAAGAGGAGCCCTTCAGTGAGCAACAGCTTTACAATGTCATGTCATACCTCAACAAGCTTTACTACCGGTTTATGGCTGCTGAGTTCACAGAAAAGCAACGTTACCAGGAAGCCCTCTTTACGCTGGAGGAAGCTTTTGACAACCACCAGTTTGACATCATGACCAACCGAGGCAAGCAGCTCCAGAAGAAGCTCAAAAAGGACCCCGTCCACAATTCCGAGTATTTTCACACCAGCTACCGCCTCAACCACGCATTGGGATACTACAGCGGCACGTACTTCGACCGGGCAGAGACGAATACCTTTCAGAGCATGCTCGACGAGCTTGATAAATACTACATACTGGAGAAGCTCCGTAATTGCTGCCACCTGACCGCCAATTCGCTGATTCTGAACACTTCTTATAATTTCCGGATGCTGGACGAGCTCCTTGCCTACCTGGGCAACAACTGGGCTGATTTCCAGCAAGAGCGCTCCATATTGCTTTACTATACGGCGCTGATGAGCATGCGGGACGAGCAAAACCCCGAACACTACCAGCAAATGAAACAAATGCTGGCTGAAGACATGCAGGCCCTGTCGGAAACAGAGGGGCGTGACCTTTACAGCTTTTCCTATAATTACTGTATCCGGATGATCAATGCCGGGCATAGCGATTACCAAGTGGAGCTATTCCAGCTCTACAAGCAGGGGCTGAAACAAGACCTGCTGCTTGACAAAGGCTTAATTTCCGAATGGGACTACAAGAATATCGCTACCCTGGGCGCCCGGCTCAAAGAGTTTGGCTGGACAGAGCAGTTCCTGCAAGATTACCGCGAAAAACTGCCTCCGCACCGGCAGGAGAACGCCTACAACTACAACCTGGGCAACCTTTATTACAACAAAGGCTTGTACGAAGATGCCCTTTCCGCGCTTCTGCTTGTGCAGTTTACCGACGTAAAGTACCACCTCAATACGACCTTCCTCCTTTTGCGCACCTACTACGCCCTGCGGGATACCGAAGCCCTGCTGTCCCTGATCGAGACGTTCCGCATCTACATTATCCGGAACCGCAAGATGACTGTTGAGCAAAAGCGGGGCTATACTAACTTCCTGCGCTTTGCCAAAAAGCTGGTGCTTATCAAACACAGCGCTTCGACTTACTCCCGGCGGGAATTTGAGAAAGAAATTGACGAACTTCGCGCCAAAGTAGAGAACAGCGATAATGTCATCAATAAATATTGGCTGCTCGAAGAATGCCAAACCAAGGCTTCGGCAACAGTTTAAAGACAGCTTGCTCGCGCAAAAACTGATGCTCCCAAACGGGAAATCGGGGGCGTATGGATTGCTGCCGGCTTGAAGGCGGCCAGACCGTAAACGTAGCTCAGCCTGAAGCCGTGCTTTACTCTACTGCATTGGCCATAACGAGCGGCGCCACAGCCAGCCCGGGCTCAACCTACACCTACTCCAGCATTGCCGCCAACTGCGGGCAGGGGGAAAGCCCCGCCCCCCGATGCTTATTCGAGCATGCTTTTATAAAGCGCGTAGTTTTCCCGGTCAAAGCAAACAAAGCGCACCTGCTCTACCGGGCTGTCAGGGTGGGCTGTTTCGTAAGCCCTTACGGCCTGCAGAGCTACTTCAGCCGCTTTGTCTTTGGGATACCCATACGCCCCTGTGCTAATATTGGGAAAGGCTACCGAAGCCAGCCCGTGCGCTTCTGCTAACTTCAGGCTATTCCAGTAGCAATTGTGCAGCAGTGCGGACTCATCGCTTGCCCCTCCCTGCCATACCGGGCCTACAGTATGAATGACATACCGGGCGGGCAGCTGCCCGGCAGTCGTAATCACAGCTTCGCCGGGTGGGCATTTGCCTTGTTGTGCCCGAATGGCCCGGCAGGCTTCCAGGATGGCTGGCCCGCCGGCCCGGTGAATGGCCCCATCTACGCCGCCGCCGCCGAGCAAGCTGCTGTTGGCCGCATTGACCACCGCATCTACGGGCAGCTGCGTAATGTCGCCTTGTACCAATTCTATACTCATAAGTTTAAAATTGTGCATTATATATTCGCATTCGCTAAATTCAAACACTTAAATTGCCAAAAAAAGCAACAAAACACTGCCATTCTGTGCATAATATAAACCTGGCTTTGCTTTACTGTGTTAAAAGAATTAGAAAAAACAATTTATATGGTATTGATGAATGAATGGAAAAAGCTAGAGAATGAAACACCAAAAAATCTGGTGAGCACGATGCAGCAGCTTCACCACGCTTCCCAGTATGTAGCTGCCTTTGGGCACAGCCTGCTGCCTGAAGCCTCTGACGACTCTCAGTCGAGCATGCAGTGGGTGCCCGAAATCAAGGCGCTCGCTACTCAAGAGATTAACCTGAAGCGCCGGGTCCGAATGGCATTGGTATACGATAAATTCGAACTCCGGTTGATCAACGAAAATAATAGCGCACTAGGCGTATTCTCCCTCTCGGGCCAAACTAAAAGCACAGCGCTCAGCTTCGCGCGCACCCAAGCCAGGGAGATTGGGCTCAGCGGGCAGGATATCGACCCTATCAGCCACTTCGAATTGCCGGAGCATGACCTCGACAAAGGCGCTCCCTTTATGATGACCAATCCGTCGGATCATCAGGAGCTGGCGCGCTACCGCCACAATGCGTCACTTGTGCTTAGCGAAATTGCCGCCAAGTATGAGTACGCCAGCCCGGTAGCTACCTGGCCCCACCACTTTGATACAGGCAGCGTGATCACGGTTAAGTTTGATGATACCAGCAATCCCGAAAAGACAGTTGGCATCGGTTTCGCACCAGCGGATCAGCTCTGCGACGAACCTTACTACTATGTCAACCACTGGATGAAGCAGGGCAATGCAGACTACGACACCTTGCCTACTTTGCCAGAGGGCGGGCATTGGCAAACGGATACCGACTGGAAGGGCGCCATCCTGAAAGCCTCAGCAGTCGCTAAGCTCAAAGAGGGCACCCAACAGTACGAGCTGGTCGACCAGTTTTTGAAAAAAGGCATTGAAGCCGCTCTAGAAATACTTGAAGATACGGCGGTAAAAGCCTAAATTACTACCATTATTTCCCCGAGACGGAAAGGAGGTTCACCATTCTTAGGAGCGGTGGGCCTTTTCTTTTTTATCTAAATACTTGATTTCACACCAATTGCCCCCCACTGCTTCAAACAAATGGGCCCGTATTCCATTTCATGTTAAACACAACTTAATCCAACATGGCGAAACGAGCATCGTGGAATGGTAAAGTACTGGCTGAGAGTGATGACCTGGTACAGGTAGAAGGCAATGATTATTTTCCCGAATCCAGTTTGCATAAACAGTACTTTAAGCCCAGCGACACCCATACCACCTGCCCCTGGAAAGGGGAAGCTGCCTATTACCACCTGGAAGTAGATGGGGAGCAAAAAGCCGATGGAGCCTGGTACTACCCCGACCCTAAAGCAAAAGCCAAGCATATAGACAACAGAGTAGCCTTTCACCCCTCTGTGAACATTGAAGAAGTGTAGCCGCCCAAGCGCCGGCTCGTTTCAATCCATAAATCCAATACCTGAAATATATGACTTTGCATGCCAACCCTGCAAAAGGGAGTACGCTGTTAGCCCGCTACCGGCAAATCCGCCAACAGAGCCTGAATATTTGCGCTCCGCTGAACCCGGAAGACTACGTTGCGCAGCCGGTGCCTTTCGTCAGCCCCCCAAAGTGGCACCTGGGCCATACGACCTGGTTTTTCGAGAACTTCATCCTCGCGGAGCAGATAGATGGCTACCAGCTGTTTGACGAAACGTTCAACTATTGCTTCAACAGCTATTACCAGAGCCAGGGGCCCCGGATACTGCGCAACAAACGTGGCAACCTTACCCGCCCGCCCCTTAAAGCCGTCAAAGCCTATCGGCAGCATGTAGATGAGCAAATGGCTGGCTTTCTGGAGCCCTACAACTCAGAGGCGCTCCCCGAGCAACTGGCACTGCTCCTGGAAGTTGGGCTGCAGCACGAACAACAGCACCAGGAATTGCTGGTCACAGATATCAAATATATCTTGGGGCATAACCCCTTGCACCAGGCCTACCTGGAGCCCGCCTCCAAAGCCCCTGCTCCCGAGGCGCTTCCGCTGAGCTTTACGCAAGTGAAGGAAGGTGTATACGATATCGGCTATCAGGGGGATGGGTTCTGCTGGGACAATGAACGGGGCGTACATAAGGTATACCTGCATGACTTCGCTATTGCCAACCGCCTGGCCACCAATGGAGAGTACATGGATTTCATAGCCGACGGCGGCTACGAGCACTTCGGCTACTGGCTGGATGATGGCTGGAGCTGGGTGCAAGAGCAGGAGGTCAAAGCCCCGCTTTACTGGTACGAGCAAGATGGCGAATGGTGGCATTACACCATGCATGGCTTGCAGAGAGTCGACCCCAATGCCCCGGTTACCCACATCAATTACTACGAAGCCGATGCTTTTGCCAACTGGAAAGGCATGCGCCTGCCCACCGAACAGGAATGGGAAGCGGCCTGTCAGTTACTTTGCCAGGGCATACCCGAAGCAGCCAATTTTGTAGAGTCTGAACAATTCCGGCCTGTAGCCCCCACCCGGGAACGGGACCACCAAATGCTGGGCAACTGCTGGGAATGGACTGCCAGTGCTTACCTGCCCTACCCCAACTACCCCCGGTTTAAGGGAGCGCTTGGGGAGTACAACGGCAAATTCATGGTCAACCAAATGGTGCTGCGCGGCGGCTCCTGTGCCACGCCCCGCTCCCACATCCGCATGAGCTACCGAAACTTCTTTTATCCTAATGAGCGCTGGCAGTTTACGGGCTTGCGCTTGGCAAAATAATTCCTGACAACCCTCTATCGTATGATTACCACCGTTTCTGAGCCACAAACCGTGGCATCTAATGCTTTTGCCCGTGATGTACTGCAGGGCTTAAGCCAATCGCCTAAGCGCCTGCCCTCCATGTATTTTTACGATGAGCAGGGCGACCAGCTTTTCCAAGATATCATGCACATGCCTGAGTACTACCTGATGAATTGCGAGCTGAATATTTTTGAAGCGCAAAAGGCGCAAATCCTAAAAGCCATCGGGCATCAACACTTCCACTTGCTGGAGCTAGGGGCGGGCGACGGTTATAAAACCCGGGTGCTGCTGCGCCACTTCACCGAGCAGCAGGTCGATTTCGAATACCAGCCAGTCGATATCTCTCCAAATGTGCTGCAGGAGCTGGAACAGCAGCTACAGGAAGAGCTGCCGGAGCTGGCCGTACACCCGCTGCCGGGCGATTACTTCAAGGTGCTGCACGAAGTCAAGGAAACAGATGCTTCTCCTAAGGTGGTCTTGTTTCTGGGTGCCAATATTGGCAATTACCCGAAAGAGCGGGCTATCGCTTTTCTGCGCCATCTGCACGAAGAGCTCAACCCCGGAGATAAGCTACTCATCGGCTTTGACTTGAAAAAAGACCCGCAGACCATACTGAATGCCTACAATGACCCGGCGGGCATCACGGCGGCCTTCAACCTCAACCTGCTGGAGCGCATGAACCGGGAGTTGGATGCCAATTTTAACGTTCAGGATTTTCAGCATTGGGAAAATTATGACCCCATTACCGGCGCCACGCGCAGCTTTATCGTCAGCCGAAAGGCCCAGCATGTCTTTATCAAAGCGCTGAACCGGTCTTTCCACTTTGAGGCCTGGGAGGGGATCAATGTTGAGCTGAGCCAAAAGTATAGTTTGCCGGAGGTCGAAGCCCTCGCTGCCGAAGCAGGGTTTTCGGTACAGCAGCATTTTACAGATTCTAAAGGCTACTTTGTGGATAGCCTTTGGCAGCGTCAGTAAAACGAGGAGCGCGGGCACAGCGTCTTGCTAACCGGGCTCATGCCCCAACTAAAGGCTCATGGCGCTAGCCATAGGTACTGGCAGCTTTGCCCCAGCCCAAATACGACATCTTCAACACCTCCAGGCTCGGAAAACCAAACTCTTTGGCCACCTTGCCTTCTATTTTGTAAAGGCCTTTGCCCCGGAAGGGAAAAGGCTTCAGGGTGTTAGGAAAATGGACGGTGTCAAAAAAGTGCCCGTCCTGCCCGATCCAACAGCCGAAAGCCATGAGCTTGCCGTTGGTGGTACGCACATCTTTTTTGCACACATAGTAGCCAAGCATGCGGATGATGCGGCCCTCCAGTTCCCCCAGGCGCGCCGCCTGAGAGATGACGTCTGTCAATTCCTGCTTATCCAACAAGCTGAAAGGCGAGCAAAGTGGAAAGCCCAGTAGTTCCAGCTCATCCATAGCGTCTGACAAAAAATCGGAAGGGGCTGCCGCGCCGGAAGACAGAAAGCGCCGGGCGGTCTCCTCCACGCGCTCGTCCTCTTGCGGGAACAGGCTCATTGATTGGCGGCCGCGGCCGGGCGGCTGCAACAGGGCTACCCTTTCCCACAGCAGCTCCTGCTTGCTCTGCCCGGTAAAGCGGAACGCACCGATGCGGATGAGCAGGTCGGCTTGCTCTTTGCCAATATCCACGCGCTGCAGGAAATCCGACAGGCTGCGGAAAGGGCCGCCGCAGGCGCGCTGATGCACGATGCGATGCGCCAGCTGCTGCTCCATCTGATGCAGGTGCACAAAGCCGATGTAGATGTCTTCCCCCTGCAGCGTGGTCAGGTAATTGCTGTGGTTGACACAGGGGGCATGCACCCGCCCGCCGCAGCGCCGCGCTTCGTGAAAGTAGTATTCCGACTGGTAGAAACCGCCGAAGTTGTTGATGACAGCTACGATGAATTCCAGCGGGAAGTAGGCTTTCAGGTACAGGCTCTGAAAGCTCTCCACTGCAAAACTGGCGGAGTGCGCCTTGCAAAAGGAATAGCCGGAGAAGCTCTCCACCTGCCGCCAGATTTCTTTGGCCAGCGCTTCAGAATGGCCGCGCGCCCGGCAATTCTCAAAGTACTGCCGCTGCAAGCGCTCAAAGGTGTCGCCCCGGGCCTTTTTGCCGCTCATAATGCGGCGCAGCACATCGCTCTCGTCCAGCCCCAGCCCGGCAAAGTGGTGGACGATCTTCATCACGTCTTCCTGATAGACCATTACGCCGAAGGTCTCGCCCAGCTGCTCCTCAAAGACCGGGTGCAGGTACTCGAAGCTGTCCGGGTTGTGGAACCGGCGGATGTACTCCTTCATCATGCCGGATTTGGCTACGCCCGGCCGGATGATGGAACTCGCCGCCACCAGGTGCACGTAGCTGTCGCAGCGCAGCTTCTTCAGCAGCCCCCGCATGGCCGGCGATTCGATGTAAAAACAGCCCATGCAGTCGCCGGAGCGCAGCTGCGCTTTCACCCGCTCGTCTTCCTTAATGTGCGGGATATCGTGGATGTCCACCGCCTTGCCCTGATTGCGCTTCACCAGGCTCACGGCCTCCTTGATGTGCCCCAGCCCGCGCTGACTGAGCACGTCAAATTTGTGGAAGCCCAGCGCTTCCCCGTGGTACATATCGAATTGTGCAATCGGGAAGCCCTTGGGCATCAGCTGCAAAGCGGTATGGTAGTAGATCGGCTGTTCTGAAATGATAATCCCGCCGGCGTGGATGGAGAGGTGGTTGGGGAAGCCCTCTAGCTTACGGCCGTAGTGCACGATTTTGCCGGCCAGCTCGTGGTGTTGCTCCGGCTCGTGGGGGGAGGCAACAATTTTATCAATTTCGCCTTTCGGCAAACCGTAGACCTTGCCCAGCTCCCGCACAACAGAGCGGCCCTTGAAGGTGGAATAAGTGGCAAGCAGCGCGGTGTGGTCCCGGCCGTAGCGCTTGAAGATATAGTCCGTCACATCGTCCCGCTCATCCCAGGAAAAGTCGATGTCAAAATCCGGCGGCGAAGTGCGGTGCGGGTTGATGAAGCGCTCGAAGTACAGCCCCAGCTCCATCGGGTCTACGTCGGTAATACGCAGGCAGTAAGCGACGATGGAATTGGCGCCGCTCCCCCGCCCCACATGCCGGTAGCCGGCGGATTCGGCGTAGCGCACGATGTCCCAGGTGATAAGGAAATACGGGCAAAAATCCTGCTGCTCGATCACCCGCAGCTCCCGCTTGACGCGCTCGAGGGTGGCGCGGTAGGCCGGCGAGTCCGTGCCCAGATGGCCGTAGCGCCGCTCACAGCCGTTCAGTGCCAGCTTTTCCAGCAGCTTGTAGTCGCCGGCTTTGCTGCCTGTGAAGCTTTGCCGGTTGAGGTGCAGCCCGGGCTTGAAGTCGATACTGCAGGAGGCCAGCAGCCGCTCTGCGTTTTCGATCAGGTAAGGCTGGGTTTTGTAAAAGGCTTGCAGCCGCTCCGGGGGCATCAGCCGCTCGGACGCCTTGACCGTTTGCTGACGGCTGAGCTTGCTGAGCAGGGTGTTTTCGTCTATAGCACGCAGCAGCCGGTGCAGCTCGAAGCCCTCATTGTCGGCAAAAAAGACCGGGCTGAGGGCTACCAATTTGTTTTTATACTCCAGCAGCTCGTGCCCGAACAGCCGCGCTACGTGCTCTGGCCGGATGCCCAGGAACTCTTCTTCGCGGAATTCCTGAATGGGCTTTACCAGGCGGGGGTAGATGATGTAGGCGTGCTGCATGGGCGGTGCGTATTCCGGCAGCGGCTGCCCGTTGAGCGAGGCCCGGCTGAGCAGTTGGTTGAGCTCGCGTACGCCCTCCGCATTGCGCGCCAGCCCAATGTACAGGCAGCGCCCGTCCTGCCGGTATTCCAGCCCTACTACCGGCTTGATCCCGGCTTTTTCGCAGCAGCGTACAAATTCATGCGCACAGCTCATGTTGTTGATGTCCGTCAGTGCCATAGCCGTATAGCCTGACTGCGCGGCGCGCTCAGTAAGGGCAGACGGTGGCAGGGTGCCATACCGCAGGCTGTAGTAGGTATGGGCGTTGAGCAACATAAGTTTTCGTCATAGTATGCGGGGCTAAATTAACTTTTTTGTTTGAAATGATATGTTTAAGTTTGCTTGTATTCATCAATTCCACACCTCATGGAAAGACTAGCTAATGCCCTAAAACAACCGCGTTTCCGGTGGCTACCTAAACATTTGAACCACATAGCAGAAAAAATCGCTATAGACAACAGGAATATTTCTTTTTATTCAATCAATGCCCTTTTTCGACAAAAGAAACGGGAAGTTTCAAAAAGCCCGGGAGAGTTTGAGGGCAGCTACATTATAAGAGGGTTTGTAGAAAAGCAAAGAAGTGACCGGCTGAGAACCAAAGGTGAAGATTTATATGTTATAGTCTGACAACCCAAAATTTCGCTTCGCGTCTACTGCGTGGTGTGAATTCTGACTTGCTCTTTTTCCGCCTCGCTGCGTTGGAAAGCCTCGCTGATGCTTAGGCATCGCCTACGTTTTCCGCCTTGCCAGCCGAAAAAATAGCGGCGTCATATTTTCACAAATCCTGAGTTGTCAGACTATATATTTAGGCTGGACAGGCATGACAATATAATTGTAATCACTGCCTTCACAGTGCCTCAGATAAAACATAGCATGATTATGGACCCGAATCGAACAGACGAGCACTTGCAGGCTATTTCACTACAGAAGTTGCGCAGCCAAATTGAAGCAGAAGCCGTTTTCACTCCTTTAGAACCGGCAAATGAAGCTTCTCCCGAAGCGGAAAGCGATGAGTCAGAAGGAGTAGACGAACTCCTTATGTCTATGTCTGCAGAAGAGTTAGGCGCATTTTTTGAAGCAGGGCTGCAGATAGACGCGCTGACCTTAGAACAAAAAGCAAAGTTGACAGGGTTGCCCCCGGCAACAATTTCCAAAATCGAGGCTAACAAATGGAGCGCCACCCTGGAGGAGCTGATCACTTACTGCAGGAACCTGCGTATTTCTGTCAGGGCCTTCATCCCTGAGCTTTTTGATGGGGAAGCGGGTTGAAGTCTCCTACTTGCTTTTCCGCCGCTTCAATGGTAACAAACCAGCCCACGCCCCGTACCTTCGCAATAAAAAATGCTACCCAGCCAACGCCACCTGTTCGACCTGCCCAATGACATCGCCTACCTAAACGGCGCCTACATGTCCCCGCAGCTGAAGTCCGTCGAGTCCGCCGGGAAGATCGCGCTGCGGCGCAAAAACCGACCCTACGAGATACAGCTGGACGATTTTTTTCAGCCCGTGCAAGCCTTACGGGAGGCTTACGCCAAACTCATCAACTGCCCGGCGCCGGGGCGCATTGCGCTTATCCCTTCCGTATCCTACGGCATGGCGGCCGTAGCCAATAACCTGCCGCTGCAGCCCGGCGACAACATCGTGCTGACGCAGGAGCAGTTTCCCAGCAATTACTACGCCTGGGAGCGGGCGGCGCACGAAAGCGGCGCGCAGATCCGCATCGTCGAACCACCCGATGAATTTCCACGGGCGGTGGCTTGGAATCAAGCGATTCTGGACGCTATCGACGAGCGCACAGCTATGGTGAGCCTTGCGCACGTGCACTGGGCAGACGGCACGCTTTTCGATTTGCTGGCCATACGGCGGCGGGCTACCGAAGCAGGTGCCTTGCTGGTCATCGATGGCACACAATCGGTCGGGGCTTTGCCTTTTGATATACAAGAAATACAGCCGGATGCCCTCATCTGCGCGGCGTACAAATGGCTCATGGGCCCTTACACCACCGGCCTGGCATACTACGGCCCAGCATTCGACGGCGGGGTGCCCGTGGAGGAAAACTGGATCAACCGCCTCGACAGCCATGACTTCCGGAACCTGGCCGACTACCAGCCGCAGTACCAGCCGATGGCTGCCCGCTACAATATGGGGGAGCAGAGCAACTTCGTCTTCGTCCCCATGCTCGAAACGGCTATCCGGCAGCTGCTGGCCTGGGGAGTCCCCAACATTCAGGACTATACCCGGGCGCTAATGCGCGAACCTTTGCGGCAGCTCGAGCAAATGGGCTGTTACGTGGAGCCCGAAGCACAGCGGGCGCACCACCTCGTCGGCATACGCTTACCCGATGGTGCCAACATTGATCGCTTCCGGCAGCAATTGCAGGAAGAAAAGGTGCATGTTTCTATCCGTGGCAATGCGGTGCGGGTGTCTTGCCATCTGTACAATGAAGGCTGGGAGGCAGAGCGGTTGATAAGGGCGGTTGGAAAATGACCTGCCCGGTGAAGCCGGGAAAATGTAGAATAGTTAGTGCAAAGTGTACCTGCCATGAAGGCGGGGCAGCGTGGAATCCTTCATGGGAGAAGAACATATAGGAAAAGATTACCCCTCCTTCCTGCCGGGCAACTACCCACGGGAAGGATAACCGGAAACCCTGATATTTCCACAATGAAGCGCGGGAGTTCAGCACCTGGTGGGGTATTTCAGAACAGACCGCACAGCCCTACCCCTCTCCACTCCTTTCCGAGGCATCCACCGGTACAGGCCTCCTTTTGCTGCTCTACACTGACTGCAAATGTTCCACCCAATCTACGCCTGCTCTTGCTGCCGCAGGTGTCGGCATACGGCCATCGCGCATCAGCTCCTGAATGGCGCAGAGCTCTTTGTCGCGGAACAGGGAAAGCGTAGCCCGGATGGCACCGTCTTCAACGTAGTGCACCAGAAAGCTGCCGCCGTCGAGGTCACCCTCCACAATAGTTTCCTCGGGGTTAGAAGCGTGGCCCACGTAACCAAGGATTTTATCTTGCTGAGCCGACCAGAAAAAGGGGATGGCCTCGTAGGGTTCTTGGGCGCCGGCCATATTTTTGCCGGCTACCCTACCCTGCTGAGCGGCGACCTTCCAATGCTCAATCCGTTGATTCTTGCCATTGACCGGCGGGGCCGCAATATCGCCGGCGGCGTAGAGGTTTTCTTCGACGCGCAGGAAAGGGTCGGTATTCAAGCCGCCATCCGGCTGCAGCAAGTCAGGGGGCAAGAAGGACGTGCTCGGTTGTACGCCCACGCCCATGATGACCAAGTCGGTATCCAGCCGTTCACCATTATCCAGCAGTACGGCGGAAGCTTGCGCATCGCCCTCGACTTGCTCCACAGTACAGCCCAGGTGAAAATGCACGCCGGCTTTTTCATGCCACTGCTGTATGCGTTGCCCGACCGCTTCGCCCCATACGCTGGCGAAGGGGATGGCCTCAGGGGCTACCACGTGTACCTCACAATCCAGCTTCTGCAGGCTCATCGCAGCCTCCATTGCGATAAACGAAGCCCCAACAATAACTACCTGCCGGGCAGACCGCCCGGCTTTCAGCAGCATACGGCTATCCGCCAGGCTGCGCAGGGTATGCACATTCGTCAACTCAGACCCAGCAATGTTCAGCCGGTTGGGGGTCCCGCCGGTGCAGATCAAGAGCTTGTCGTAGGCTACCGGAGCCCCCTCTTCAAACTCCATTTGCCGGTTCGAGAGGTCTACCTTTGTCACCCGGTGCCCTTTCATGAGGACGATACCGTGCTTTTTGTAGAATGGCTCCCCCCTCAGCGGCATCCATTCCTCCGGCGCATCACCCTGCAGATAGTCCTTGCTGCAGTTAGGCCGGTCGTAGGGGACTTCCTCCTCTTCGGAAAACAGGACGATGCGCCCGGTAAAGCCGGCTTCCCGCATGCCTTCAGCAGCGTATGCGCCGGCTGCCCCGCCGCCGATGATAGCGTAAGTCGTTTCATTTTTGACCTCAGGCTCCGCCATGGGGTTGGGCACCCGGTCGCCCGAATCGTCGGGAATGTCAACCCATAATTCTTCCCCTCTGCGGTCTATTTTGTACTGCGGCAGCCCATCGATGCCAGGTGCTTCCAGATGGCGCCCCGTTTTAGCATCAAAGCAGGCGTGGTGCCAGGGGCAGACCAGGCGGTTGCCATTGAGCACGCCATCGGCTAGAGGGGCCCCATAGTGCGTACATTTGGGGTAAAGGGCGGAGATTTCTCCCTGAATATTGACCAGGAGTACTTCATGATCGCCGGCGGTGACGGATTTCATACTTCCAGGTTGCAGGTCGTCTACTTGGAGCAGGTATTGTGGCATGGTATAGGTGGGTTTGATTTGTGTTAATGAAAAAGGCAAACACCGGCAGATGTTCACCCGTACTGCCAAACCCGGTTGCCAGCCCCCCTTTGGCACTGCCGGGATTACCGCAATGCGGCATCTGTAGAGGCCGGGCCGGCCTGGGGGCGCTCCTGCGTTCCGGACAATGCCGTGCGGTGCTGGGACAGCCACTCAAACGCATCCCGGATAGTGGTTTCAAGCGGGGTCTGGGGCATTTGCAGCTCCGCCACAGCCCGGGCGGCGCTAAAATACTGGTCATCGCAGGAAATACGCGCCATTGGCAATGATAACAAAGGCGTATACTGAAGCAATGGGGCCAGTAGGGAGTGCAGCCCGCCGTAGGCTAGCACCAATGGGGCTGGAATGCAGAGGCGCGGCGGCGTCACGTGCAACGTACTGGCAATGAGCTGGAATAAGTCGGCGTAGGATAGGTTTTGGTGGCCAGCGATATAACTTTCACCGACCTGCCCCATCTGCAAGGCATTACATGCAGCTACTGCAACATCTCTGGCATCCACGAAATTCCTGCCACCCCGGGTGTAAAAAGGCAGCTTCCCCTCCTGTACCGCTATTAGCATGGCCCCCGAACTCGGCTTGCTGTCGTAGGGGCCAAACATAAAGGTAGGGCACACCAAAATAGCAGGTAGCCCCTGCTCCCGCACTCCTTGTTCCACCAACCGATGCGCTTTGTACTTGGAGTCGATGTAGTCGAGGCCGTATTTATCTCCATTAAATCCCCGCGCTTCGTCGCCTGGCTCGCTCAGAGTGCCGGCAGTAAAGCTTGAGGCGGAGCTGATATGTACCAGGCGCTTGACCTTGTGCTTCAGGCAGGCTTCGATGACATGCTGCGTGCCCTGTACGTTTACAGCTACGGTTTGGGCAGAACGGGATGGCCACACGGCCGTACTGGCCCCGGCGTGAATAACGTAGTCGCAATGCGCTACCGCCTTGTCTACTTCTTCCTTGATCAGTAAGTTGCCGTAGTGTTGCTGTAAGGGGAGCCCGTTCAGGACGGGAGAGGTAGAAGCGGGGAGCCGCAGCACGTGGACCTCATAGCCCAGGCTCAGCGCCCGCCGGACGATGTTGGCGCCTAAGAGACCGTCTGCGCCGGTGATTAATACTTTCAAAGGAATAAGGTTTAGTTTTTCGTAAGGTTAATATAA
>CAZNSK010000048.1:0-38059 GCA_964575505.1 uncultured Phaeodactylibacter sp.
CGCACAAAATAACTTCGCCTATTCTAGGTAACTTATTACTGCGCGACCCCTTACTTCCAACTAAAATTCCAAGTCACCGAAGGAATAATCGGGAACAAAGACACCCGGTACGCACTCGCCCCCGCCGTGCCCGCACTCGGGTCCGACTCAAAGTCATAATACACAAAAAACGGGTTCTGCCGGCTGTAGAGGTTGTAGACGGAAAAATTCCAACTCGACCGGAACCGCTGCTCGGCATCCGGCTTAGGCGTATAGGTCGCCGACAAGTCCAAGCGGTGGTAATCCTGCAGGCGGGCGCTGTTGCGGGGGCCGTATTCCTGCACCGGGAACTGATCGATGAAGTACAGGCGCTGCACCGGCGTAAAGGCATTGCCGGTGCCAAAAACAAATGCCCCGCCAAATTCCCACTTCTTGCTCAGGCTGTAATTGGCCACGACCGACAAATCGTGCCGGCGGTCGTACACCGCGGGGTAAGGGTTGCCGTTATTGATCTCCGGGAAAATGCGCTCCGTGCGCGACAAAGTGTAGCCAACCCAACCGGTTAATCGGCCCTTTTTCTTTTCGACAAACAGCTCCAGCCCGTAGGCCCGCCCCTTGCCGAAGACAAACTCCTCCTCCAGGTCATTAGCTACATTGTCCACGTAGTTTTCCCGGAAGTCGATCTGGTTGTACAGGTCGCGGTAGTACACCTCCACCGAGGCCTCATACAGGTTATCCCGGAAATTGCGGAAATACCCCAGTGCATACTGCAGCCCGACCTGCGGCTTGATAATTTCTGAGCTGGGCATCCAAATGTCCGTCGGCAGGGTGCTGGTCGAATTGCTGACCAGGTGCAGGTACTGATTGGAAAGCGTAAAGCCAGCCTTGAGGGAGGATACCGAATTGAGGTAAAAGGTAGCCGCCAGGCGCGGTTCCCAGCCGATGTATGTCTTAACGGGCTCGCCCGCCGCGTATACCGTGCTGTCGCGCTTGGAGGTGTAAGGCCCTAGCTGCGTAAAAGCAGAAAACCGAAGCCCGGCGTTGAGGCGTACCCCGGTGCCCAATTGCATTTCATCAGAGCAATAGATGGCTCCCTCGTGGGCGTAGCGGATATCCGCTTCGTTGCCAAATACCGCCTCTCCGTTGGTCGCGGTAGCCAGGCTGGGCGTCAGGCGGTGGTAGGTATAGTTGGCACCAAACTTCAGCTGATGGCCGGGCGCAGGGAAGTACTCGAAATCGATTTTGCCATTCCAGTCCCGCACGCCCGACTCCAACCCAATTCGGAAATCGCCCTGCCCGCCCTGAAAACCAAAGTCGTAGTCATTGTAAATGGCAGAGACATTCATAAACAGCTTGTCGCTAAACAGGTGGTTCCAGCGCAAGGTAGCGGTGGCATTGCCGTAGGGCATATCGAAGTTAAAGTCGCGGGCGTTACTGCGGAACTGCAACACATCCCGGCCGAAATAAGTGCTGAAATACAGGCGGTCCTCGTCGCTGAACCGGTAGTTGGCTTTGGCATTCAGATCGTAGAAGTAGTAATTCGTCCCGGCAAAGGAAGTATTGTTCAGAAAGGGCTGCGCCAGGTCGAGGGCGTAGGTGCGCCGGGCCGACACTATAAAACTGCTGCGGTCTCTGACAATGGGCCCTTCGAAGGTCACCCGGGAAGCGACCAGCCCAATGCCGCCTTCCATGGCGTACTGCCGGTCGCTGCCTTCCTTCATTTGGATATCCACTACCGAGGAGAGCCGCCCCCCGTACTGCGCCGGCATGCCGCCCTTGATGAGTGTGGTATTCTTGATGGCATCCGCATTAAAAACCGAGAAAAAGCCCAGCAAGTGGCCAGGGTTGTACACCACCGCTTCATCCAGCAGGACCAGGTTTTGGTCGGGGCCGCCGCCGCGCACATAAAACCCGGCATTACCCTCCCCAGCGGAGAGGACGCCCGGCAGCAGCTGAATGGTCTTGAGGACGTCCACCTCCCCCATGAGGGCGGGCAGCTTTTTGACATTATCCATCTGCAGGCCAACCGTCCCCATTTCTGTATTCTTCACATTGGCATCTTCCGGCCGGGCTTTGACCACCACCTCTTTCAAGTCGATGCCCGATTCCTCGAGCTCTATGTTCAGGCGCCGGGCGGTGTCCAGGGTCACGGTTTCCGCTCGGGTGGAATAGCCTACGTAGGAATAGTGCAGGCGGTGCTCGCCGGCCGGCAATTGGATGGAGTAAAACCCATAAGCGTTGGTGACGGTGCCCAGGCGTGCGGAGTCAGCTACGGATACGGCGGCACCAATCAGGGTTTCGCCGGTAGCGGCATCTTTGACGTATCCGCTCAGCACAAACCGGCCCTGGCTCTGGGCATTCAGGCTGCCCCACAGGAGCAGGCCCAGCACCACCCACCTGATCCGCTTTGTTATTAACTGCCGTTGATGCATATGGTCTCGCTATTGATTACGCCGCTAACAACTGTTCAGGCGGGCAAAAGTTTTTCGGGGGGCGGGCAGATCGCTGGCTATGCCAGTACGGGCCAAAATGCCTACCTTCCGGCAAACCAATTTCTATTGCCATGAGCAACAAACTCAACCGACGCAATTTTTTGCAACAATCCACCCTAGCCGGGGCCAGCCTGGCGGGCCTACCGCTGACGGCTAGCGCCCAGGTGCCTGAGGGCGAAGGCCCGGACAGCCCGCTACGGGTAGGCATCATCGGCAGCGGGCTGCGGGGCCAGTCGCATATCGATTTGCTGCTGCGCCGGCCGGATAGCACCGTTACCGCAATTTGCGATATCGACGACCGTATGATCAAACGCAGCCTGGCACTTTTCGAAAAGCACGGGGCGGCCAAGCCTGCCATCTACAAGGGCGAAACCAGCTACCGGGAGCTGCTGGAAGATGCAACCGTAGATGCCATTCTCATCGCTACCCCCTGGCGGTGGCATACCGAGCAGGCGGTGGCCGCCATGCAGGCAGGGAAGTACGTAGGCATGGAAGTCAGCGGAGCTTTTTCCGTAGACGAATGCTGGCAGCTGGTCAACACTTACGAAGCTACAGGCACGCCCCTCTTCTTCCTGGAGAACGTCTGCTACCGCCGCGATGTGATGGCGGTGCTGAATATGGTCCGACAGGGCCTGTTCGGAGAATTGGTGCACCTGGAGTGCGGTTATCAGCACGACCTGCGGGGCGTGAAGTTCAATGACGGAGACACCCCCTACGGCAGTGGCGTGGAATTCGGCGAAAAAGCCTTTAGCGAAGCCCGGTGGCGCACCCGCCACTCGGTACACCGCAATGGCGACCTCTACCCGACCCACGGCATTGGGCCGGTAGCCCAGTACCTCAACATCAACCGCGGCAATCGCATGCTGTACCTGACCTCCACGTCTACTAAATCGCGGGGGCTGCACGAGTACATCGTCAACCATCCCAAGGGCGGGCCCGGCCACCCCAATGCCAAAGTCCGGTTTGAGCTGGGCGATATTATCACCACAGTAGTAAAAACGGCTAAAGGCGAAAGCATTATCATCAGCCACGATACCAACCTGCCCCGCCCCTACTCCCTCGGCTTTCGGGTGCAAGGCACCAAGGGCCTGTGGATGGATGTCCATGATTCCGTTCACCTGGAAGGCAGCAGCCCTGCCCATCAGTGGGAGCCGGCGCAAAGCTATCTGCAACGGCACGACCACCCGCTCTGGCAAAAGTACGCCAAGGATGCTGAGGGCGCGGGCCACGGCGGCATGGACTGGTTCCTGATCAACGATTTTGTGCAGAGCGCCCGCCGGGGCACGCCTCCCCCCATCGATGTTTACGATGCAGCGGCCTGGCTGGCCATCACGCCTTTGTCGGAACAATCCATCGCTGCGGGCAGCCAGCCCATGCCGGTACCCGACTTCACGCGGGGGCGGTGGATGGTATGGGAAAACCGCTTTGCCCAGGAAGGGTAAACCGCAGGCTACTCCACCAGCACCTCCCGGCTCCACTGCTCCCAGTCCTCCAGATAGTAGTCCAGCAAAACAGGCTGGTCAAGGCGGTTGGCGGCAACGCCGGGCGGGCGGCTGGAATCGTCGGGGAAATGCTGCATGGCAGCTACGACTTCTGAATCCAGGTAGCGTACCGGCAGGTCAGTGGCAAAGGGCGTGAGGGACAGGGGCGCGCGGCCAGCCAGCGCAAACCCCCAGTCGCCAAAGGAAGGCACGTACGTATGGTAGGGCACGACTTGTTCGAAGCCGCTCTCTTCCAGGGTTTTCACGATGCACCAGTAGGCCTCGCGGGTGTGGAAAGGGCTCGTAGCTTGGGTGGCTAAAAGCCCGTGGGCGGTCAGCCGGCTGCGGGCCAGGCTAAAAAACCAGGTGCTGTACAATCGGGCGACGGCTTCGTTGGAGGGGTCGGGCAAGTCTACCAGAATCAGGTCGTAATAGCCCTCAGCCTCAGCCAGGAAGCGGCTGGCATCCTGGGCGATGGTGTGCACGCGCGGTTCATCGAGTGCGCCCTTGTTGAGCCTGCGCACGTAGGGCTGCTCCCGCCCGATCCGGAAAACCGCCGGATCCAAATCCACGATGGTCACCTGCTTTACTGCGGGGCTTTTCAGCACCTCCCGCGCCAGCAGCCCCTCTCCCCCGCCGAGGATCAGCACCTGCTCCTGGTAGGGGGCAACGGTAAGCGGCAGTATCCCCAGGGCTTCGTGGTAGCGGTACTCGTCTGTAGAGGAAAACTGGATCACGCGGTTGATGTGCAGGCGGATATCCGACCGGTTCTTTGTGAGGGTCAGCTGCTGATAGGGCGTCTGCTCGCTGTACACAATGCGGTGGGGGTACGCCCGGCTGTCCCACTCGGCCAGCAGGGGCCGGGCCAAGTACAGCAACCCGCCAAACAGCAGCCCGATGGCAACGGATAGCCCCAACAGCCAGCGCCGGAGGACGGGGCGCAGGTGCCCGACAAAGTACCAGAGGATGAACAGCCCCAGGCTGAGGTTGACCAGGCCAAAAAATACGGAACTGCGAAAGAGCCCAAAGAAGGGCAGCAGCAGAAAGGGGAAAAGGAGGGTAGCTACCAAAGCGCCGAAGTAATCGAGCGACATTACATTCGCCAGGTTGACCCGGAGCGGGTAGTACTTTTTCATAATCCGGGCCAGAAGGGGAATCTCAAAGCCGGTCAGGGTGCCAATCGCCACCGTCAGCCCGATCACCAGCCCCTGATAGCCATTGGGCGAAAGCCGCGTAAAGCAGAAATAGAGCAAGGGCACACTCGCCCCGCCCAGCAGCCCCAGCAGCCCTTCTACCCCGATAAACCAGGCAACGAGGCGGCCCTCGCTCAGCCATTTGCTGAGGTAAGACCCCAGCCCCATAGCGGCCATGTAAAAGCCAATCGTCAAGGAAAATTGGGTGATGCTGTCGCCCATAAAATAGGAAGAAGTGGTGCTGATGAGCAGTTCATACACGATAGAGCACAGCCCGGCGATGAAAATAGACACCCCAAGCGCGATTTTCTCTGTCAGCATTCTTTGGTCGGGCATACCCTTTTTCTTACTTTTATTGTACAGGAAGGGCAAAGATAGGCCCAACCTCCTTTTCATTCAAATACAGCATCAGTCATGATCAAATCTTTCCTGCCCTTAGGCGCTGCGGCCAGCCTGGCGTTTGCCGTGTTTTCCTGCGGGGGCACCGAGCGCGTTGATGAGCAAGTGGCCGACAAGGGCATCGTCACTACCGTCCGCGAAGTCAGCGAAGGCGAATTCAAAATTGAAGACGAGCAAATGGTGGAGCAGAAGAGCGCCAGCGCCATCATCGCCAAATACGCCGACAACACCACCGATACCATCCCGCTCAGCGAGGTTGAGCGGATGATGAAGGACTCCACCATGGCGCAGGCGAGCCAGGATACCACCCACCGCCGCCACCATTACTACCACCGGCGCAGCTCCATGTTCGGCGTAGTCTCCTACGGCCTGATGGGCTATATGCTGGGGCGCAGCATGCGTTCCTTCCGCCCCCGCCCAAGCGCTTACATGAACCAATCGACGTACCAGCGGGTAACCAGCACGACGGGCACACGTTTCCGCAATGCCACCACCCGGAGCACCTCTTCCCGGCCTTCCAAAGGCAAGTCGGGCTACGGCGGCTCCCGCTCAACGCGTTCTTATGGTGGATGACCGCTTGGAAACAATCGGGCCGATAAACCCTAAGCCGCTGCGCAAACGCGGGCTCGAATGGTTTGTGGAGGGCGGCAACCACGATTACTTCGCCCCGGAACTGCTGAGGCTGGACAGCCGGGAGATTGGGCAATTCAGCGACCCGGCCGGCGCCCTCTATGAACGGCTGCTGCTAGCCGCCCGAAAAGTGGGCGAGCAGGAGCTTTGGGAAGCTGCCGGCATTCCGCCCAACGCTATCGAAGCTGTCGGCCATTCGCTGCGCCGGGAGTGGGGCAACCACCTGATTGGGCGGTTCGACTTTGCGGGCGGGCTGGATGGTGTGCCCCTGAAAATGCTGGAGTTTAACGGAGATACCCTTTCCCTGATGCCGGAGACCCTCAGTGTGCAGCCTATGCTGCTGGAGCAGTTGCCCCGCCGCAACCGCAAAGCCGCCCGGCAGTGGAATAGCCTGCTGAGCAGCCTGGCGAAGGGCTGGCAGCAACTGCTTAACCGCTACCCCAACCGCCCGGCCACCCTCCTGCTGATTGGATTGGGCCATGAAGAAGACTGGCTCAACCTTGACGTTATTGAGATGGCAGCCCAACGGGCTGGCTTCGAAGAAGTGCACCGCGCCCCAATGGAGGAGGTGATCTTTTCAGCCGATGAGGGCATTTTCCTGGAAATTGAGCCGGAGCAATACCTGCGCTACGACTTCGTTTTCAAAATGGCACCCTGGGACTTCATCGCCTACGAAGAGCCCGAACTGATGGGGCTGCTGACGTCCATTATCAAGCGTGACCTTTGCGTTATCCTTAATCCGGCTTACAGTATGCTGCTGCAGTCGAAGGCGCTCCTGCCCCTGCTGGACGAGCTGGGCATTCAGCATCCGGCCCTGCTGAAAGCCAGCCGCGGCCCGGAAGCGTTTCCCGATTTGCGCTACGCCGAAAAGCCCATCTACGGCCGCACCGGCGATAACGTCCGCCTGTTTGACGGGCAGCCGCAACCCAAAGCAGCAAACCCGGGCGATTACGGGGGCTTGCCCAAAATATACCAAGAGCTGGCGCCCTTTAACATCGACAGCGATGGCGACCGCTACCAACCAAGTGTGTATGTGGCGGGGGGCGAGGCCTGTGGGCTTTGTTTCCGGCGGCAAGACGGCTTGATCGTGGATGACGATGCGGAATTTGTAGGCCACTTTATCACCGATTAGAATGGCGATGCTACGCACCCAGGATAATACTTTTGCATTATGACCCGACCTATCCAATTACCGGCTACTTCCGCCCTGGGCAGGCATGTCCTGCTGGAGCTCTATGGCTGCCCCGCTGAGCTGCTCAAGTCCGCAGAGCAGCTAGAGGCGCACCTGAAGGCGGCGGCTGAAGGCATGGGGGCAACCGTGGTGACGTCCAACTTCCATCAGTTTTCGCCCTACGGCATTTCCGGGGTGGTTATCATACAGGAAAGCCACCTGACGCTGCACACTTGGCCCGAACATGGCTATGCGGCAGTGGATATTTTCACCTGCGGCGATATCGACCTGGAGGCGGGCATCCACTACCTGGCTGCTGCTCTGCAGGCCCAACAGCCGGAATGGAAGCTGTACGAGCGGGGGCGGGGGCTGCCTAAGCCGCCTGATTGCTGAAGTGTAGCAGGCCAGGCCGCATTGCCTTTACCGGACTTGCCGGCCCACAAGCCCACCTGAAGGCCAAAAACCGCAAAACCTGCCATTTTTTTTAACTTTGGCCCTGCAAAGAAAACCCACAAAAAGCGACACACAATCCACGCGCATGAACACAACCCTTTCAATTGTGATCCCTGCCTATAACGAAGGGCGGACCATACACCTCATCCTTGATAAGGTACAAGCCGTACGCCTTATCGGCGATTTGCGAAAGGAAGTGATCATCGTCAACGACTGCTCCAGCGATGATACCGAGGCCGCTATTGAGCGCTACCAGCAAAACCACCCGGGTTTCAACATACAGTACTTCAAGCACGAGGTAAACAAGGGGAAGGGCGCCGCACTCCACACCGGCATTCAGCGGGCCACCGGCGACTATGTCATCATTCAGGATGCCGACCTGGAATACGACCCCCAGGAATACAATATCCTGCTGAAGCCAATGCTCGATGAGGTAGCGGATGTCGTCTACGGCTCCCGCTTCATGGGCGGGAAGCCCCACCGCATCCTCTTTTTCTGGCACTCCATCGGCAATAAATTCCTGACCTTTCTGTCTAATGCCCTGACCAACCTCAACCTTACGGATATGGAGACCTGCTACAAGCTCTTCCGGCGGGAGACTATACAAAGCCTGGAATTGAAGGAGCAGCGCTTCGGCTTTGAGCCGGAAGTGACCGCGAAGGTGGCGCGGCTGCCGGGCATCCGCATTTACGAGGTGGGCATCTCTTACTACGGCCGCACCTACGCCGAGGGCAAAAAGATCAACTGGCGGGATGGCCTTAGGGCCATTTATTGTATTTTGAGGTATAATCTTTAACCTTATGGCCCAGGGACGTATCTCTTTTGCCGCTTTCCTGCTGTGTGTGCTGACGCTCCTGCTGGTACACGCCTACTACCCGAAATGGCAAATGCCAGGCACCGAAGCAACGATTAGCTGGGATGTATCGGGCTACTACTTCTACCTGCCGGCGGCTTTCATTTACAAAGACTTGAAGAAGGTAGCTTTCCGCGACAGCATCGTACAGGCCTACGGGATGTCTAATGCGCCTTATCAGGCGTACGACCACCCCAGCGGCAACCGGGTCATGAAATACGCAGCGGGCATGGCTGTACAGTACCTGCCTTTCTTTGCCCTGGGACACGCTGCTGCATCCTGGTCTGACTACCCGGCCGATGGGTTTTCCCGCCCCTACCAGGTAGCCATCAGCCTGGGCAGCCTGTTGGTGGCCATCCTTGGCTTGTGGTACCTGCGCAAAGTGCTGAGGCGGTACTTTTCGGACCCTGCTACTGCCTTCACGCTGCTGCTGATCACCCTGGCGACCAACTACCTGAACTACGCGGCCATCGACCACGCGATGACTCACAACTGGCTGTTTACCCTATACGCCCTGCTGATGTGGCAGAGCCTGCGCTACCACGAGAGGCCAAGCCGCCGGGGCGCTCTCCTCATTGGGGCTACCGTCGGGCTGATGGCGCTGACCCGGCCAACTGAAATCATTGCGCTCCTCCTTCCTTTGCTGTGGGGGGTGGGCAGCTGGAGCAGCCTTAGGGAGCGGGTGCGGTTTTTTGGTCAACTGCCGGGCCTGGGGCATCTTTTGGTAGCGGGGGTGGGCGTGGCGGCCCTGGGCAGCCTCCAACTGCTCTACTGGCAGTACGTAGCGGGCGAATGGCTGGTCTACAGCTATCAGGACCAGGGGTTTTCCTGGCTCCACCCGCATCTCCGCGATGGCTTCTTCAGCGCCAAAGCCGGTTGGCTGGTGTATACCCCGGCTATGGTGCTGGCGTTGATTGGTTTCCTGCCCTTGTTTGGAAAACACCGTGGTTTATGGGTACCCACTCTTTTCTTTTCTGCCCTCTTCATTTACATCACCTTTGCCTGGGACATCTGGTGGTACGGGGGCAGCCTGGGGCAGCGGGCGATGGTCCAGGCCTATCCGGCCCTCGCATTACCGCTGGCTGCCCTGGCCGGTTGGGCCTGGCCCCGAAAGGGCATCCGCGCCCTCTTGATCGGGGCGGGCTTGCTGTGCGCTGTATACAACCTCTGGCTGACCCATCAGGCGCACCGGGGCGGGCTGTTTAAGGTTGAGCAAATGACCTTCCCCTATCTCAAGGCCATCCTGCTTCGCACGGATGTTCCGGAAGCCACCCTAAAGCTGCTGGATACCCAGGAATTGTACCCGGGTACCCCCAAACGGCTGGAACTGCTGAAGGCGCTCGACTTTGAGCGGGATAGCCTCTCCCACGACTGCCCCATACCCCCGATAGCCGGCGAGCGGTCCTTTTGCCTGAGCCCCGCCCAGCCTTTCACCCCGGCCATCACGGTGCCGGCGGCTGCCATTACCACCCCCTGGGTGAGAATAGAAGGGGCTTTCCGCTGCCAGCAAAAGGAGTGGGAATACTGGCGCATGGCGCAGCTGACCCTCAAATTTACCCGTGGAAACCAAGCGGTACGGACCCGCTTTTTCCGGGTGTTCCGGCTCATGGGGCCCAATAGCACCCGTACGCTCTACCTCGATGCCCCGGTACCAGAGGCCGGGTTCGACCAAGTAGAAGCCTTCGTCTGGCAAGCCGATAGCGATAAGCCCCTGGCGGTAGATGAACTTAAACTCTACGGGCTGGAGTAGGCACTATTGCACGGGTACGGCTAAACCGAATTTGCTCGTATTTTACGCTTAAGCCTTCTTTGGTGCCCGACCTTTGACGGTCAACTATTTACACCAGCCCCTCCCTGAAATTCGCGCCAAACCTGCTATCTTGCCCAAAAAATCCACCATGCGACTTGCCTTTTCTGCATTGCTGCTCATTGTGAGCCTGGCCAACGCCCCGGCTCAGCCCTTTTCCTTTAAAACGGAGCTCGACGCCCTCAACCTCTACTACGGGGAGCAGCCTTGCCTGGCCTACCAAACCGGCACCCGGGCCTACGATGGGCGCTACGCCCGCGCCAATTACCTCCACCCCCTCTACGGGATAGGTGGTGCAGTGCTGACCCAGGATTTTCCGGAAGACCACCGCCACCACCGCGGCGTTTTCTGGACCTGGCATCAGCTCTATGCGGGCAGCCTGCGCATTGGCGACCCCTGGCTCTGTGAGGGCATCCGCTGGGAAGTGGAAGTACTGGAAACACAGGCGCGGCGCAAACGCGCTTCCCTGCGCGCCCGGGTCTACTGGCTGGCTGGCGACACGGCTCCGGATACCGCTCCCGATACCCTTCTGCGGGAAGACCTGCACCTGCAAGTCCGGCAGCGGAATAAAAGCACCCGGACCATCGACTTTGATATTACCCTCCACGCTATGGCGCCCGGCATCCGCATCGGCGGCTCGGAAGACGCCAAGGGCTACGGGGGCTTTTCGGTGCGGCTAAATACCGCCAACCCTTTGACTTTTTCGAATGCCAATGGCAGGGTACAGCCCCAAACCACCGCCGTAGAGGCCGGAGGCTGGGTAAGGGCAGAAGGGGTATTCAACACGCTTCTGCCCCGGCAAACTGCCGTGGTCATGATGTGCGAACCGGAGCAATTGCCACAATTCCAGGGCTGGATCCTGCGCCGGGAAAACAGCATGCAGAATGCGGCTTTCCCCGGCCGGCAGCCTATTGCCATTCCTGTGGATGCCCCCCTGCGGTTCCGCAATCGCCTGCTGCTGTACCAGGGCAGCATGAAGGATAAGAAGGTGGAGCGTTACTACCGCCGGTTTTTGCGCAAGCGGTAAATACCAAGTATTTTCGTACGCCCAGCGTAGATGGCGTGGACTTCTTCTCCACTGTATAAGCCTTCGCGCTGCAGGGCACGGTTGAGGCCATCCTCCCATAACCGGAAGTCGGAGATCAGGTAATCGGCTTCCGCCGGGTCTTCCGTCAGCTCAAACCGGGCGTGAATTTCGGGGTGGAGGTACTGATGGTTCAGGGTAGCGGGATAGGAGGCGTACGCCACTTTGATAACTGGCCGGCGGTCCAGGCGGGCCAGGGCCTCGAAGCCTTGTTTGTAAGAAGTCCCCCAGTAGTCCAAATCGTAATGCCCAAGCTGATTGCCCCAAACCAGGCTATTAAAAAACACATTCTGATGCGGGTGGTACAACACCATCCAGCCCGCCAGGTAAAGGGCCTGCAAGCTCAGCAGCCCAAACCCTGCATAGCGGAGCAGCGGCTTTCGCCGAATGGCTCCCCAGGCCGACCGGGCACCAAGGACGGCCAGGTAGAGCACACTGGGGTAGACGAAATACAGGTGGCGCCAGCCATCGTATACCACCGATTCCAGGACAATGATTGCCAGCATAGGAGCCAGTATCAAACCGAAGCTGGCCCAGTCTTTGCGCTCCTCCGGGCTTGCCCAGAGTGCAGGCGGCCAGGTACGAAGGTGGCGCCAGGCGCGGGGCAGTAGCGTAGCCGCCCCTATGAGGGCAAGCCCCAGGTAAAGCAGCGGGATAGTAATGCCCATCCAGCCCGGGATGTAGTACCAGGGGATGTCTGGCCCGGCGTAAAACTGCCCGGCGAATAGCACCTTCCCGCCCCAGCCATACTGCGACATGATTTCAAAGGCTTCCAAAAACTGCAACTGCGGATCCGGCCATAAGTAAGGCCAAAAGACCACCGTCGACTGATAAGCC
The DNA here is from genome assembly GCA_964575505.1 of uncultured Phaeodactylibacter sp. Taxonomy (GTDB): domain Bacteria; phylum Bacteroidota; class Bacteroidia; order Chitinophagales; family Saprospiraceae; genus Phaeodactylibacter. The sequence continues at coordinate 12,380 of CAZNSK010000048.1, forward strand.
ATCGGCAGAAAAACACCCAGCCCGATAAGCCGCTTCCACCATAGAGGCCGGGTACCGGCTTTGCCCACTACTACATCAGCCGCAAACAAAAAGACGGTCATAACCGGCATCAGCACCCCGATGATACGCATGCTGACCAGCATGCCGCAGGCCAGGGCGTGGAGCAAGGCCGTGCCGGTGCCCGGGCGCAGCCATAGCCGGAAAAGCGTCCAGGTGCTCAGCACAAATAAAGACAGGAACGGGATATCCTTCGGGTTGAAAAAGGAGTGGGCAAAGAAGCGCGGGCTCAGCAGCCAGAACCCAGCCCCGAGCAGCGCCCAACCCCAGTGGCTGAAACGGCGCAGCAGCAGGCGGAAAAACACGATGCCGGCGCCCCAGTACAACAGGAAAACCGCCAGGTGGCGCATGCGGAACTGCTGCCGGAAGGTAGTCAGGCCCATCGCTTCCTCCAGCCATGCCATCGGCAGGGTAAACCACACGCCGTGGTAGCGGTACATATAATCGTGCAGCTGCCGCCAGTCGTACTGCCGGTTGCTGTACTGGAATTGCTGATTGACATACTCCGCTGATACGAAGCCGTGCTGCCGCTGCAGGAGTTCATCCCAAGACATGCCGTAGTGGCCGTAGAGGGCCAGGCCCAGCACCAGGTACAAGGCAAAAAACAAGGCTGGCCAACGGTACCCCGGCTGCTGCCACCGCTTTAGGAACGCATTCATGTCCCAAAGCTAATCAATTGCCCCAAAACGAACATCCGGCGGACTATCTACATCAAAAGGTAAAACCGATGAAAACATGAGAGCCTTACCCTTACTCGCCACCCTGATACTGCTAAGCTGCGGGGATGCCCCCGATACCGGCAGTGGAGAGGCCAGGGATAGCCTGGACCGCCTCCCGCAGCAACCGCAAGCGGGCGGGCGGCGCAGGACCGGGCTTACCGCATGCCGGTATTGTTTCCGCCGGAGTAAATGGGCTTGCCGGGTTTAGTAGGGAGCAGTAATGGCCGGATAAGGGGGATTGGCTTTGCCAGCGGCTATTGAGCTTTGGCTGGGGCAAGCCCCGGCCGGAAATTCTTTATCTTCCCCCTAAAAATGCGTTGGATTACAATCGTTTTATTCAGCAGCCTGCTGCTCGCCAGCTGCCAGGACCAGGGCGCACCCGATACCACGACAGCCGCCCTCCGTCAATTTATAGGCCGCTACCCCACCCTTGCCCCCAGCGAGCAGATCGTAGTTGCCCAAGCCGACAGTGCCGGTGCCTTTACCGGCAGGCTCTACGGAGTTGAACGGCAGCCTGGCCATACCTGGGCGGTGACCTTCGATACTATCGGAGTGACCTTTGGGGCAGCGGGCGTGGCACCCCCCGGCGAAAAACGAGAAGGGGACCGGCGCTCGCCCAGCGGGGCATTCGGGCTGGGGCCGGCCTTTGGGTATGCCCCCTTTCCCGGCCTGGCTATCCCCTACATCGACCTGGAGGATGACCACTACTGGATTAGCGAGTCGGCCTCGCCCCGCTACAACCAATTGGTGCGGGGGGTACCTGAGGAAAGCAATGTGGAAAAGATGCTGCGTGATGATGAGCTGTACGAATACGGGCTGGTGGTGCAGTACAATACGGAGCACCCGGCCCCGGAGATGGGGAGCGCTATCTTCATCCACATCGGCAGGGGCATGAGCGACCCTACCCTGGGCTGTATCGCTATGGGCCGCCCCCAGATGATCAAGCTGCTCCGGTGGCTGGAAGCTGGCCGCAACCCCATGATCGTCATGGAGTAGCTGCCTCCGGCGGGAAGGCACCGGGTGTGGAGTCCAAACATCCGCCCGCGTGCGCCCGTTCAAAGGCAGAACATTAAAATTGACGCATGAATTTACCGGAAAGCAAATACGAGCGGGTTGTTATTGTGGGTGGCGGCTTTGCCGGGCTCGAAGCAGCTAAGAAGCTGGCTGGCAAGCCCCTGCAAGTGGTCTTGCTGGATAAAAACAACCACTTTACCTTTCAGCCCCTGCTGTATCAGGTGGCTACCGGGGGCCTGGAGCCCAACTCTATTGCCTACCCCCTGCGCCGTATCTTTCGGAAGTCCGGCAACATCCGCTTCCGTATGGCGGAGGTCCACCACGTGGATGTATACGGACAGCAGGTACAAACCAACATTGGCCCGATTGAGTACGACCACCTCATCATTGCTACAGGCACCAAACCCAAGTTTTTTGGGCTTGACCAATCCCGCCTCCTGCCGCTTAAATCCGTGCCTCAGGCTTTGCAAATGCGCAACCGAATCCTTAAAGAGCTGGAAGAAGCGGTTATTACCGACCGGATTGAAACCGCACAAGCCGCAACCAACTTTGTGGTGGTGGGCGGTGGCCCCACAGGCGTAGAGCTGGCAGGTGCGCTGGGGGAAATGAAAAAGTTTGTGCTGCCTAAGGACTACCCCAACCTCGATTTATCCATGATGGACATACACCTGGTTGAGGGGCGGGGCCGCCTGCTGCCCGCTATGTCGGAAGCGGCGTCCGAAAAAGCCAAAACGTTTTTGGAAGAGCTGGAAGTAACGGTCCACCTGGAAACGATGATCGATGAATACGATGGCCGGGAGGTTAATATCAATGGCAAAGTCGTCCCCACCCGCAATCTGATCTGGACGGCTGGCGTAGCCCCCAATCCTGTTGAGGGGCTGGATGAGCAGCTGCGGGATACGGGCCGGATTGCCGTAGACGAGTACTTGCGCGTAAAGGGCACGGACAATATTTATGCTGTTGGCGACGTCGCTGAGTTCAGCTCTGAAGAGCATCCCAAGGGGTTTCCCATGCTGGCCCCCGTTGCTATTCAGCAAGGCAAGCGGGTAGGCAAAAACCTCACCCGGGCAGCTCAAGGCAAAGCCGCTGAGCCATTCGTCTACCTCGACAAAGGCACAATGGCGACCATCGGCCGCAACCGGGCAGTAGCGGATATCCGGAAGCTACGCCTCTCCGGTTTCCCCGCCTGGCTCGCCTGGATGTTTGTCCACCTCATCACCCTGGTGGGCTTCCGCAATAAATTGGTGGTGTTTATCAACTGGGTGTATAATTACTTTACCTACGACAAAGCCCTCCGCCTGATCATCAAGCGGGGCGATAACAAGGAGGAATACTTCCAGGAAGAAGCCTCGGCTGTAAGCGGAAATTAAGTACATTTAGCAGAAAAATGTTGCCAAAGTGGATTTACATCGGGCTGGCTCTGCTCTTGTCGGGCTGCCAGCCTATCGACAATAGCCGCCCTCCGGATGGGGGGGATGTTTACGAAGCCCGGGATAGTATCCGGCAGCTTATGCTTCTCCGCATGGGGGAAGCCCTTCAGGAAATTAACCGGCAATCCGAACGGATGCGGCGCAAAGCGTACAGCGTGGATGCCCGACAAGCCGAACGCCTAAGGGCTACCGCCGACCAAATTGAGCGGGATTACAAAAAAATTGAAGCCCGTATACAACGGCTTGAAAATGACAGCGTGCTGGGCGATTGGTATCAGCAGCTGCACCAAATGGAAGTGGAGCTGCTGAATGTCAGCCGCACCCTTGGCGTTTCCCTTTAATTTGCTTAGAACCTCCACGGTCTAAACAAAACCCTACACTACATGCAAACTGTGATCGACCCTGCTACTGGCAAAAAAGTACGGTCTTATGACCTCATCAGTAATAAAAAGCTGAATAAAACCCTGTTTAACGCAAACGCTGCCTTCCGCGACTGGAAGGGGGCTGACCTGGAAGAACGCGCCCGCTTGCTGCGGGAAGCAGCCCGTATCCTGGGGGAAGAAAAAGAAGCCCTGGCGATGCTTATCACCCGCGAAATGGGCAAATTGCTAAAAGATGCCAGGGCAGAAATCGAAAAGTGCGCCTGGGTATGCCTCTACTACGCTCAAAATGCCGAGCGCTTCCTAAGGGATGAGTTTATTGCCACTGAAGCGTCCAAAAGTTACATTTCCTACCAGCCGCTAGGCGCTATCCTGGCCATCATGCCCTGGAACTTCCCCTTTTGGCAGGTCTTTCGTTTTGCGGCCCCCAACCTGATGGCGGGCAATACCATACTCCTGAAGCATGCCCCTAACGTGCCGGGCTGCGCACTAGCTATTGCCGATATAATGGAAAAGGCCGGTTTCCCGAAAGGAGTCTTCTCTACGCTACTGCTGGATGAAAAGCGCGTCAAAAAGGTAATCAAAAACCGGGTCGTCAAAGCAGTGACCCTGACCGGAAGCGTGGGCGCCGGGCGGGCAGTAGCCGGCATGGCGGGCAAAGCCCTGAAAAAAACGGTGCTGGAGCTGGGCGGCAGCGACCCCTACCTAGTATTGGACGATGCCGATGTGATTAAAGCGGCGCAGGTCTGCACTAAAGGGCGGCTGCTGAATAACGGGCAAAGCTGCATCGGCGCCAAGCGCTTCATAGTAATGCGGCAGGTGTACAACCAATTCCTGGAAGCTTTTAAGGCACAAATGGAAGAAGCAGTTATGGGCGACCCGCTGGATGAGGCCACCGTACTGGGCCCCCTCGCCCGGGAGGATTTGCGCGACCAACTGCACAAACAGGTCAAGAAAAGCCTTAAGGGCGGCGCCAAGCGGTTGACCGGAGGCAAAAAGCCCAAGCAAAAAGGGTTTTTCTACCCGCCTACCATCCTGACTGATGTCAAAAAGGGCACCCCGGCTTACCACGAAGAGCTCTTCGGGCCGGTAGCCTCAGTCATTCAGGCCTGGGACGAAGAGGAAGCCATTCTGATTGCTAATGACACGAGCTATGGCTTGGGCAGCGCCGTCTTTACCCAAAACCTGGATCGGGGCGAGCGCATCGCACGTGAACATCTGGAAGCAGGTGCCTGTTTTGTAAATGAGATGGTTAAGTCTGACCCCCGCCTGCCCTTTGGCGGCATTAAAAACAGCGGGTATGGCAGAGAGCTGTCTCACTACGGTTTGCGGGAATTTACAAATCCCAAAACCGTATACATAGAGTAGAGCCAATTTCGGCTCAGGAACCAAAACACATCAAGCAATTTATGGAAATCACGAAGAAAGCACTAGACATTCATCAGGACACTGCGCGCGAACAATTCCGGTTTGATATGAAGGGAGACGAAGATGTGTACATGCAGTACAAAATACACACGGAGCCTAACCCTAACGTGCTGGAAATTAAGGAAACGTACGTGCCCGACGTGCTTAGCGGCGTAGACATCGAAGAAAAAATGGCGATGGAAGCGGTCCGCTTCGCAGAGAAAATGGGCTACAAGATTAAAACAACCTGCTCCTTTATGTCAGGCTGGATGAACCGCCACCCTGAATTTGCAGGCATGCGTACCAAGTAAGATATCTCACCCGCTACTACCGGGTTGCCCGCTGCAATTGGGCAACCCGGTTTTTTTGTGCCCAATAGGCCAGGTGTAGCGCTAATTCGGAAGAATTACTAAATTGCAGCGCTATAATTAACCTGAGAACCAAGCCATAGCGCATACAGGACAATCGAGTATTGGCAAAAACGGTATTTTCGACGAACCTCCGCTTGCTGAGAAAAGCCAAGGGCCTCAGCCAGCAGCAACTCGCCACAGCGGTCGGGTTGAAGCGCAGCCATATTGCATCCTACGAAACAGGCATGGTCATGCCGAATGCCCTTAACTTTTTGCGCATTGCTCATTTCTTTGAGGCCATGCCTGCTCTATTGCTGGAATCGGAGTTAAAAGGGGCACAAGAAAGCCCACTATCGGAACAGCAACAGGAAGCCCTGCTGGACAAACTGTCTGCCATTTCGGCCATGACCCGGCGGGCAATAGCCATTAATGAAGGCTTTCAGGTGTACCTGCGCATGTGCGGGGATGCAACAGCACAGGAAGACTTGCGCGCCGTGCTAACCATTTTAGACACCCTCATCCGAGCCAATCGGGACTTCGGCATTACGCCCCCTGAAGCGGTGCAAAAGCCCACCGGCAATCCAAAATAAATACCCTGTACCCCCTGCTGCTTTTCGTGCTTTTCTTTGGCCGCCTCGTTTACCTAGACTAGGCCGAATTCCGTATATTTGCCCGCTAAACAACAGTGAAACATGGTTTTAGACAACGACCGTTATGTATTGAGCGGAGGCGTAGACCCGCTGCAGCTGATTGAAACCTACGGCTGCCCCCTTTATGTATACGACAGCGCCGTGATACAGCGGCAATACAACCGCATGAAAGACGCTATGAAAGTCAAACGCCTTCAGCTCAACTACGCTTGCAAGGCCCTTTCCAACATCAATATCCTGAAACTGTTCCGCAGCCTGGGGTCTGGCCTGGATACGGTATCTGTACAGGAAGTCTCTATGGGCATCCGCGCGGGCTTCGACCCCCAGGATATCATCTTCACCCCCAACTGTGTCAGCCTGGAAGAGATTGAAGAGGCGGTAGCTTATGGCGTAAAGATCAATATTGACAATACCTCTATTCTGGAGCAATTTGGGCAGGCCTTCCCGGATATACCGGTCTGTATCCGGATCAACCCTCACATTATGGCGGGTGCCAATGCCAAGACTTCTGTGGGCCATATCGACTCCAAATTCGGGATTTCCTTCCACCAAATGCCGTTGGTGCACCGTATCGTGGAAGCCACCGGCCTAAAGGTGGAAGGCGTGCACATGCATACCGGGTCTGACATTCTTGACCCCGAAGTCTTCCTGAGCGGCGCAGAAATTCTGCTGAATATTGCCCGGGAGTTCCCCGACCTCGACTATATCGACTTCGGCAGTGGCTTTAAAGTGGCTTATAAGCCGGGGGATGTGGAAACGGATATTGAGGAGCTGGGCGACCGCATCTCTGAGCGCTTCAACCAGTTTTGCAAAGAATACGGCCGTGACCTCATGCTCATGTTCGAGCCGGGCAAATTCATGGTCAGCGAGGCCGGTTATTTCTTCGCGCAGGTCAATGTCATCAAACAAACGACCTCCACCGTCTTTGCTGGCGTTGATTCCGGGCTCAACCACTTTATCCGGCCCATGTTTTACAACGCTTACCACAAGATCACCAATGTTTCCCGGCCCAAAGGCAAGGCGCGCTTCTACACCGTCGTGGGCTACATTTGCGAAACCGATACTTTCGGCATCAACCGCCAAATGACGGAACTTCAGGAGGGCGATATCATTTGTATGCATAACGCTGGTGCTTACTGTTTTTCCATGGCTTCCAATTACAATTCCCGGTACCGCCCGGCGGAAGTGCTGGTGCACGAAGGGCAGCCGTACCTCATCCGGAAGCGGGAGCGCATGGAGGACCTGCTGCGCACACAGGTAGACGCACCGATATTCGAAGCCTCCGCTGTAAAATAAACGGGTATTCATGGAACGTAACTTGCCCGTATCGGGGAACCAGATAAAACTATATATTTGCAGCATTTTAAATTGATCATTCCCAGATAGCAAAAACAACACATGGAGCTTTCCACCCGCTATAATCCTAAGGACACCGAAGCCAAATGGTACGACCATTGGATGGAGAAAAACTATTTTCACTCCGAGCCCGATGAGCGCGAGTCTTACAGCATCGTCATCCCACCGCCCAACGTGACGGGCGTCCTCCACATGGGCCATATGCTCAACAATACCATTCAGGATATCCTCATCCGCAAGGCGCGCCTGGAAGGGAAAAACGCCTGCTGGGTGCCGGGCATGGACCACGCTTCTATTGCCACAGAGGCAAAGGTGGTGAAAATGCTGCGCGAACGCGGCATCAAAAAGTCGGACCTGAGCCGGGAAGCTTTCATGAAGTATGCCTTCGAATGGAAGGACAAATACGGCGGCATCATCCTGGAACAGCTCAAAAAGCTGGGGGCCTCCTGCGACTGGGAGCGCACCCGGTTTACGATGGAGGACAAGCTTTCCGAAGCGGTCATCAAGGTTTTTGTCGACCTCTACCAAAAAGGGAAGGTGTACCGGGGGCTGCGCATGACCAACTGGGACCCCGAAGCGCAGACGGTGCTTTCCAATGAAGAGGTCATTTACAAAGACGAAAATTCTCAGCTCTACTACCTGCGCTACCAAATTGAGGGCACCAAAGACGAGTGGATCACCATTGCGACCGTACGGCCGGAAACCATCCTGGGGGATACAGCCATTGCTGTCAACCCCGATGACGAGCGTTTCAGCCACTTGAAGGGCAAAAAGGCTATCGTCCCCCTCATCGGCCGGGCTATCCCCATTATTGAAGACCGGTATGTGGATATGGAGTTTGGTACGGGCGCGTTGAAGATCACCCCCGCCCACGATACCAACGATAATGAAATCGGGGAGCGCCACGGGCTTGAAGTCATTGATGTACTGAATGCCGATGGCACCATGAGCGAGGCCGCCCAGCTGTACGTAGGCGAAGACCGGTTTAAGACCCGCAAGCTGATCGTCAAGGACCTGGAAGACAGCGGGCACCTGATCAAAGCAGAAAATTACCGCAATAAGGTGGGCCGTTCCGAAAGAACGGATGCCATCGTAGAGCCCCGATTGACCCTGCAGTGGTTTCTGGAAATGAAAGACTTTGCCAAAACCGCACTGCAGGCCGTAGAATCGGATGAAGTCACCTTCTATCCGGAGCATTTCTACAATATGTTCAACAGCTGGCTTAAGGAAGACAATATCCGCGACTGGTGCATCTCCCGCCAGTTGTGGTGGGGGCAGCGCATTCCGGCCTGGTACTGCGAAGATAAGGTTTTTGTGGCCGAAACAGCCGCAGAGGCGCTGGCGAAAGCACAGGAAGAACTTGGCAACCCGGCGCTTACGCTGGAGGATTTGCAACAGGACGAAGACGTGCTCGACACTTGGTTTTCTTCCCAGTTGTGGCCCATCTCTGTCTTTGACGGCTTCAAAACGAGTGAAGAACTTAATTACTATTACCCTACCCAGGTTTTGGTAACCGGCTGGGACATCATTTTCTTTTGGATAGCCCGCATGATCATGATGGGGTACGAATACGCACCCAGCCTGCTCGATGAAAAGGTCAAAGCAGCCAAGGGCGTCCAACCCTTCAACGACGTTTACTTTACCGGTATGGTACGCGACAAACAGCGCCGCAAGATGAGCAAATCCCTGGGCAACTCTCCGGATGCCCTGCAGCTGATTGAGCGCTACGGGGCCGACGGCGTCCGCTTTGCAATGCTTTCCAGCGCAGCAGCGGGCAACGACATCGTGTTCGACGCCCCCTTCGACCCCAAAACCCGGGAGGTACTCAATGAGAGCAAACTCTGTGAGCAGGGCCGCAACTTCTGCAACAAAATGTGGAATGCCCTGCGGCTTATGAAGGGCTGGGACGTACAGGCGGGCGGGGGCGGCCCCATCAACCGCCTGGCCGTGCAATGGATGGAACAGCGCCTGAACGAGACGCTTGAAAAGATCGGCCAACAATTCAAACAGTACCGCCTTTCGGATGCCCTGATGCTGATCTATAAGCTCATCTGGGACGATTTCTGCAGCTGGTACCTGGAGATGATCAAACCGGCCTACGGCGAGCCCATTGATGCAGAAACCCTGGAAGCCTCCCTCGGCTTGTACGAACGGCTGATGACTATGCTCCATCCATTTATGCCTTTCATCACGGAAGAAATCTGGCACAATCTGCGGGAACGCAAAGCCGGTGACGATTGTGTCATCAGCGCTTACCCAAAGGCAGGCGCCTACGACAGCGCCTTGATCAGCCGGGTGGAGCAGGCCAAAAATATTGTGACAAGCGTACGGGAAGCCCGTAACGCCAAAGGCATCAAGATGCAGGAAGAGCTGGCCCTTTCCGTACAGGGCAAGGCCGATAGCCAACAGCTGCTGGGCATTGAAGGGCTGCGCGAGATGATCATCAAAATGGCGAACCTCTCGGGCCTGGATACCGTCTCGGAGGAAGTCCCGAACAGTATTTCTTTCCTATCGGGCCAATCCAAGTTCTTCCTGGAGCTCAACCAGGAAATAGATACCGAGGCAGAGTGCAAGCGCCTGAACGAAGAGCTGGAATACCAGCGGGGCTTCGTGGCCAAGGTCCAGAAAAAGCTCAGCAACGCCGGCTTCGTCAATAATGCACCGGAGCCGGTCGTGGCCCGGGAACGCAAAAAACTGGCCGATGGCCAGGCTAAAGTCAAAAACCTGGAAGAGCAGCTGGCAAGCATGGGCTGTTAGGCCATCCCGGGCCGAACAAAAACCCAGCATCAGGCGGTTCTATTAATAAACAACTGCATGAGCTGGTCCCTAAAGATTGCCCGCCTCTTTGGCATTAATGTTTATATCCACTGGACGTTCCTTATCCTGCTGGCGTGGATTTTCCTGTCCAGTCTGGGTTCCGGGCAAAATGTTCAGGAATCCCTGCTGGGCGTGGTGTTTGTGCTGGCATTGTTTGCCTGCGTTGTACTGCATGAGTACGGGCATGCCCTGACCGCGCGCCGGTACGGGGTGCCCACCCGGCGGATCACGCTGTTGCCGATCGGCGGGGTGGCCAGCCTGGAAAAGATGCCGGAAAAGCCGCGGGAGGAGCTGTTGGTTGCCCTGGCCGGGCCAGCCGTAAATGTGGTGATTGCCTTGCTCATTTTCGGGTACATGCAGCTGGCGGGTATCTCTTTCCCCACCGCGCAACTGGAAGACCCCAGCCAGCTTAGCCTGAGTGATGCTTTTATCCCCAACCTGCTGGCGGTCAATGTCATCCTGGTGCTGTTCAATCTCATTCCTGCCTTTCCAATGGATGGCGGAAGGGTGCTCCGCGCCTTGCTTTCCATGAAGTTTCATCGGTCCAAGGCGACTGCTATTGCCGCCCAGATTGGGCAGTTTCTGGCCATTGGGTTCGTATTTCTTGGCTTCATGTATGATTTTTGGCTGATTTTCATCGGGCTCTTTATCTTTCTGGGGGCAAGCGGGGAATCCCGCTACGAATCCACACGCCACTTATTATCCGACCTGAAGGTAGAGGACATTCTCATGCATCAGTTCACAACCATGGATGCTTGGTCACCCATTAGCGAAGCCGTGGATACCCTGCTGGATGGGCAGGAAAAAGAATTCCTCGTCACGGAACAGGGCGACCTTATCGGCACCATCTCCCGGGACGACATCCTGCGGGGGCTGCAGCAAATGGGCGCGGAGGAGCGCATCAAGCGAATTGTCAATACCGACTGGGTGAAACTTTCCCCCGGTATGGAAGTGAATGAAGCCTACGAGCTTATGAACCGCCAAAACTAAGCATTTGCCCGGTCTATGATGAATCGGGCGAACTGCTTGGCATTCTCAATACCGAAAATATTCTGGAAGCCATTATGATTGAACGGGCGAAGGGTGATCAGGCCGAGCGGCAAAGCATAGCCCGAGGGCAGGAAGCCTAGTGGATTGAGCCGTAGATGCTTGACAGTTTACGCCTAGCACCAGTAAGGGGTCGCATCTCTTAAACAGGCCTTGCCCTGGCGCACCACTAACAACCCTGGCCTCCAAATCGGAATATGCCGACGACGAATTGGCTCCAATTGGGGATGGGGCCGTGCCGGCTTCTGCCTGTCATCATAGGCTTTCGCCACCGGTAAACTCGTGCGTCGTGTGGATACCCATTCCAGGTTTAAAAACCTAGCTTTTTAAGGTCGGAAGCCAAATTTTCAGAAAAGCGGACCGCGCTTTGTTTGTCGAGATGGTGGAGGCCATCGTGGTAGGAATAACGGTTACCGAAAGGGGCGTAGTTGAGGTAGGGCACGTTTTCTTCCTCAGCCACACCCTCCAGAAATGGGTCTAAGAATGGGACAAAGGCCTGTTCATACTCCCACACCTGACGGCGCAATGGCAACCGTAGAATTACCACGTTCCCTATTTCCTCTAGTTCCCGGACTAAGGCTTCAAACCTAGCTTCTCGCTCCGGTGATCTTACAAGGGCGTTCCGCTCTGAAAGTTTTTTGAAAGCCGGCACTATTGCTTCAGGCGCTAACACTTTGGGCGGATCGATACGAACTCCCCAGCCATCTTCATAGGTTTTACTCAGCTCGCCCCTCCCGGGGTCGTCGTCCAGCAAAATATCAAGCAATGGCCGTTCCATATTTACATTACGAAGCAAGTATTCCACATTAGGGTTCAGGTTGACAAAATAGAGATCATAAATCCGAAAACCTGACTCTCTGGGAGCTTTTGCCGATTCGAAATCCATCAAAGATGAAGGAGAAACCACGAGTATGAATAGCTCTTCAGCATTCCCCTTCGTTATCTTCCGCTTCAAAAACCGGTTGTAGTATTTCCCGTAAGGCGAATTCACCCCGTTGAAAGCTAAGTTCAAAAATTGCCCTTCCAGCCCTAAAGCTGACTGTACCACTCCAGGCGCAACCCCCCGGAATGCCCTTGAATCTCCAGCAACAAAATGATCCGCACGCCTGGTCACTTTCCAGTAAAACGGGTCATTCAAAGGCACCTCCTGCAGTTGAACAATGAGGAACGGAAGCAGGGTGCAACCAAACAATAAAACCATTTTAAGTACAATACCCCCTACTTGTTTCATACTCCAGCCTGGTTAAAATTCAAAATAGATAAATGCCTGCTGTTCCGGCACCCTTAGATACAATATGAGGTTGACCAGTAAAACGTAAAACACAAAACGGGCCCACCCCGGCTTTTGGCGCAGGTACACATCAATGGACTGCCCTTTCAACAGCCGGTGCACCATGTCCATAAACACCAGCATAGCTACAATAATAATAAAATCCCTTGCACCGATGATATCCGTGATACTGGCATGCAACTGTATGGGTTTCAGCTTGGGCAACTGGCTAATTAGCGTAAATGCATCCTGAATATTCATAGCCCTAAAGAAAATGATGCTCAATACCGCCAGGTTGAAGAAAAACGCAAAGTCAGCCAGCCAGCGTAGTGGCTTCCCTTTAGCCAGCCCGATTTGGCTTAGCCACCGGTCGGCAGGCTTCGAGAGCAAGGCTTCCAGCGCTACAAACAGGCCATTCAGCCCGCCCCAGATCAAAAACGTCCACTCCGCCCCGTGCCAGATGCCATTCAGGGTGAAGGAAATGACCGTGGCGATCAAAACCCACGCCATGCCCCGCCTCATTGGCGTCAATTGGAAGAATACATAGTCCCGGAACCAGTTGGTCAGCGTGATGTGCCAGCCCCGCCAGAATTTATTGAAGGAAGTGATGACATATACGCGGTTCTCAAAGTTTTGCGAGAGGCGAACGCCCAGTATCCGCGCGCTACCGATAGCAATATCCGTGTAGGCCGAAAAGTCACAAAATATCTGGAACAGAAAAAACACCGATGCCAGCCATACCGTAAAGCCCTCGTACTGTGCCGGGTGCCCGTACACCTCATCCACAAACAGCGCCAGGCGGTCGGCTACAACCAGCTTTTTGAATACCCCCCAGAGGATGAGCTGCAGCCCGCCCACCACCCGCTTATAGTCGAACTGATAATTGAAGTGGAACTGGGAGAGCAAATCCCGCGAGCGCTCGATGGGCCCGGCCACCAGTTGCGGAAAAAAGCTCACGTACAGGGCATAGCGCCCCAGGTGGCGCTCCGCTTTCGCGAAACCTTTGTAGACATCAATGGTGTACGCCATCGTTTGGAAGGTATAAAAAGAAATACCCACCGGCAGAAGTACATCCAGATAGTAAGCTTCATAGCCCGGATCTAACCACCGGGCGGCCTTTGCCAACTCCCCACTGAGGAAATTGAAATACTTGAAGGTAAACAAGAGCCCTAGATTCGCCAGAATGCTCAGCCAGAGCCAAAGCCGTTTGCGTTTTCTGTCCCGGCATTTTTCAATCTGCAGGGCCGCCGTAAAATCGATTAAAGTGGACCCCACAATCAACCAGATGTACCAGGGGTTCCAGTCCATGTAAAAGTAATAGCTGGCCACTAGCAGCCACGCCCAGCGAAAACGCACCGGGGTGAGGAAAAACACCAGGGCGACAATCGGCAAAAACAAGTAATAATCCAGGGATGTAAAGAGCATAGCCGGTGCTTAGGCGTGGGTTTCCTGATATTGCTTCAGCAAATGCTCCGCCAGCTCTTGTATAGAGTCGAATGCCCAGAAAGTATCCGGGGTCAGCCTGAGCTTAAGCCAGTCCGACAGCTCGTCCGAGATAAAGACAGCATCCACTGATTCCAGCGGATAGGCTTTGACTGGGTCGGTGGCTTTGATGTGCTCCGCTGGCATTTTCACTTTTTCGGCAATCTGCTGCTGCAGCCATTGCACGATAGCGGGCGCCCCAAAACCAGTGGTGCCAGGGTCTGGTATGTGACCTGGCTGTGCGGGGTTAACTTCGGGCTGTGCCCACTCGTGCACTGCCCGCAGGGTGCCGTTTCGGTAATCCTCCCGGGCAGCGTAGCGCTGTACTTTGCCGCTTGAGGTTTTGGGCAGGCTCATGGGGCGGATCAGCGCAATCGCGTAGGGCTGTATTTCAAAAACCTCACTCACGGACTGCCGTATGGCGCCCACCACTTCCTGTTCATCCGCATTGCGCCACTCGGTCCGGCGCACTTCCTGTACGATAACGAGGCGTTCACTACCCGCCTGTTCTATCGCAAAAGCTGCACAGCCGTTATCCTGAAGGGCGGGATGCGCCTGCGCCACGACCTCCTCAATATCATCCGGGTAATAATTAGCCCCCCGGATGATGATCAGGTCTTTAGACCGCCCGGTAATGAATAATTCACCGTCAATCAGGAAGCCCAGGTCGCCGGTGCGGAGGTAGGGGCCGTCCCCGGCAGCCGTGTAATTGCCGAAAGTCTCCTTGCTTTCCTCAGGCCGTTCCCAGTACCCGGAAGCAATCGAACCGGGATAGCTCGCCCATATCTCGCCTTCCGTACCTTCCGCGCAGCGTTCCTTCGTGCCGGCATCCACAATAATCACTTTAGCCCCGTCAACCGGCTTCCCATTGCTCACCTGTACCTGCTCGGGATTAGCGGCGTGCAGGGAAGGGGCGTCCCAGTCCACTAGAGAATGGCCGGATTCGGGCGCTTTGACTTTCGCTTTTTGGTCCAGCGCAGAAGTGGTTACAATCAGGGTGGCTTCTGCCAACCCAAAGGAGGGCAGGAAACCCGTTTTGGGGAAGCCCACCGGCCCAAAGCGCTCACAGAAGGCCTGAATCGTGCGCCAGCGTACCCGCTCAGAGCCGGAAACGACACTGCGGATGCTACTGAGGTCGAGCCCGTCAAGCTGTTCGTCTGTGATTTTCTCGCAGCACAAGTCAAAGGCAAAGTTGGGCCCAAGAATAAATTCAGCCTGGTAATGAGTTGCTGCCGTCAACCAACGTACCGGGCGCTGTATGAAATGCACCGGTGCCATGAAGTAGCATTTCACGTTGCCGGTGACGAAGTAAGAAAGCATGGAAATCAGCCCCATATCGTGGTACATCGGAATCCAGGACACTACCCGTTTGAGGCCCGGGATGTAAGTCTGCATACAACCATAGACGTTCGCCATAACATTTTCATGCCGGATGATAACGCCCTTAGGGTCACCGGTAGAGCCCGATGTATACTGCAAATAGGCAATATCGCTAAGGGCTACCCGATGGGGCTGCCATTCAGCCGGCTTATCCATCAGCTCTTCAAGGGGCAGGAAGGTGTAACCTGAAAAGTCCTCCTTCATCCCTGCCATGTATTCAATACCCTTTTGATCAGCCAGGATAGCCCCCGCATCACAATCCTTCATAATGGCTTTCAAGCGCAGCAAATTGCGGTTGTTCCGGGGCGGATAGGCGGGCACCGCAATCACGCCAGCGTAGAAGCAGCCAAACAAAGCAATAAGATACTCGATTCCCTGAGGGAACAAGAGAAGCAGCCTTTCTCCTTTCAGGCCGCGCGATTGCAAATGGGCAGCGACCCGTCGAGCCTGTTCGTCGAAGTAGCGATGGCTCAAAGGCTGCTCATCAGACACCCCATCCTTCAGAAAGATAAAAGGCGTGAAATCAGGTGCCTCTTGTGCGCGGTGCTGTAGCAGGTCGACGAGATTTTCCATATTGGAGAAAATGTGGTATCTGAATAATGTCTATCCAGCAAAACTCGTATTTTTTTCCGTAGTTTCGATAAAAACTACTGCCCCTTTATGAAAGAAGCACTATTCTGGATTTTCATTGCCATTTTCTCCATTACTGCGATCATTACCCTTTTGGGTATCACCGGCGTGATCAAAACCATCAAGGAGAATTACCTGAATGCCCTCTTTACGGCACTGATTTTGGAGGTGGTAGTAGCAGTTGTTTTGCTTTTTCGGAATGCTGATTTTCTGGCAGGCCCGGCAGACAACGGCCCTTGCCTGGAGGATGTTATCAAACGTTCCCAACTTACGGCCCAAGCCAGTCAGGCGGCTAACCCCTCCGATTTCCTGGTCGACCTGCTCCGGCAGCTCCCCGAGTTGGAACAGGCCAAAGACGAGGCCGAACAGCTCTCCGGACAGATCGCCACCAAAACCCGGAAAATCGATGCCCTTCAGGCAGAAAACCAAGCGCTGGAAGCGGAGCTGCAAAAACTCAATCAGCAATTCTTCACTAAGATCACGCGCCTGCGCAACTACATCAGCCAATACGGCGGCTTCATCAACCTCGCCTGGCGCGCCCGGGAAAAAGAGGCCGTCTACCGGCTGCTGATCGAAATCTTTGGGGACATGGGCCTAATCCGGGATGAAGCCGGGCTCTACCTAGAGGGAGACCGGCAGCGCTTGAATTACAAGGCGGTGCAGGATATCTACAAAGCCTACCGGGCAAGCTTGCAGATGCCCGTAGAAGAGGACACCCGCATTTACATCAGGGAATACGACAGCATTCTCTTCATCCGCACCTACCTCAAACAAACCAGTGGGTGATCCATTTTTATTAGCAGGAAGAAAAATTTAACTTCGCGCATATTACTGGATCTATTCAAAACCAATAAAACCAAGGATATGGCAAACGCATTTTTCACCCCACCACCGGCTGTCAACGAAGTACCCCTGAGCTACGCGCCCGGCACCCCGGAGCGGGAAGCCTTACAGGCGGCGATCAAACGCATGAAAGGCGAACAGCGGGATGTGCCAATGACTATTGGCGGCCAGAAGATAACCACAGGCAACAAAGTGCCGATGCACCCCCCGCATGAACTGAAGCATACCCTTGGCCACTACCACAAGGGCGGGCCGGAGCACGTGAAAATGGCGATTGATGCCGCCCTTAAAGCCAAGCCTGAATGGGAAGCCATGCCCTGGCAAGAGCGCGCTGCTATTTTCCTGCGGGCAGCTGATTTGATCACGGGCCCCTACCGGTACGAAATGAATGCCGCCACCATGCTGGGCCAATCCAAAACGCCCCACCAATCCGAAATCGAAGCTGTGGCCGAATTGGCGGACTTCTTCCGCTTCAATGTGCAGTACCTGACCGAAATCTACGAGGACCAGCCCCTGAGCGAGCCCGGGTCCAACATCTGGAACCGAGTCGAATACCGGCCCCTCGAAGGGTTTATCCTGGCCATTACGCCTTTTAACTTCACAGCGATTGCCGGCAACCTGCCCGGCGCGCCGGCCCTCATGGGCAATACCGTCATCTGGAAGCCCGCCGAAACACAAGTGTACGCCGCTGGGCTGCTGATGGAAATCCTGGAAGAGGCCGGGCTGCCGGCTGGCGTGATCAACCTGCTGCTGGTGGACGGCCCGGCAGCCGGAGATATTATCTTCGAGCATGAGGATTTCGCCGGCCTTCACTTTACCGGCAGCACCAAAGTCTTCCAGACCCTCTGGCAGATTATTGGCAAAAATATTACGAAGTACAAAAGCTACCCCCGCATCGTAGGGGAAACCGGGGGCAAGGATTTCCTGGTCATGCACCCTTCCGCCGATGCTCAGCAGGTCGTCACTGCCCTCATCCGCGGCGCTTATGAATTCCAGGGGCAGAAGTGCTCGGCCGTTTCCCGGGCGTACTTGCCCAAGAGCAAGTGGCCGGATTTGAAAGAGCGCCTGACCGAACAGATCAAGACCGTAAAAATGGGCAATGTAGAAGATTTCAGCAACTTCATGGGCGCGGTCATTGACGAACGGGCGTTCAATAAGATCAGCAACTACATTGCAAAGGCTAAAGAAAGCCCGGAAGCCGAAATTGTCATCGGTGGCAAATGCGATAAGTCGGAAGGCTACTTCATCGAGCCTACAGTCATTGTGGCGAAGGACCCCCACTACACAACTATGGAGGAAGAAATATTCGGGCCGGTGCTGACCATTTACGTCTACGAAGACGAGGCTTACGCCGAAACGCTCGACATAGTAGACAACACCTCGCCCTACGCCCTGACCGGCGCTATCTTCTCCAACGACCGCGCCGCAACGCTGATGGCAACCGAGCGCCTGCGCCAGTCAGCGGGCAATTTCTACATCAATGACAAGCCGACCGGTGCAGTGGTCGGCCAACAGCCCTTCGGCGGAGCCCGGGGCTCGGGTACGAATGACAAAGCAGGATCCATTATCAACCTCTACCGCTGGGTTTCTGCCCGGTCGATCAAGGAAAATTTCGTGCCGCCGACCGACTACCGCTACCCCTATATGGGTTAGGCATTGTCTGGCTTGAGGACAAAAAAAGGAGGGTGCCCGGAAGCGGGTGCCCTTTTTTAGCGCAGCAGATGAACGGCCGTTGCTAATCGCTCCACCTGACCAGAAGGGGTACGGTAGGCGACCACGCAGGTGTATACGCCGGGGTTAAGAGGCTGGCCTCCGGCACGCCCGTCCCAGCCTAAAGCGGAAAGCGATCCGCTTGCTTCATACAGCAGCCCGCCGTACCGGCCGTAGACTTGAAAGCTTAACACTTCTATACCAAAGCCGGGCTTCGTGTACAGGCGCAGCTCATCGTTCCTGCCGTCTCCGTTGGGAGAAAATGCACTGGGCAGGTATAACCCGCAATCTGCAGGCACCACCACCGGCCCCGACCGGCTCAGGCAACCGGATTCGTTACGGGCCCATACGGCATAGGGACCGGCGGGCAGCTGATTAAAAATAGGCTCAGATTGAAAAACCTGCCCATTCAAGCTGTAGGCTACTTCCTCTCCTAAGGGCGGCAAACGGAGCCGGCCGCTGGCCTCCCCGCAGGCGGTAGGCTCCACCTCCGGATTATCTATAATAAGGGTATCATTTACCGCGAGAAAGAGCGTCCGTTGCCAACCACAGGGAGCTACGGTGTCCAAAGTGTACTGATGCACCCCTTCTGTGGAGAAACCGGCATAAGCCTCCCCCTCGCAAATGGCAATAGAAACCGTATCCCGCTCCGGGCAGCACAGGTCGGGCTTGCGGCCCAGCCCGTACGGCAAGTTCATCATCTCGTGTTGGGTTTGCCGCAGCCAGGGCTGATTGGTGGCGGAAAAGGTGCGCACCGTTACATCCGAAGGCACAGACTCCAGCCTCCATGCCTGAAATTGGCAATTTTCAGGGACTTCTTCCCAGTAGTAGGGGGTTTCAAAGAATAGGGCATCCCGGTTGGAACTGCCGGTGCCCGCCATTCGGCCCGGCATTACCGGCTGCAGCGACCGGATGACTTCCTGCCCCTGCCCGATGCGCCGGGCCTCCGACAGGGTGCCATCGGGCTCGAGCAACAGCCAAATACCATAGCCCTCCACGCCCCCGCCGGCTTCGAAATAGTTGGCTGCAATTACAATCTGCCCGTTAGGGCGTATGTGGCTGCCGTCGGAAGCCAGCAACAGAGCGCCGCCGGGGTCGCGGTAGCGGCGGATACGATGTACTGCGCCCGTCTCGTCTACCCAGGCCAGTAAAAGATCCGTCTCAGCCTGTCCAATATTACCCACCAGCAGGCAGCCCTGCGGCAGGTTTACCGCCTCCCGAAAACTAAGCGGCACTTCGGAGTGCTCAATAACGGCCCACGATTGAGGGGTGGCGTTATTATTGAGCCGGGCCACAAACCCATCCTCATTTACTGAACTGAGCGTACTGGGAGCGACACTGCCGGTCAGCCAGAATCCGGTACCCTCCTGAGTGGCATCCTGAGGCGCGACAAAGGGATAGGCTTCGTGCTGCAGCTGCGTGCCCCAAAGCACTGTCCCATCGCTGTCCAGACGCACTACATAAGCGGGGCGCGACGACTTCACGGCTTCGCGCATAAACAGGGTAATGCCAGCCGAAGGGCTGGAAACTACGGCGACAGCATGCTCATCATCTCCTCCGGAAGTGGTGCCAAAGTAACGGCTCCATTCAATAGTGCCCTCGGAGTTGACATAGTGCAGGAATACATCATCGATAAGGTTGGGGTTGCCAGGCTCGACCATTCTGCCCAGCACCAGCACCCCCTCCCGGTGAGGTTCCAGGTCGGCCACCAGGTCGCGGCCTTCGGTACCCACCGCCCTGCTCCACAGGAGCTCGCCAGCTGGAGACAGCTTCATCAGCAGAGCGGTTTGCCCCCCGACTTCCGCTTCCAACTGGCAGAGCAGGTAATACGCCCCGCCCTGCCAGACCAGGCGCTGGCCATGCTGGGACTGATCATCGCCCCATACCTGAAGGGCAGGCTGCGCACCCGCGAGGAATGAGCTCCATATTAGCCCAAGCATCAGTACAAAACGTAGGAGCATAAGCGTATGGTTAGCTGGACGAAGGCTACCCTTTTCAGGGCGGAGCCGGCTGGCATGAAAAAAGCCCCGAACCAGCCAGGGCTATAGTCATTCAACCAAAAGTTTAACTAACCTATGAATCGTTTATTGCGAAAATGAAAAAGATTAATAGACGTGTTGCCCGCCGTTGATGGCGTAGTTGGCACCGGTGATAAAGGCCGCATCCTTGGAAGCCAGGAAGGAAACCAGGTGGGCAATTTCATAAGTGCCGCCTAAGCGGCCAATCGGAATGCCTTTTACGATCTTCTCCCGTACGGCTTCGTCTACCGCCATGACCATATCCGTGGCGATATAACCCGGAGAGATGGTATTGACGGTAATGCCTTTGCGGGCCACCTCGATGGCAAGGGTTTTGGTGAAGCCGTGCATGCCGGCTTTGGCCGCCGCATAGTTGCACTGCCCAAACTGCGCCCGCTGCCCATTCACAGAAGAAATGTTGATGATGCGGCCATAGCCCTGCTCAATCATAGGGTTGATCACATGGCGGCAGCAGTTGAAGACGCTGTAAATATTGGCCTTCATGACGGCGTCCCAGTTTTCCGGGCTCATTTTCTTAAAAGAGCCGTCGCGGGTGATGCCGGCGTTATTTACCAGTATATCGACGGTGCCCAGCTGCTCCTCGATGGCTTCTACCATATTGCCAACCTGGGCGTAATCGGATACATCTGCCTGGAACAAATGGGGCTTGTAGCCAGCTTCCGCCATTTGCTTTTGCCAAGCTTCAGCCTTATTTGGGCTGCGGTAGTTGGCGGCTACCTGGTAGCCGTCATCCATCAGTTGCTTGACCATGTCGGTCCCCAGCCCGTCGGTAGCGCCGGTTACTAAGGCGATATTCTGCTTGTCTTTCATCATGATTCCTGTTTTTTGTGGTGTGGGCAAAACTTTAAATGAAAATATATAGATATTTATATTTTTTTATAAGTAAAACATGCCCTTTTTTGGGTGGGTAGCCATTTGAGTCAACCCCAGGAGGAGAGGGCTGCTACCTTTATCATCAACCCGGGCTTTATTGCCCTGTATGGTATCAGTGGTATGCTGGCCTACGGGCTTGTTCTGCCGCTGGGTGCCTATATTTCACTGATTGTGCTGACGAAAAGCTTCCGCAAATACGGGGCAACGGTCAAAGGGCTGACCCTGGCGCAGTGGATCGGCAAGCGGTTTGGCAGCAGTGGGTATGCGCTGTTCTTTGGTTTCCTTTCTCTGTTGCTGATCACGTTTATTGTGTTGATTTGTGTAGGGCTGACCAAAGTGCTGGCCAGTGCGCTCAATGCACCGGAACTCTACGTGCTCCTTGGGTTGACCGCCTTCGTCTTTGGGTATATGATGTTTGGCGGTGCCAATTCCATGGTGTATACCAACACCATACAAGCTGTGCTTATGGCCATCGTTGCCTTTATCCTGCTGGGGTCGGGCTACGAGCATTTCAAATCAGGCGTGGAAGGGTTCCTTGACCAATTGGCGGCAGTAGACCCCCTGCTGGCGCAGCCGGTCAACCCGGAGAGCTTTTTATTCCGGGATTACTTCGAAATTGTTTTTTGCTCCTTCATTGTCGGCATCGCTATCGTTTGCCAGCCCCATATCATCACCCGGTCCTTGCTGCTGAAGGGCGAGCGGGACGTCAACCGGTACCTGCTGACTGGCATCCTGGTAGAAACTCTTTTCTTTTCTGTGGTCATTGCCGGCCTTTATGCCCGGCTGGAGTTCCCGGATTTGGTTCAGAATGGCGAGCCCATCCCAATGGATGGTATCATGCCAGCCTATGTAGTGGCGGAATTCCCGGTCTTGCTGGGCCTGGTGGTTATCCTGGGGCTGATCTCTGCGGGCTTGTCAACGCTGGAGGGCCTCATACAGTCGCTCTCCTCCACCATCACATCCGATATTATCAGCCCGGTTTTCGACCGGCAGCTGGGCGCAGGCGCCTCCCGCAATCAGCGGTTAATCCGAATCAACAAGGGGGTCATCGTCTTGCTGGCAGCAGTCACCGCCCTCCTTTCCTATCAGCAGCTGGTGAGCCCCAGCCTTAGCGTGGGCATTTTTGCGCAAAACGGCGTGTATGCCTACTTTTCTGCGGCCTTTGTGCCGGTGTTGATGGGGCTTTTTCTGAAAACGGTGCCCCGTCAAGCTCCTATCGCGGCAAGCATCACCGCCATCGCCGTCCACTTTGGGGTGTACTACGGCCGCATTGGGCCCTATATGCAGGCGGAAGTCCGCAACCCGTCAGTGGCGGCTACCCTGGCAATACTGGCATCCTTGGGAGTAGGGTTTGGGATATACGCCCTATGGCAAGGGCGGGCCAAAAAAAAAGGGCCCTCGGCGGGCGAAAAGTCCAACACAACCCGTAGCTTCGCCCCCGCTCCCCCAAAAGGCACAAGCAACTTCTATGCAAACCAAGCATGCCTCTACAAGCCTGGAACAGTACCTGGACCTTAGCAATGGGCTGCGGGTTCACTATAAGGTGAGCGGCCGGGGCAAGCAGACGTTGGTACTGGTGCACGGCCTGGGCAGCAACTTGAAGGCCTGGGATAAAATTACGCCCTTCCTGGAAGACCGCTACCGCTGTATTGCGCTGGACCTCCCGGCCTACGGCCAGTCGGCGCAAAGGGATGACTACCCCTACGATGTGCCCTTCTTCGCGCAGGCTGTACTTGAATTTGTCCGGCAGCTTAACCTTAAGAACCCCGTGCTTGCCGGGCATTCCATGGGCGGCCAAACCAGCATCTACGCCGCGCTTTCAGCCCCCGGGCGCTTTCACAAGCTCGTACTCCTGGCACCGGCGGGCTTTGAACAGTTTAACGGGGCGGCACGGGAGTGGCTCCGGGCTTTTTACAAACCGGCTTTGCTGAAAGCCATGCCGGTTAGCCAGATTGAGCGGAATTTCCGGGCTAATTTTTATGACTTTCCGGATGACGCAGCCTTTATGATTGAGGACCGCATGGCCCTGCGGGCAGATCAGGAAGCCTACCGCCGGTACTGCCGCATGATCCCTAAATGCGTAATGGGTATGCTAGACCACCCTGTCTACCAGCGGCTGCCGGAATTGCCGATGCCGGCTTTGGTGGTCTACGGCACAGAAGACGGGCTCATCCCTAATAAAATCATCAACCCTCAGCTCAACACCATTCAGGTGGCACAGAAGGGCGCCGCCCGTATCCCGGACCACGAGTTGCACCTCCTGCCCCGCTGCGGGCATTTCGTGCAGTGGGAGTGCGCGGCAGAAGCCGCCGCCAGGATCAAAGCTTTTGTGGGATAACACCGGGCCGCACTAGTTTTGTCGCTCTGTCGAATCGGGAGGAGGCTGCCGGTTTTCTTCGTACAGCACCTCCCCCTGCTGCAAGCGCTGCAAGCGAGCCCGGGCCCGGGCTTCCTGCAAGGCTTTCAGCTGGGCTTTAGCCTCGATCGGTTTTTTATTCAGGCTACGGTGCAGGGAACGGATGATCAACCGGGCCATATCGTCCGGATGGTGCAGCCCCATCTGCTTGAGCTGATGCGAGAGGCGGGACCCATCGTAAAAGCCCCAGTTGTGGATAATCCACCGGCCCAGGCTGAAGTGCAGCTTTTGAACGGCGGTATCTTCCTGGGCAGCCCGGAATTTTTGCAAAGATTCCCGGTCGGCCAGTTTGTTGAGCTGCACAATAGCATCGCTCAGGTCTTTGGGGATATATACGCCATACAAGTACTCCTGCTGAATACGTTGCTGGTACTTCTTATCGTAGTCTTCTTCTGTCTCTACCGGCCCCTGAGCGGGCAGTGTGGTCAGGCCAAAGCCGAGCACCAGCACGAGTATGCCAAACACCTTTTCCTTCATAATTGCAAATCTGTGATTCTCCTCTTTTATAACCGCTGATCTGTATTTCGTATTGCCCACCGCTGCCGGCATTACTAAAAATCCCCGCTGGGGAACAGCGGGGACCAAAATTAATGTGCTATGAAAAAGTTAATACAACTTCCTTAATTATCGTTGGCTAACATACAAAAAAATCACCAACGTATCAGGGCAGAGCCCCAGGTAAATCCACTGCCAAAGGCAGCCAGGCAAACCAGGCTGCCGGATTGTACTGCGCCGGTTTCCACGGCTTCGCTTAGCGCAATGGGCACGGAGGCGGCCGTGGTATTGCCGTACTTCTGGATATTGTTCCATACTTTATCGTCGGACAGGCCCAGCTTCTTCTGCACGAAGTTGCTAATCCGCAGATTGGCCTGGTGGGGGATCATCATATCGATATCCTCCTTCTTCAGGCCGACTTTAGCCAGCCCTTCCATTATCACTTCCGGGAATTTCTGGACCGCCATTTTGAAGACAAACTGCCCCTCCATATTGGGGTAAATCTGATCGTGGTCCAGCATATGCTGATTGAGGAAGATTTCACCGAATTCAGCGTCAGAGTAGCCATAGTCGGCTTCTTCGCCCGTATGGCGGCTATGGTAGCCTCCGTGGGAACCCGGATTGATGAAGGCCAGCTTTTCGGCGTAGGTGCCGTCGGAATGCAGGCAAGTGTTGAGGATGCCCCGATCGGCTTCCGCTGTGGGCTGCACGACAACAGCGCCCGCCCCGTCTCCAAAGATAACGGTTACGTTGCGGCCCTGCGTGCTGAAATCCAGGCCCATTGAATGCATTTCCGCCCCCACGAGCAAGACATTCTTATACATGCCGGTACGCACAAACTGGTCAGCAACGGAAAGCCCATAGATAAACCCGCTGCACTGATTGCGGATATCGAGCGCCCCGATTTCTGTCTTGGTGATGCCGAGCTCCCGCTGCAACAAAACGCCACAGCCCGGGAAGTAATAGTCGGGGCTCAGTGTCGCAAATATGATGAAATCAATATCTTCCTTTTGGATACCCGCCTGGGCGATGGCCTTTTCTGCCGCCCGGGCGCCCATAGTCGTAGTGGTTTCTTCGTGCTTGGTGCCGTAGCGCCGCTCTTTGATACCCGTGCGTTCCTGAATCCATTCATCGCTCGTATCCATGACTTCTGACAAGTCATGATTGGTTACGGTCTTGGCAGGCACATAGTGCCCAATGCCTCCGATTTTCGATCGCAGCATACTCCTGATTTTAAAATAATTTGGTAGACAATACTTGGCTTAGGAATGGTTCAATAATAAACCGCGATTCTTCTGCTTGTTCTTTTTCCTTT
>CAZNSK010000049.1:0-37832 GCA_964575505.1 uncultured Phaeodactylibacter sp.
AGCACTATCAAAAAGCGGAGGAGCCCCTCGATTACCACCCCTTTATAGGGCGGGTCAAAAGGGGGCAGCGCGACGAACTGATTAGCCGGCTGAAAGAATATGGCATCAACCCCGAAAGCTTGTCTCCTACCATCCGTATCACACAAATCAGAAGGCGGCTCTACTTTTTTACGGGCGACCGCCCCTTTTCCACCCTCACCCTCGATGCTGTAACGGCGGATTATCAGGGGAAAGGCACTCATTTTCATGAACTGGAGCTGGAGCTCAATGAAATACGCTATACCGAAAGCCAGGCTTCCGAAAGGGAGGCGATGGAAGCTGTCAACAACCTGGTACGGGAGGATATCCTGCGGCGCTTCCCGGGCATCGTACAAGATCAGACCCCAAAATACAACAAGGCCGCTACTGCGCTCGGCATCTCCGCCGGGGCTTCCAATACCCGCTACTACCTCCTCGGGCTCATAGGGCTGCTACTGGCTGGCTTCCTTTTCTGGTGGTTGCGGACAAGCCGCCGCTGAGCCGGTCGCCCGAAAAATATTAAATTGCAATGCTTAAGCATCAACCATGAACGCAGTAGAAATAGAAGAAGCCGTCTCCCAACTAGCCGAACAACCCTTTGACCCGGCAGCGTTCCCCTTTGCCTTCCTGGAAGCCTATGGGAATAAGGAAACGACGGTCAAGCGATTGCGGAAGGGCAACTCCAATAAGTCTAAGATGGAAGGCGGGGTGCTGCAGCGCAACAACATTCACATCGCGACCTGCGAACCGGGAGCAGTAGCGGATATGCTGCGGCAACTACAGGAAGCCCCGGAAACCGCTTCAAGCTGGAGAAGCTCATCCATCAATTCTTCGACCAGGCCCGGATTGACATTGAGATCAAAGACCGCTTTGGGAAGCCGGTACGGGTGCGGGAGTGGTTTTTGGTGCCCCTGTTTGTGATTGATGAGCTGGTGGAGCGGATACAGGATGGGAGTATTGGGGATTATTATTATGATGTGGGGGCGGCGCGGTTGATGCGGTGAAATACGAGCCACATTAAAATAAACCAAACAATAACCAATTGCAGCGATGTTAATGTTTAATAGGGCAAACGCACCAAACTAAGTTTTCATGAAAACGGGCGATGAAGGCTCTCGGGCATGGTGATTTAGTTTGTTCTTCGCCTCAAGCCGGCGGGCTTTCACTTTTTGCATCGCCCAAAAAGTGAACAAAAACGCTAGAAATTCGCAAGACTTTATCCCGCTTTGCGGGACTCCTCCGTCGAACATGCAATTTCGGCAGCCGCCACCCGCTCTTACGTGTTCCGCGACATGTTCCAAGCGTGCTCCAATCGCATTCAAATTTTGGTGCGTTTGCCCTAAATGTTTAAAACAAAAGGAGAAAGTATCACCAATTAGCCATATATTTAGTTGTTATAAGCTGTAAATAGAGGTTGGCAATCGCGTTGAAATCAACAGTTGGGAAACCTAGCCTCCAAAAAATTTGTATTGTAAATGTCGCTGCTCTGTAAATCTCATGATAACTATTGTACGTTCCTACTGCTTCAGGAGCGTGGAGTGACAAAAAATGCTAATTATTACACCGCAGCAGTGCATTGTGCTTATTACTCCTGCTATCAGAAGGTAATTTATATTTTACAAGAGTACTATAAAGACAGGTACGCAGCAGTTGGAATTTCCGGAAGCGGGTCTCATAAGCAGCTTATAACTGAATTCGTTGGGTGTTTGTACCGGTCGTTTAAAGAGCATAAGAAAGAGATAACGCTACTAAATCGTTATCTTGCAGACTTGAAAACTTTCCGGCATAAATCAGATTATAAAGCCGATGTGATTTCTTCAGACGACATGACCATCGTGCAGGGCCACCTGGAAGAAATAAGGCGCATTATTAAAGCAACCACAGCATTATGACGATCAGGGCATTTCTGAAGTATTTATATGATAAAGTTCAAGTCTCTTTTCCCCAAGCCACTATTGCTTACCAATATGATGAAGCATCTCGCACACACCTGATAAAAGTAACCCCTCAAAGCATTTATGAGTCTGATGAATTCCTTGATTTGGAGGCAGAACTAAATCAACAGTGGATAACCCAAACTGCTAATTCTACTGAGGAAGACTTTTGTATTGTATCTACTAACTCCCTTTCTCAGCTGGATCAGTCACAAATAGTTTATATTCCGGAGTTAACTCAGGCTTTTTCTGTTTCAGGTCAGGAGCTCGAAGAAAAAGGTTATACCGTGGCTTCTTTTACTACAGGTAAAACACCAGAATTCGAGGACTTAACCTCACCCGAGTTTGAACCCACCACTTCTGGACAATACAGTTTAGCAGCTTAATGAGTAATGAAAACACCCAATTTCGGTTAAACAGAGTATCTCTGGTAAAGTCTGTTTTCGAGCTAAAAACCATTGGCTTTCAGCCTTCAGACAAGCTCTCTGTTGATATCAACACCAGTTTTAACGCCAGCGACGAGAGTATTATCGTATTCGTAGAGGTCAAGGTGTCGGATAGCAATCAACCTGAAGAGCTAACGCTAGCCGTCCGTATGGCTGGTGAGTTCAGCATCAATAAGCCGAGTGAGGACGGTACAAACATGAGTGTTGATCAATTTACCAAAGTAAATGGACCAGCAATTATTTACCCTTATGTCAGGCAAGTGGTACGGCATCTGACACTTGAATCAAGTATGCCCAGCCCGGTCATCCTTCCCATCGTGAATTTCCAGGCCTTTCAGCAAAAAACGTAGAGCTGACGAAGAGAGCTTCCTAAAGCTATAGTCCAACAACTTAAGATTTGTGAAATTATGGCACAGCTATTTTTTCAGCTCGCAAGGCGAGAAACGTAGGCGATGCCTAAGCATCGGCGAGGCTTTTTAACGCAGCGAGGTGGAAAAAGAGCAAGTCAGAAATCACAAATTTTGGGTTGGCGGACTATAACCCCAAAACCATGAAAGACAAAGAAATCACACCCTACCAGCAGAATCAGGCGCTCAAAAAACAATTTGCTGAACTGGGCCTGGACCTGGAGCCGGTTATGCAATTCACCCCGATGGATATTGACCTGGAAAACCACCGCTTGCAAAGCCTGCTCGATTTCGTGATGATGTACCGAGAGCGCGGCGAAAGTCAGCAGGTGATGGAGCTTTTTGACCAGCCCTTCCCCCCAATTTTCCCAATGATCTCGCCGGATAACGACTGGTACCGCTTCCGGCTGTGGCTGGAAGGGGCACCGCTCATGATGAAGCTCCGGGAGCAGGCGGGCCTGCCGCCGTTGGAAAAAGCCATCCCAGAGATGACGGAGGAGGAAATCAGGGAAGCCATAGCGTTTCGGATGGATGCTTTGAAGAAAAGCGGAATCGGCATTTACCTGCAAGAACTCCCCCCACCCATTTTACTCATGACACTTTGCGAGATGCTGGAAGAAGAAACGGAACGCATGGAAGGCGAGGGCTGGACCCTGGACGGATGTAGCGGCTACTGCCCGGGCTGCCTGCAGCGCCCCTGGTGCGATACCGGGCAAAGCCTCGGTTGGGCGGAAGATAACGAGGCTGGTGGCATGCACCTCAGAGCCGAGCTTCAGGATTTCGTATCTATGAGCCCTCAATCGCAGGAAGTGCTCGATGCCTACAACCAGGAATTGGAAGAGGAAATGAGGGGATTCCGCAGCACGGACCCGCAGGATAACTGATAGCCGGCTCGCCTGGACAGGGGCGGTTGGGATGGCGGGCGGCATCCCCGCACCCTCTGCTGCCTGCATTTATGGGCAGTAGAGATGATGCGCTTATCCAAGCAGTCGCCTGTCACCTTGGAAGTGGCCTAAGAGCAGACCCAATGGCTGAAGCAAAACACTTAAAACAAACCAGAAGAAGCAGAGCGGCTCCTGTAATTTGCCCGGCAAAGCGAACTCATAATAGATGATATTAATCAAAAAGCCTATATTTTATCAACCCAGCATGTTTTATTAGGGCCCAGGCAATTTTGGAAATATGGCACCTTCCAGATTTCTAGCCAGTGAGCTTACGCCCAAACCTCTCCGTTCCGAGTATAAAAGAAGTAGCCTATAAAACAGAAGAAGGTTTTTGTATCGTATCTACGAAATCTTTGATACAGCTGGAGCAACCTGAAGTCTTTTGCCTTCCTGACAGCTAAGTCATCGGTATTTACCCACACGCCTGCTCGAATAGCGGGCGCAAAGAAGCGGTGTTGCTGATGCTTTGGTCATATCACATAGTGGTCTGAGCCGTAAACCCGACGCATCAAGTCTATTTCAATACAAAAAACCAAACAGCCACAACGGCAACCGATGAGCTGTCGCTACTTCCACATTATCAGAGACAACCCACGCATTTTCTACCGACCTGATCTGAGCCGTGGACTTCCCGGACCCGCCTACTTCGAAAAGGTATTTTTGCCCGACGAGAAAGTCGCCTGCTTTTCGGGGGTAGCGGACTTCGTGGACAGCACCAGCCTGATTGAGAAAAAAGGTTTCTCTTAAGCTCCCCCTATTCAATGCGCTACCTTCGGCCAGGGCGTAGGCCAGATTGGGATTTTGCAGATATAACTTTTCCGGCTTGTTGAGCAGGCTGACGCCTTTGGCTTCGCTATACAGCAACTGCAACAGGTCTGCCCGGCCAAGGTATTGTAAGTATTTGATGAGGGTTTCCCGGGAGAGGTCTAGCTGACGGCTGAGTTTTTGGATATTCGGTTTGAAAGGCATCATCTCGGAGAGCAGTCCCAGTAATTTCTTGATATTTAGTGCCGCTCCGTAATCGACTTTAAAAACGGCTGGAATATCTGATTCAATCACTACATTGACGATCTGGCGCAGCCGCTCAGCGTAGCCTTCCGGGTCTTCTTTGAAGAAGGGGTAATATCCGTAATTCAGATAGGGCTCAAAGAACTGGATAGGCCGGATTTTTTGCGAAATTTCGAGAGACAAAGGGGTAGCCTTTGCTAAAATCTCCTGAAGTGTAACGGGAGGGAAGTATTGACCCTCAGCAAAATAGAGGTATTCCCGGAAAGAGAGGCCGCGCAGATGGTAAATCCGGGCGCGGCGGCTCAGGTCTCCTTCCCCGCGTAGAATCTCAGTGGTCGAAGAGCCGCTAACCAGTAGCCGCAGCGCAGGGAACTGATCGTATATGACCTTGACTTCCCTTGACCATGACGGATATTTATGGACCTCATCCAAGGCGAGCAGCTTTCCACCCCGCTGCACAAAAGCTTCCGCCAGATCCACCAGCGTATGCCGCGAAAAAAACAGATGGTCAAGACTGGCATAAAGAGCGGGGCCACCGGGAGGAAACTGCTCTTGCAGATACTGTAATAAAAGCGTGGTTTTGCCTACCCCACGCGCACCGACAACGATATTTAACTGGTTTTTCCAGTTAATTTGCTCCCAAAGATAACGCTTGAAAGCACTAGACACCCGGCTTACGCGCTGAATAGACCAGGTTTGCAAGCTGTCGATTTCTGTTGGCTCCATTTTACACTTTTGCATTAAACTGTTGAATGCAATTTACATTTTTTAGCGCTTAACCGCAAAAGCACTTTGCAAAATCAACTGTCGGGGAGGTTGCAGGTGGATGGGTTGGCGGAAAAGCTAGAAAAAGACCAGATTACCGTCTCCCGCTGGTGCCGCAACGTCCAACAACCCTCCCTGCCCACCCTCTTCCGCATTGCGGAGCTGCTGGAGGTCAAACCGGAGGCATTACTGGGGGAAGGGAGCGCGTAGGCATCCTGCCACAGCTGCAAGAACGATACATAACTCTTCACTAAAAGGGTACTACGCATAAAAATTAAAATTATATTAAAAACATAAACATACTGCATAATAAATACGCTGCCAAATGCATTAGTATGCCATAACAAAGCACAAAAGCAGTACCTTTGCTGACTTTACGGGCAAATTCTACTGCAAGTTAGCTTTGTCCCCCTGTAATAAACCTACCTACCTACGTTAATTCCAGCTATACCCCTGTACATCTATTTGCACCCGCAGCAAACGGGCACCCCCGTTTGGCTGTACAGAGCTGGTTATCAATTATCTACAAACACTCATTACGTATGAATGCAATGAGCGGCTTTTGCCTGTTGCTCCTCCTGGGCTACGCCAGCCTGCTAGGCGCACAAACCTATGGTGACTACATCGGTGGTGGGCACGATCAAAACATCACCGTCACCACAAGCAGCAATTTTCAGCCGGATGGTGCCCTGCGGGTAGCCGAAGGCCCTAATACCATCCGGGTATACGGCCTGACCGGCAAACTAATCGACGCCGGGCGCTTCCTCGCCCAGGCTACGCTGGGGGCCGACCGCAGTACCATCGATTCGGTAGCCAAGCTGGGGTTCGAAACCTGGATCGACCTGCAGTTTGACGTGCCGCCCACCTATGTGCAGCCGCTGATGCAGGAAATCTATGACACCACTTATCAGCGCCACCTCGCTTCGGGGGGCGACAGCCTCAATTTTGCCGACCTGCCCAACCGGGAGCATTTCGACTACGCCTGGTGGCAAGTCAACATGACCAATAACGACTTGCTGCGGCATCGGGTGGCGTTTGCGCTAAGCGAAATCTTTGTGATCTCTTTCAAGTCGGAGCTCAGCCGCTACGGCGAGGGCGTGGCGAGCTACTACGATATGCTGGTCGAAAATGCCTTTGGCAACTTTGAAGACCTGCTGCTGGACGTCACCCTACACCCTTGCATGGGCGTTTACCTCACTCACCTCAACAACCCGAAGTCCAATCCGGCTCAGTTCATCCGCCCCGACCAAAACTACGCCCGGGAGATGATGCAGCTCTTCACCATCGGCCTGTACGAGCTCAACCCGGATGGCACGCGGAAGCAGAACGGCGCTGGCCAGGACATCCCCACCTATAATAACGACGACATTGCCGAATTTGCCAAAATCTTTACCGGGCTTGGCGGCGGCGCAACGCCCCCCGTGCCGGATACCGTCATCGCCCCCGAATTTGGGATGCGGCCCAATAAGATAGATATGACAGTGCCTATGGTGATGTACGAAGAGCACCACGAGCCGGGCCCCAAGCAGCTGCTGAATGGCTTTACGGTGCCCGCCGGGCAAACCGGTATGGAGGACATCGAGGCGGCCCTCGGGCACCTGTTCAACCACCCTAATATTGGCCCCTTCATCGGCAAGCAACTGATACAACGGCTGGTGAAGTCCAACCCCTCCCCCGCTTATGTGGCACGGGTGGCATCAGCTTTTGACGACAACGGCAGCGGCGTACGGGGTGACCTGAAAGCGGTGATTAAAGCCATCCTGCTGGATGAAGAGGCACGCAGTTGCGGCTGGTACAACGACCCGGTGCAGGGCAAGCTCAAGGAGCCCATCATCCGGTATACGCACTTCGCCAGAGCGATGGGCGGGCTAAGCGGCAGCGGCTACTTCTGGAACTGCGGAGACAAATACGACGATGATGCCGGGCAGCACCCCATGTATTCGCCCTCGGTCTTCAACTTTTACTGGCCCGATTTCCAACCAGTAGGGCCGGTAGGCAGCCAAGGCTACCTGGGGCCCGAATTTCAGGTACATAACGCCCGTACCAGCATTGGCTTCGTCAATTTCGTCAACGAATGGGTGGTCAACGAAACCCTGCTCACCACCAAGGGCAACCCGGCAACCACCGTTTCCACCAACCTCGAACGCCTGATTGCCTATGCCAACGATACGGAAGTCCTAATCAACGAGCTGGATATCTTGCTGACCAACGGCATGCTCAAAGACGATACCCGGCAGATCATAACCACTATCGTCGACCCCCTGGAGGACCCCATCGAAAAGACCAAACTGACTATTTATCTAATGGTGATTAGCGCCGATTATAACATCCTGAAGTAATGAAGCACAAATCAAGAAGACAGTTCATCAAAGAATTCGGCATGGGGGCACTGGGGCTGACCACCGCTTCTTCTGTCTCCCAGCTGAAAGCCATCAATGCCGCCTATCTCAACAATTCAGACAACCTGCTGAATAACGATTACAAAGCCATTGTCTGCTTCTTCCTGGCGGGGGGCAATGACTCCTTTAACATGGTGGTGCCCCGTGGCAATCCGGAGTACGATGAGTACGCCGTTACCCGCTCCGACCTGGCCATTTCACAGAATGAGCTGCTGCCCATCAACCCCATTACCAGCGACGGGCGGCAGTATGGCCTGAATCCGGCGATGACCTACGTTCATCAGCTGTTCAATACCGGTAAAGTTTCCTTTATCAATAATGTCGGGCCGCTGATAGAGTACACAACCAAGGCCACCTACCAGAACGGCAGTTCCCCTACCCCTCTGGGGCTGTTTTCCCACTCCGACCAGCTGAAAAACTGCCAGACCGGCCTGCCCCACATCCGCACGCAATTCGGCTGGGGCGGCAGAATGGCGGACCTGGTCAACGACATGAACAGCAATGAGAAAATATCCATGAATATCTCCCTGGCGGGCACCAACATTTTCCAGTACGGGGAGACCCTGGTGGAATTCGCCATCGACCCCTACGACGGCAGCCCGGGCATCGTGGGCTACGACCCGCAGGCAACGGACTTCGATGGAAGCCGGACGGAAGGCATCGACCTCCTGCTTGGGGCCGATCATGCCGATATGTACAAAAAACAGTACACCGATATTCTGAAGCGCAGCCTGGAAGGCAGCCTGGAATTCCGGGCAGCAATGGCGCAAATCGGCAACCTGAATACTTTCTTCTCCGACAACCGCATTTCCCAAAGCTTCAAACGCATCACGGAGGTCATCATGGCGCGGGACATCCTCGGCTTCAAGCGGCAGATTTTCTTCGTCCGTATGGGTGGCTGGGATATGCACGGCGAGCTGATCAATGCCCACGAAAGGAACCTCACCGTAGTGGATAACGCGATGCAGGAGTTCGCCAACGGGCTGGAGGAAATCGGTATGTTCGACGCCGTCACCACCTTTACCATTTCGGATTTCGGCCGCACGCTCACCTCCAATGGCAATGGCAGCGACCACGCCTGGGGCGGCAATGCGCTGGTCATGGGCGGCGACGTAAAGGGCGGCGATATGTACGGTACCTACCCGTCTCTCGCACTGGGCAACAACCTGGAAGTCCACAACGGCGTCCTTATCCCCACCACTTCCAATGATTCCTACTTTGCAGAACTGGCACTGTGGTTTGGCGTAAGCCCGTCTGAGCTCAGCACCCTGTTTCCGAATATCGGCAACTTTTACGATACCGGTTCGGGAGCCGCGCCACTTGGATTTATGAACCTCTAACTCCTGAGATGATGAAAAGAACAACACTAATCATACTATTCTTCGCTTTTGCCATAGGGCCCGTTTCGGCACAGTGCTTCCTGGACCGGCACAATACAACCTGGTACGATGGATGGCTGTCCTGTACCCCCTCGATGAACCCCAATGCCGTAAGGGGCGAGTCGCACTGGATCCTGTATGACCTCAATTATGCCTATGGCTTGTTTCAGCTGCACCTTTGGAACACCAACGCCCCGGAGTACCTCAACTCCGGTATGCAGGATATTGCCATTGACATTTCCAACGACGGCGTAAACTGGACGGAGGCCGGTGAATTTCAGCTCCCCATGGCCGATGGGACACCTACCTACGAAGGGGTGAGCCTACATGACTTTGAGGGAACGAATGCCCGCTATGTCCTGATTACGGGACTGACTAACCACGGTGGATCCTGCTACGGGCTAAGCGAAATCCGGATCAATGTAGCGGACGAAATTATCACGCCGAATACTTCTTCCCCAGTACCGGAGGCCTGCCTCTCCGCCCGGGTATTCCCCAACCCGGTGCGGGAGCATTCCCGGGCCATGATACAGGCCAATTGCAGTACCGCTCCCGTGTTCTACTCCATCGCTGACCTTTCCGGCAAAACCATCGCCAGCGGACAACTGCCGGTGATCGCAGGAGAAGGGACGCTGGAACTCAACACGCTGCCGGTAGCTGCGGGCATGTATGTACTATCCGTACGGCAGCAGGACCTGGTCCGCCGGTTTAAGGTGATAAAGGCAGAGTAAATCTGTATTCGATTCCCAAAAACGAGAGATGCCACAATCAGCACCTCCTAACAACCGATTTTAAACGATGAGCAACCTTCTACTGTCCTGCCTCCTCTTCCTAACCTGGGCGGGAGGCGGATTTATTCCTACTATAGCACACCCGTCAAAAGCATCAGAACCGGCCAGTAATTCGCCCTCCCGGATCACCGGCACTACAGTCCCCTGGGTGAAAAACCAAGGGCAGTGGCCAAATGATATTGCTTTCGTTGCCCATACCTTCAGCGGCAACGTCATCCTTAATGCTGAACAGGACATCCTCTACGCCCTACCAGTGGACAGCACCACTGGTTATGTCCTCCGGGAGCGCTTTGCAGGAGGCAGCCGGCAGCCCAACCCGGCTCAGCCTTATGCCGAAGGAAAAAGCAGCGCAGTTTTCAACTACTTCATTGGCAATGACCCGGCGGCTTGGGCAAGTCAGGTCCCGGCCTATGACCTGGTGAGCCTGGGCGAGGTGTGGGAAGGCGTCACGGTGAAGCTCCGTGCCTGGAGCCAGAATGTAGAGAAACTATTCTACGTTCAGCCACAAGCCGACCCCGAATGCATTCAGGTCACCGTAGAGGGGGCCAATCGTCTATCCGTTTCCACCGATGGCCAGCTGATTGTACATACACCGGTAGGAGATATCGCCTATTCCGCCCCTGTGGCCTATCAGTGGATCGGTGGGGAGCAGCGTTTTGCGAAAGCAGCCTACCGCGTGGATCAAAACACCTACGCCTTTGATGTGCAGGGTTATGACCCCAATTACGAACTGATCATTGATCCCTTCCTTGCTTCCACCTTCATAGGGGATGGCGGCAACGACTGGGGCAATGCCATTGCGGCCGACGAAGCCGGGCATGTCTTCCTGACCGGCTACTCCTGGTCGGACAATTTCCCGACCACAGCCGGCAGCTACGACGGAGCGTTCAATGGTGTGAAGGAGGCCTACGTTGCCAAACTGGACAATGATCTCTCTACCGTCCTGGTGTCCACCTTTATCGGGGGCAGCAGCTGGGACAGCGGGGAGGCCATAGCCGTGTCAGCCTCCGGAGAAGTCATCATCGCGGGCGGCACGGGCTCTGCCAATTTCCCCACAGCGGGCAATGCTTACGATAACGCCTACAACGGGGGCAGCAACGATGTTTTTGTATGTAAGCTGGATAATGATTTATCTACCCTGCTCGCCTCTACCTTCATTGGCGGGTCGGCGGATGACTACGGCTACAGCCTGGCGCTGGATAACGCCGGCCATGTATTCGTAACTGGCCGGACCGAATCTACAAATTACCCTTCCGCCGGCGGATACGATAACACCTTCAACGGCGGCTTTGAGGATGTCTTTGTATCCAAGCTCAACAATGGGCTCACTAACCTGCTCGCCTCTACCTACCTCGGTGGCAGCACCGACGAAGGTGCAGACGCAATTGCGGCCGACGAAGCCGGGAACGTTTTCGTTTCGGGATTTACCTATTCTGCCGATTTCCCCGTTGCCGGCATGGCGTACGATTCCACCCACAACGGATCGGGCGATATTTTCGTAGCGAAGTTCAACAATCAACTCTCCAACCTCTCTGCTGCCACCTTCATTGGCGGCAGCAACTTCGAAGAAAGCCACGCCATTGCCCTGGATTCCGCGCAAAACGTCTTCATCGCCGGCTATACCGGTTCTCCGGAATACCCTTCTACCCCCGGGGTATACGATGAGACCCACAATGCCAACCACGATGCCATCATCACTAAACTAGACAATGGGCTTTCCAGCATTCTGGCCTCCACCTTCATCGGCGGGGCCAGCGATGACAACTGCTACGGGCTTGTGATTGAGCGGGCGGAAAATGTCTTCATCACTGGCATCAGCTTCTCTACCGACTACCCGGTGACGGGCAACGCCTACGATGCCACCCACAACGGGGAGCGGGATATCTTCCTCTCCCGCTTTTCCTTCGACCTCTCGGCCCTTATTGAGTCGACCTACCTGGGCGGCGAAGATAACGACTGGGCACTGGGGCTTGCGATCGACGGTGCCGGCAGCGTCTTCATCGGCGGGGGCACTTATTCCGGCGATTTCCCTATGGTGGGCAGCCCCTACGATGACGCCCATAACGGGGGAGAGGATGCCGTCGTCGCCAAAATAGTAGGCTGCGGCGTCAATGACTTCTGCGACCCCGACAGCAAATACGGCCCGGTGGCACTGGATGTGGAGCGGGACACCATCTGCAGTCAGGGCTGCAGCGCCACCGCTACGCCGGGGCCTATGCTGGAGGGCGGCTGTTTCGACTTTCCGGACGCTACCGTCTGGTATACCTTTACTCCGGAAACCAGCCGGGATTGCATAAAAATCAGCATCGGAAGCGAGGAGCTGCCAAGGCCCCAAATGGCGGTATTCCAGGGGGGCTGCCCCAATAGCGATACGTCTATGCCCTTTGCCTGCGATAGCGGTTCTGGTGGGAATGTAGCTATCCGGATGGGGGTAGAAGCAGGCATGACCTACTTTGTTGCCGTATCTGATGCCACAGGTGCCGAAGGCTACTTCGATATTTGCATCGAGAATAACCCTGTCGACGCGCTTTCCCTTGAAGTGGAAGCCAATAATCTGCAGTGCTTCGAAAGCCAGGATGGAAACATTCAGATCACCGTTAACAACGGTACCGGGGCCATTGACTACGATTGGAATGCCGATAGCCTGGATGATATGGGAATTGCCGAAGATTTATCCATCGGGGCTTACCTGGTCACTGTCACCGATGAAAACCAATGCACCGCTCAGACTGATTCCATCCTGCTCACCCAACCCGATCAGCTATTTGTGGATTTGGAGGTGGATGCCCACCGAAATACCATCGTGTACGGCGATACCGTACTGGCCTGGGCAGTGCCTTCAATCAGTGATACAGCGATCGCCCGGGTAGACTGGTGGCCAAAGGAGGTACTGGTGGATACGGAAACGGATGCGATTACCGATCAGTATATATCTCCTCTTTCGGAGACCGAGCTTATCGTCATCCTGGAGGATACCATGGGCTGTTTTGTTTCGGACACAGCCCGGGTGCTGGTCAGTACAAAGTTCCCATTTTACGTACCTACCGCCTTTGCCCCGCAGAGCACCCACACTCAGAATGCCCTTTTTCGCCCCTTCGTCACCAACAAGGTAGCGCGGATTGCCTCCATGCGGGTCTTCAACCGCTGGGGCGAAATGGTCTATGAAAGGCGTGACCTTCCAATCAGTGATGAATCCGCTGGATGGGACGGCACTTTTAATGGTAGTCCTATGGCCGCCGGTTTTTTTGCCTATGCGCTGGAGTTGGAGTTTATCAATGGGCGGAGCGCGGTGTATTCGGGGGAGGTGATGTTGGTGCGGTAAGGGAAGTATGGTGGCAGAAGGGAAGGGCAGGTTTAAACGGACTAAGGGCCCTCCTTTACCTACAGCCGTGTTACGCCATTTATCCCGCATTTTGGATTGCTCAAAATGTGGGATTTTTATTGTACGGCCACCCAAAGTAGCGAGTGTTGGACTTTCATCTTTTTTTTTACGATTTTAGTACTCGTATTTGCCAGCCCTACCTCAATATTCACAGTACAACTCCTGAAAAATGAACACCTTCAACCGAAGAGACTTTCTGGTACTTTCCAGTCTTTTAGGGCTGCAATACAGCCTGCTGCCAGGCTGC
This sequence comes from uncultured Phaeodactylibacter sp., assembly GCA_964575505.1. Lineage (GTDB taxonomy): Bacteria > Bacteroidota > Bacteroidia > Chitinophagales > Saprospiraceae > Phaeodactylibacter. Next base: position 13,721 of record CAZNSK010000049.1, read on the forward strand.
ACGCCCAAAGCCCTGCAAGATGGGCTACCGCAAAACCCGGAAGGCGTAAAACTCCAGCCCCCCAAAGCAGGAGAGGATGTCTTTGGGTACATCCAACGGGTCAACGGAGCATGGGACCTTACCCTTTACCGGCAAATCATTGGGGCAGCCAATGCCTTCAAGGAAGGGGATCAGGCATTGAGGATCGCCGCAGCCAATGAACAATCAAGAGGTTTTGCACGGACACTGCTCAGCCATACCCAAATAGGTGACCTGGAGGCGCATCCCTTGTTTGAGGATGGCCTTTTTCATCTCATCACGGAAACGACCACACCCCAACAGGACGTTCAACAGTGGACCCTGGGCGAACTCAAAGCGTACCTGCTGAGCCAAGAGGAAGCCGACATAAAGTCCATCATGCCGGGGCTTAGCAGTGACGTTATTGCCGGTGTGGTAAAGCTTATGAGCAATGAAGAACTGATCGCGGTGGGGCAAAAAGTATTCTCCCCCCTGCCCGGCAGTAAGATTGGCAGCAAAGGGTACCTGAGTGCCCGCATACAACCCAACTCCCCCACCGATAATATCGACGATATCGTATGGCAGGTATTTGATGCCTGGTCGTATGGCGTGGGCGACCTCGTGCTCGGCACCAACCCGGTTTCCAGCGAACCGGAATCCGTGGCCAAAATCGAAGCCGCCTTATTCGACATTCTGACCACTTTCAAACTCGAGAATACACTCCCTAACTGCGTATTATCTCACATTGATATACAAGCAGAGGTAGAAGAAATGCAGCCGGGCACTACGGGGATCTGGTTTCAAAGCCTGGCCGGAACGGTCAATGCCAATGCCACCTTTGATGTTACCCTCGACAAAATGGCGGCACAAGCTGCAAGGCGTACCGGCAAATACGGGATGTACTGTGAAACCGGGCAGGGCGCCGATTTCACCAACGGCCACGGCGAAGGGTTCGATATGGTGGTCCACGAAGCGCGGAAGTATGGCTTTATCCGTGCGCTGAAACAAAGCATAACCGAACAGAACGGCCGCGAAGCCTGGGTGCATGTCAATGACGTGGCTGGGTTTATCGGCCCGGAGGTTTTCAAAACCAAAGAACAACTGGTGCGCTGCTGTTTGGAAGATACCGTAATGGGGAAACTCCACGGGCTGCCCATTGGCCTCGATATTTGTTCAACCCTGCACATGGATGTTTCGCTTGAAGACCTCGATTGGTGCATTGAACAGGTGATGCCTGCCAATCCAGCCTACCTGATGGCCCTGCCCACGAAGAATGACCCTATGCTCAGTTACCTGACCACCAGCTTCAGCGACCACGTGCGCATTCGTGAAACGTTTGGCTATAAGGTTGATGATGCCGTGTGGGCTTTTTTCAAAAAGCTGGGCATTATTGATCAGGCCGGGAAGCCAACAAAACACTTTGGAGACCCGATCTGGGTCTATTATCAATACCGCCTGGCCAAGGGGGACCAACGGGAGCAGTCCGCCATCTACCAGGAAGGGCGGCAGAAAATAGAGGAAATCCAAAACAGAGGGGTATTCATTGCAGAAGGTTATGGAGAGAACATTTGGGATTTAGCCCCAGACCTGGACGAAAAGGTGCATACCCTCTATGAAGATGCCAAAACCAGCCTTTGGACAGAACTGCCCCGGGATTTCAGCAACACGCTGCCCGCTGCGCTGACCATCACTACTCAATCCAAAGACCGAAAAGACTACGTTTACCACCCTGAATCCGGTGAGCAGCTCAGCCCGAAAGCTATACAGGAATTACAAAAGCACCGTCAGCAATGGGAGAGTCGATCTATGGACGTTCAAGTCATCATTTCCGATGGATTGAATGTCCGGTCAATCACCGATGAAGGGCATCTGCAACCTTTTCTGGATACGCTTTTTTTCGGACTTCAGGCGCAGGGGTACGTGGTTGCCCAATCGCCTATAGTGATCCGGCACGGGCGGGTTCGCGCAGGATACGCCTGTGGAGAAGTCTTGTTTGGTAAACAGGCCTCCCTGAAACAGAAAAAGGGGATTATCCATATCATCGGTGAGCGCCCCGGTACGGGCCACCACAACTTTTCAGCCTATCTGACGGCCGCCCCCGTTGGCATTTGGCATCAACAAGGAAAGGTGGATCATAATATTACCCGGGTCGTTTCCGGTATTTCGGATACGGCGCTTGACCCGGTGCACGCGGCAAAGGAAACGGTCCGTATTTTTGATGGGCTGTATACAATGGCGAGTTGATGCTCTATTTAATCGGTAGGCAAAGGGCGTTTACTTTTCAAGCCATCGAGCAACTTCCTTCACCGTTTGCCGGGCAGACCGCCCCACTCCGATCATCGTGGCGGAGGCAAAGCCCGTCCAGCCGCCGTAACCCACCAGCCATAGGCCAGGCACTTCTACAGAACGAGTACCTTCGGTGGGCATACGCCCACGCTCGTCCTGTTGCCCCAGTGGACGGAGGTGATCGGTAGCGTATCCGAAACCGGTACACCAGATGATGGTGTCGAAATCTTCTTCCTCCCCGGTAGCCCATACCACGCCGGTTTTGTGTATCGAATCTACCTGGCCTGCTGGCTTCAGCACGCCCCGCGACCTTGCATCCTTTACCGTTGGTACCATCACGATATTCCCCAGCCCGAACTTTTTGGCATCGAAGGGCTCTCCCCGCTGCTCGGCGTAGTATTTCGCGGAGGCGACATTGAAGAGCACCCGTCCATCCACGTCATCGGGCAAAAACTGAGGGGTACGGCGAACGGCCCAGGCTGTCTTGGCCACCTTGGAAACCTCAGCCAGAATCTGTGCACCGGAGTTGCCCTCCCCGACTATGAGTACCTTTTGCCCCGACAAGTCTCTGGCGTTCTCATAAAAGGCGGAATGCAGCTGCACCCCTTTAAACACCTCCCGCCTGGGCACCTCCGGGATAAATGGCTTACCCCAGGTACCCGTTGCAGAAATGACCGCACGGGCTTGGTAGCGCTCTTTGCTCGTATCTAACTGAAACACGCCTGCTTCCCGGTGCACGGCGCGGACCCTGACCGGGCGATACACCTGCACTTCATACCGCTGCTCGTACCGGCAGAGGTAATTGATCACCTCATCCCGGGTTGGGAAAGGATGGCTTGATTTGGGCATCCACCAACCGGGCAGGGAACTCTGCTCCGCCGGGGAGAACAGCGTCAGACTGTCCCAGGCGTGCCGCCACGCCCCACCGCAGCCCGGCTGACTGTCTAAGAGCATATAATTTAAGTTAGTGCGCCGCAGGTAGTAGGCACACGCCAGGGCGCTCTGCCCGCCGCCGATGATGATGAGGTCGTGCAAGCCGTTTTTTATTATAAAAAGCAATCACATCCGGAAGAGGTTTGGTGCACCCGAAAGAAAATGCCGCTCTGCAATCAAAACAAAAACACAAAATAGATACAAAAAATTTCAACAAATATGTATTTTAGCCCCATAAAGTTAATGCTCTGCAATGAAGCAAATCCTCTATTCCCTCTTCGGTTACCGGTTCATCTACCTGGGCATGTCGACCCGCAACCCAGGGCGCATTAAAATAGGCATTGCCCGTAATGTTGACCTGCGTTGGAAAGCTATCGGCCGGAGCATGAAGGGGCGGCAGTTCCCGATCTTCTCCCTGCCCTGTTTCTTTGCCATCTGGTTTGAGGGGCACCTACACCGGGTGATGAAGCGCTTCAACCGGCCGGTAAAGGGGGACGGCGGCAGCGAGTTTTTTTCCTACATCAACCCGCTTAGCTGGGTAGGTTGGACGTATGTGGTGAGTTGTATTCTTTGGGCGTTCGCCGCCACCCACCTGCTGATCTACGGCGCCCTGACCTGGTTGTGGTGCTGGTGGCGGGAGATCGAGTTCTGGGCTTTCCAGCGGGAAGTGCTGGAGTTTGTGCGGTTTTGGTTTAACTAGGCTGGCTTCAGCCCCCTGGCCAACAGGTACCCGGTGAGCGGTACTTCATCAAGAGCAGCCGCGCCGCCTATCATGCACCAGCAACCGCAGCGCAGCAGCCATCAGCGACAGGGTTAGGTTGACTGGCTTCAGTACCGGTATACAATGACAAACAGGCAGCCCGCTACCGGACTACCTGCTCGTATCTTACTTTCAATAAAAAGCCTGTGCAGTTACTGCTTCAGCTCAAAGCGGTCCAGGTTCATGACCTTGTCCCAGGCGGCGACAAAGTCGTGGACGAAGCGCGCTTCTCCATCCTGGCAACCGTAGACTTCCGCAATGGCGCGGAGCTCCGTGTTGGAACCAAAGATAAGGTCTACACGAGTGCCGGTCCACTTTACTGCGCCGGTCTTCCGGTCGCTGCCTTCAAAGACTTCTTCCGCTTCAGAAACGGCTTTCCAGGTGGTGCCCATGTCCAGCAGGTTCACGAAGAAATCGTTGGTCAGCGCGCCCGGGCGGTCGGTGAATACACCGTGCTTGGACTGATCGTAGTTGGCGCCCAGCACCCGCATGCCACCGACGAGGGCGGTCATTTCCGGTGCTGTGAGCGACATCAGCTGCGCCTTATCCACCAGCATTTCCTCCGCCGAAACAGTGTAGCGGGTCCGCATGTAGTTGCGGAAACCATCTGCTGCCGGCTCGAGGACAGAGAAGGACTCCACATCGGTCTGCTCCTGTGTGGCATCGGTACGGCCAGGAGTAAAGGGCACCGTTACTTCGTGCCCGGCCTGCTTGGCGGCTTCTTCGATGGCGGCACAGCCCCCTAAGACGATCAGGTCAGCCATGGAGACCATTTTGCCACCCATTTCACCGCTGTTGAACTCTTTTTGAACGCCCTCCAGGGTGTCGAGCACCTTGGATAGCTGAGCAGGGTTGTTGACTTCCCAGAACTTCTGCGGTGCCACGCGGATACGGGCTCCATTCGCACCGCCTCTCTTGTCCGAGTTGCGGAAGGTAGAAGCGGAGGCCCAGGCTGTAGAGACCAGCTCAGACACTGACAAACCGGAAGCCAGGATCATACGCTTCAACTTGCTGATTTCTTCTTCACCGATAAGCTCGTGGGTCGCTGCCGGTACCGGGTCTTGCCAAATCAGGTCTTCAGCGGGGATTTCCGGGCCCAGGTAGCGCGCTTTCGGCCCCATATCGCGGTGGGTCAGTTTGAACCAGGCGCGGGCAAAGGCATCAGCAAACTCATCGGGGTTTTCGTAAAAACGGCGGGATATTTTCTCATAAGCCGGATCCATGCGCAGGGCCAGGTCGGTGGTCAGCATGAATGGCGCGTGCTTTTTCTCGGGGTCGTGCGCGTCCGGGATTGTGCCGGCTCCGGCACCGTCCTTCGGCTGCCATTGGTAAGCGCCGGCCGGGCTCTTGGTCAGCTCCCATTCGTACCCGAACAGATTCTCAAAGTATTGATTGCTCCACTTGGTCGGCGTAGAGGTCCAGGCGCCTTCCAGGCCACTAGTGATGGTATTTTCGGCATTACCGCTGCCGAAGGTATTTTTCCAACCTTGGCTTTGCTGGGCAATATCCGCGCCCGCCGGTTCCGGTCCCACGTAATCGTTGGGGTCCGCAGCGCCGTGGGTCTTGCCGAAGGTATGCCCGCCGGCTATCAGGGCGACGGTCTCTTCGTCATTCATCGCCATACGGCCGAAGGTCTCACGGATGTCGCGCGCCGAGGCGATGGGGTCCGGGTTGCTGTTCGGGCCTTCCGGGTTGACGTAGATCAAGCCCATCTGAACGGCAGCCAGGGGGTTTTCCAACTCGCGGTCGCCGGCGTAACGCTTGTCACCCAGCCATTCGCCTTCAGGCCCCCAGTAAATGTCTTCTTCCGGTTCCCAGACGTCTTCACGGCCTCCGGCGAAGCCAAAGGTCTTGAAGCCCATGGACTCCAATGCGCAGTTGCCCGCCAGGATCATCAGGTCGGCCCAGGAAATTTTCTTGCCATACTTCTGCTTGATCGGCCAGAGCAGGAGGCGGGCTTTATCGAGGTTAGCGTTGTCCGGCCAGCTGTTCAGGGGCGCAAAGCGCTGTGTACCCGACCCAGCACCGCCCCGCCCGTCGGCGATCCGGTAAGTGCCGGCGCTGTGCCAGGCCATACGGATGAAGAACGGGCCGTAGTGGCCGTAGTCGGCGGGCCACCAGTCCTGGGAATCCGTCATCAATTCGTAGAGGTCCTTTTTGACGGCTTCCAAATCCAGGCTTTTGAATTCCTCAGCGTAGTCAAAGTCCTTGCCCATAGGATTGGACAGTTCGGAATGCTGCCGCAGGATCGTCAGATTGAGGCTGTTGGGCCACCAATCCCGGTTGGAGTGCCCGCTGCCGGCGCCGTGCTTTAGTGCGCCATTCAGGAAAGGGCAGCGGCTGGAATCGTTGACATCCCATACTTTGCCATGATTGGGAGGCGTGCTCGATGCCCCATTGGCCCCGTTTTGGGATTTGCTCGGGTGCGTATCTTTTTCCATTGTAATGGTTTTTTGATTTCTGAATACAACAAAAATACAATAAACGTTATTTATTGCATTGATATAGGTATAGATAAAAGCTATACAAAAAAGGTGGGCGAAAATGCGTTATTGTCATGGAAATGTAACAAGCCATACTTTACAGCAGTTCAACAAGGATTCCCTTTTTCCACCCAAAACTATTGTAAAGACGCCGGTGCTCTGTGGGCACTAAAAACAGGCTATGCAAGCAACAAATGGGTTGATCATCAGGGTTCACCGCGGGCCCGGAAACAGCCAATGCCTTTCCAGGATATGTGGAAGGAAGGGTGCATAGTGGGTTCATCAGGCATTGCGCCAATCACCTGCGCTTTCGTAACGGAAGAAGTGATTGCTCCCTGAATTTCACAAAGGATTTCAATTCAGCTAAAAAGTAAATGGCGTGCCTTTAAGTTACGCTACATCGGCAGCAGAAATTAAGAGAGCCCCCCGTGCCGTAGGTACGCTATATCGGTAGCCCCGTGCCGTAGGTACGCTATATCGGTAGCCCCGTGCCGTAGGTACGGAATGAATTTATAGCCTGTCTGCCATGTAGCTCAATTGGCCCGCAGCACGAAATTCATCCCCCCCTTTCATTGGTGTTTTGTGCCCAATGCCCCATTCCAATGGTCAAATGTTGTTCAAATTGGAGAATCCCTCTTAAATTCAGCATTAGACTTGATGCGTCGGGGATCATTGCAGGGTTAAAATGGCTCTTTCCTTCCCACGCTATGCCTTTTTTCAGTCACTTAGCTCAGGCTAAGCTCCAAAAAAAAGCCTTCACGTGGTTGAAAACAGCTCATTTTTCCCACTACACTGACCCGACGCATCAAGTCTATTAAAAACAGCAGCTCATGGAAAACTGGTTAATTGGAGGGTGGCTCATCCTGGGGATTTTGAGCGCCTGTTCTCCTACCTCAAACAATAGGACTTCCGAGGCTTCAGGAAAGGCTCCCCCGGGCGTCTCCATGCAGCCCGTAGACGGTGGAGAAGTATTATTTGACGGATCGAGAGCCATGTTGGAGGAGCAATGGACTTACTGGGAAGGGCCGCGTTTTTCAGCAGCGCTGCCCATCAAGTGGCAAATCGTGGAGGACCCGATCGACGAGGGAACCGCGCTCAACAGCAACGACCCGGCTTCAAAAGGCGGCTTGTACGGCACGGCCGATATTGTGACGAAGAAGAAGTACCGGGATTTCCGCCTGCATGTAGAATTCCTGGTGCCCAATGAGGGGGGCAACAGCGGTGTTTATCTTCAAAACCGATACGAAATTCAAATTCTGGACGGGGATAGCACAAAGCATGGCATGGCCACGGTCATTAACGAAACGGAATCCCCTTACGCCTTTTACAACGGAACCGGCCAATGGAATGCCTACGATATCACCTTTCGGGCGGCCCGGTTTGAAAATGGCAAACTGGTGGAGCAACCACTGGTCAGCATGTATTTCAACGGGCAAAAAGTGCACCAAAACGTACCCATCAATAAAGTTTGGGGCGGTAAATACTCCGGCTTGGATGGAGGCAACGATAAGGGCTTCGGCATCACGGATACCCCCGGCGGCATCAAGCTGCAAGCCGAAGGGCACGCTGTACTATACAGGAATATTTGGATCAAGGAACTGGAGCTCGAGGAGGCTGATACGGACTTTTAACTAAAAGACAGGTTGAGACTATGATCAAGTTTTTCCGGAAAATACGACAACAGTTAATTGCTGAAAAGCGCGTCAGCCAGTATCTGTTGTATGCGCTGGGCGAAATCGTATTGGTGGTGGCCGGCATCCTCATCGCCCTGGCCATCAATAACGGGAATGAGCAGCGCCTGACCAGATCCAAGGAACGAATTTACCTCAAAGGGCTGGAGGAGGAATTTCAGGTGAGCCGGCAGAAACTGGAAACCCTCATCGAACTAAATCAGCAAAATATCGAAGGGGCCAGGAGCAGGAACGGCCCCGCATCCTCAATACCTTCCTGAGTGAAAAGTACAGCATCCGCACGATTTTGAAACAAGCAGGGTCCGTCACATCAGAACTGCACCTGCCCGCCTTCGCATTCTAATCTGGCGCTGCTGCAGTCCCGTTCCTTCGAAAACCACCTCCTACTCTTTATGCTGACCTGCCTGGGGACTTCCAAAACCCATTACCAACCACTAATGGAAGAGCTCAGGGCTATACTGGTGCTGCTACAGGCAGAAATAGAAAATTAAAGCTTTAGCTTTGTTATGGCAGATCAAATACGCATACTCATGAAAACCTTTATCATCCTTGCCCTGCTTCTGATGGTCGGTTCCTGTGCCCCAACAGAAGATGTCAGCTCTCTTGACCCCGTCAATTGGGAAAAGCGGATGGTTGGTGAGCTCCCTTCTGATTCGCTGAGCACTGGTACCACCTACCTTTCTGTTTACTCCCAAATATACAGCCAAACCGAACACCGTACCCACGACCTAACCGCCACGATCAGCATGCGGAACGTGGATCATTCGGATACGGCTTACATTGACCGGGCTGTTTACTACGATACTAAAGGGGCTGCTATCAGGAACTACTTTGAACACACCATTTTTATAGCGCCAATGGAAACCGTTGAAATCGTAATTGACGAAATTGACCGGGAAGGCGGCACAGGGGCAAACTTCCTTTTCGACTGGCGGACTCCGCCAGGCTGTAATGCACCGCTATTTGAAGCCGTGATGATCTCGACATCGGGCCAGCAGGGCTTGTCCTTTACCACTAAAGGGATAAGACTCAAGCATTAAACCCTACCGCCGATTTAGAGGATTCTTTCACCCCACTCTGGGTCATCTCAACCGGCAACAACAGACCGTTCTTATGACAAAGCCCATTTCCATTAAGGCGTGCCCATTTTCATTGCGTTGTTCCATTTTTGTTTTATGGCCCACAGCCCTGCTCCTATCCGCCTGCCAGCCGGAAGCCGGCACTCGCACCGACCCTTTCCAAGCCTACTATCAGGACTGGGCTCACTACCTCGGCGACCCCAGCCGCAGCCACTATACCACCCTCAGTCAAATCACACCGGAGAATGTCCATGAGTTGGAGATCGCGTGGGCGTACGCAGCCCCCGATTCCGGGCAGATGCAGATGAACCCGGTCATCGCCAATGGGATACTCTACGGAGTCACCGCCGGGCTGCGGGCTTTTGCCATCGACGCCGCTACCGGGGAAGAAGTGTGGCAGTTTGGCGACCCCGAGCACATCTGGCATAGTACCAGCCGGGGCGTATCCTACTGGGAGGATGGGGATGACAAGCGGGTGTTGTTTACCAGGGGCGCCCATTTGTACGCTTTAGATGCCATCGACGGAGCCCCTATCCTTTCCTTTGGGGACCAAGGCAAAGTGGACTTGCATACGGGGCTGCCTGAGGTAGCAAAAGATAAGTTTATCGTCTCCAATACGCCGGGCACCATTTTTGAAGACCTTATTATCATGCCTACGCGGGTAGGCGAAGGCGCCGGCGCTGCCCCCGGCGATATTCGTGCGTTCGATGTGCGGACCGGGGCGCTGGTTTGGACCTTCCATACTATCCCCCACCCCGGCGAGCCCGGTTATGATACCTGGTCTGACCCCAAGACTTACCTTAACGAGGGCGTCCCCGGAGGTGCCAACAACTGGGCAGGTATGGCCCTGGACCCCGAGTTAGAAATCCTCTATATCCCCACCGGCTCGGCTTCCCCCGATTTTTACGGCGGCAATCGCCTGGGCGACAACCTCTACGCCGACTGCCTGCTCGCCCTGAATGCCCGCACCGGGGTGTACCTGTGGCATTATCAACTCGTACACCATGACCTCTGGGACCGCGACCCGCCCGCGCCGCCTAACCTGATCACGGTACAGCACGATGGGAAGGCCATTGAAGCTGTGGCGCAAATCACCAAACAAGGCTATGTGTTTGTCTTTGACCGCCGGACCGGTGAACCACTTTTTGACATTGAAGAAGTACCTGTCCCTGCTTCTCAGCTTAATGGCGAGCAGGCATCCCCCACCCAACCGGTGCCGGTAAAGCCCCGCCCCTTTGCCCGTCAGGCTGCCGATATTTCAGAAGCGGATATCAGCCCCTATGCCCCCAACCCGGAAGAGCTGAAAGCCACACTTCGGCAACTCGACAACCGCCGTTATGCTCCTCCTTCCACCGAGCCCGTTCTGCTACTGCCGGGCTACGATGGTGGTGCCGAATGGGGTGGTGCCGGAATCGATCCGGAGACCGGCATCCTTTACGTCAATGCCAATGAAATGCCGTGGATACTAAAGATGGAGCCGACCCGGTCAGCCGAACCCATCAGCCCGGGAGCGCAACTGTACCTGACCTACTGCGCTGCCTGCCACCAAAAAGGCCGGCAGGGCCTCCCCCAAAGTGGTTATCCGGCGCTTACGGGAATAGACAACCGCCTGAACCGGGCAGAGGCAGCAGCCCTCATCACCAATGGCAAAGGTATGATGCCGGGCTTCCCGCAGCTGGAATCAGCTCAGAAGGAGGCTATCCTCAATTTCCTGTACGAAGGCACCGACAAACTGGAAGTCACAGACGACCCTGTTGCGGTCGACCCCCTGCCCTACCGGCACACGGGCTATACCAAGTTTCTGGATGAACAAGGCCTGCCGGCTATCGCCCCACCCTGGGGCACCCTGCACGCCATTGACCTCAATACGGGGGAATACCAATGGTCCGTCCCGCTGGGGGATACTGACTCCACATACGGGCCGGTATCGGCGCTAGAGGCAGCGGGGCATCCTCCAACCGGGTGTGAGAACTACGGTGGGCCTATCATCACTGCTAATGGCTTATTGCTGATCGCCGCCACAAAAGATGGGTATTTCCGGGCGTTCGACCGGCATACCGGAGCCCTGTTGTGGTCCACCCGCCTGCCTGCCGCCGCATTTGCCACCCCGGCAACTTACGAAGTGGGCGGGCGGCAGTACATTGCGATTGCCTGCGGTGGGGAGAAGCTGGGGACGCCGAAGGGGAATGTAGTGATAGCCTTTGCCCTGCCGGAATAAAGGCAGGGCTAATAAACGCTATTCCAAGGCTTGGTATACCAGCGCGCGCAACTTTCCATGATCATCCAACCCCCAGGCCGGGATAACTTGCGTAAAGTAAACCACCACGAGCTCCTCCGCCGGGTCGACCCAATAATGGGAATGGTAAGCACCGCCCCAGCCGTAATCGCCCACTGAGCCGAGAATGCCGCGTGCGCCTAGGTCGGTGGCCACCGTAAAGCCAAGCCCGAAGCCCCGCCCATCCCGTCCGTAGGGGATGTCGCGCATGTGGTCGGTGGTCATGAGCTCGACCGACTTGCGGGACAGGATACGCTCGCCATTGTAGGTGCCGCCATTGAGCATCATCTGGAGAAAGCGGGCGTAGTCCATGGCGGTGCTCAGCAGGCCGGCCCCACCGGAAAAGCTGGCCCTTGGGCCCTCCACGTAATGCCCCTGCCCTACCGTATGCCCGGGTTCCGGTGCGCGTTTCAGTTCTTCTTCCTCCTCTTTGGAATAGACTGTAGCAAGCCGGTTTACCTTATATTTTGGCAAGTAAAAATGAGTGTCCTCCATGCCCAGCGGCGCAAAGATGCGGGCGGTAAGAAATTCATCCAATGGCTGCCCGGAAACCACTTCAATTAGTGCCCCGAGGATATCCGTATTATAGCCATACACAAAGCGCTCGCCGGGTTGCGCATCAAAAGGCAGGGCCGCCATACGGCGTATGGTTTCGCGGATGGGCTCTTCCCGGTCGGCAAAGTACCACCCCTGAATGCCGGCGGCTTCCCAGGCCTCCTTTGCCGGTCCGTAGCCATAGCCGATGCCGGCCGTATGGGTCAGCAGGTCGCGGATGGTAATGGGGCGCGCAGCTTCCACCACCTCGTACCCGCCTTCGTCATTCGCTATCGCTACGGTGGTTTCCATGTACTCCGGCAGGTATTTGCCCAACGGGTCACCAATCAGCAGGCGCCCTTCTTCCTGCAACATCATGACCCCCACACTAACAATCGCTTTGGTTTGGGATGCGATGCGGAAGATGGCATCCTTAGGCATGGGATCCCCCGTTTCCATATCCCGGTCTCCAAAGGCTTTAAAGTAGGGTATCTGTCCATTGCGGGCAATAAGAACCACCGCACCCGGCAATTGCCCATTATCCACATAATCCTGAAAAGTGCGGTCCAGATGCGCCAAACGGGTAGAAGAAAGACCGGCGCTTTCGGGAACGGCCGGCTGTAAGGCCTGCCCCTGCATCCATATGGGAAGGGACAGCAACAGGGTAACCAGCAGAAGGTGGGAATGCATGTGCTTCATGGCTATTGGTTTTCGTTGATTGTTCGTCGCTCAAAATACAAAGTGCGGGGCTTTTGCCACAAGGAAAGTGTTTTCTGCTATCTTAAAACTTTGTCAATAGAACGGATTATGGCTTACCTAAAATACCTGTTCAGGCTTGTTGCGCTATCCTGTACTTTACTGCCCGGCTTCGGGACAGATGCTCAAAACCTCGTCCCTAATCCAGGCTTTGAATCGTACTTCGAGCATCCGGAACTGAGCGTTAATGGTGTCAATGCTACAGCAGAATGGTTTAAATTCGAATACACCACGGAATTCTTTCACAGGGCCTACCCTCCAATAGCGGGTGTGCCCTTCAATCAGCGGGGCTATCAGGAACCTTTTGAAGGGGATGGCTACGCGGGGATGATCGTTTACCCCTGGAATGTCAGAGAGTTCCTTGCCGTTCAATTAACAGAACCTCTTGAAGCCGGGCAGGTCTATACCCTCAGCTTTCAGGTCAGCCTTTCCGAGCAGTCCGGCTATATGACCGATGACTTTGGGGCTATGCTGTTGCAGGAGCGCCCGGAGCAGGATAGCTTAAGCAAATACTACTACGTAGTTAAAAACCAGGAAGGGCGGGTATTATCCGATACGTCCGGATGGATGGAAATCCGCGGGCAGTACCTTGCTCAAGGCGGTGAGCAATACTTGCTAATTGGCAATTTATACGATCAGCCCCGTACTACCTTTCAGGAAACGGCAGTTGAGGATAGCCCGTTCTGGGCTTACTACTTTGTGGACCAGGTGGAACTGACCCGCTGCGGCGAAACAGGAGGTACCCTTACCCAACTGCCACCACGGGACACCATCATTTGCGACAGCGGCAATGCCCGGCTCGAAGCCCTGCCCGATGCCGATAGCTACCAATGGGTTGGGCAGGATGTGCAGCAACAGTTCTACACCCGGATGCCCGGGCAATACGTCGTTAACAACTTCTACGGCTGCGATATCATTCAACAAACATTCGAGGTGCAAACGGATGGCTGTTTTTGCGACCTGATTATGCCCTCACCTATACGGCTTTCTTCCCCACTGATTCCCATTCCTTCCCGAAATGTAGAAGAATACACCCTGGAGCTATTTACTTCTTCTGGCCAAAGGATCTGGTCGGGCAACGCCGCCAACCTGGATCAGGCACCACTTCCTCAGGCCGCCGGTGCCTACTTCTGGCGCGCCCGCCTCCAATGCTTCCGGGAATTGGACCAGCAGCCCTTTCAGCGCACGGTGAGCGGCCGGGTTATTTTGGTGGATTGAGGCATCCTGTTTGACCGGAAACAGAAAAGGGGCCATAAGACCTAACTTACTGCAGCATTTCCTCAGACAGGAGCAGGTCAGGGCCGTAGCGGTTGCACAGCTCCTGAATGCGGGCGGTGGCGTTGAGCACATCTCCGGAGAACAGGATTTCCTTTTTGATCGCGCCGATTTCCCCAGTGGTCACACTGCCTAAGTGGATGCCGGCTTTGAAGGTCGGCACTACTCCAAAGTTTTGCTTAAACCACAGGGCTTTGGACCGCAGGCTGTCCCGCATGGCAAAGAAACAATCTATTGGCCGGTTGTCCTTTTGCCCCCGCTTGTATTTCCAGGAAAGAATAATTTCATCCCCTACGTATTGGTAAATCTCCCCGCCGTGGTCGATAATAGCCTCCGAAAAGCAATCGTAATAGGCTTTTTAGACTTTGGACACCCAAGGGGGTCCAAAGTCTAATATCATAGTACGCTGTTTTAAATTGAATGATGGTACAATGATACCGCCTCCCGGGCCCTCAATCGTTCGGCTTTACATTTTGGGACGGATTCTCAAAAATAGCTTATTGGTCTTCGCTGTTTCTGTTAACGCGTTCCAGCATTTCCACATCGGCCGAATCCTACTGGAAACCCTGGTTCAGCATCCGTTAGCGTATTCCGGCTTAACACCTACAATTTATGGCTAATTCTCCAGGGTAGCATAGGTAGCAGCCCAATTTTTCGCTGCCTCTTGCTGCCGGAGAAATCCCAACTCCCCCCGGCGAAACCTTGGCAATTTAACCCGAACAAGCGACCTTTGTAGTTTGACGGAAATGAGTTAGACCGTTCTTTATTTAAGCTTTTGCGATATTTTAACGCAACTTCCAAGCCTTCAGTTGCTTATAAAATTTCGCAAAACCTCAAACGGTCTAACTCATTTTGTTTCCGTCTCTTTGCGCAAATATTAAACCCACAAGCTGATGATCCACTTCTTTGGAGATCCCCAACGCATTGTATTCGCCGTTCAGACTGCGGAAGCCCTTTCGGAAAACGATACCGCCAAGCTCATTTGGCTGTTTGGCCAGCAGCCCAGGCTGGAAGCGGATACCCTGAGCGGCCATTTTATCGGCCCCCGGGCAGCCATGGTTTCGCCCTGGAGCACCAATGCGGTGGAAATCACTCAGAATATGGGCATCACTGGCATCCGGCGGATAGAGCAGTATACGCCATTTTCGGACGGAGCCGCCTTTGACCCAATGCTGAACCAACGCTTCGACGGGCTGGATCAACAGCTGTTCACCATCAGCATCCAACCCGAGCCCATCCGCGCGGTCGATGATATTGCAGCCTACAACCAGGAAGAAGGGCTGGCGCTCAGCGAAGAAGAAGTGGCTTATCTGGAGAAAGTTGCAGCCCGTATCGGCCGTAAACTGACCGACTCAGAGGTATTCGGTTTTTCCCAAATCAACAGCGAGCACTGCCGCCACAAGATCTTCAACGGCACCTTCGTGATCGACGGGCAGGAGCAGCCGGACTCCCTCTTTGCGATGATCCGGAAGACCTCCAAAGCCCATCCCAACAGCATCGTCTCCGCCTACAAGGACAACGTCGCCTTTCTGAAGGGCCCGCAACTGCAGCAATTTGCGCCGGAGCGCCCGGATCAGCCTTCCAACTACACCAAAAAAGAAGTGGACACAGTTGTTTCGCTTAAAGCGGAAACCCACAACTTCCCCACCACCGTAGAGCCCTTCAATGGGGCAGCAACCGGCAGCGGGGGTGAAATCCGGGACCGCATGGCGGGCGGCATTGGCTCCCTGCCCCTGGCCGGCACCGCTGTCTACATGACCGCCTACTCCCGCCTGCTCGACAACCGCCCCTGGGAACAAGCCATGCCGGAGCGGCCCTGGCTGTACCAGACGCCCATAGACATCCTCATCAAGGCCTCCAACGGAGCCTCTGATTTTGGCAATAAATTCGGCCAGCCGCTGATTGCCGGCTCTCTACTGACCTTTGAGCACGCCGAGCACGCCCGTCAGCTGGGCTTCGACAAAGTCATTATGCTGGCTGGCGGCGTTGGGTCCGGCATCAGCGATCAGGCGCTGAAGCAGACGCCCCAAAAGGGCAACAAAATTGTGTTGCTGGGCGGCGACAATTACCGCATCGGCATGGGCGGCGCTGCTGTCTCCTCGGCGGATACGGGTGCTTTTGACACCGGCATCACTCTGAATGCCGTACAGCGCTCCAACCCGGAAATGCAAAAGCGCGTCGCCAATACCATCCGCAATCTGGTGGAAAGCGCTCAAAACCCCATCGTTGCCATCCACGACCACGGGGCGGGCGGCCACCTCAACTGCTTCTCCGAACTGGTAGAAGAGACCGGCGGCCGCATTGACCTGGACGCCCTGCCCATTGGCGACCCCACCCTTTCCGCCAAGGAAATCCTCGGCAACGAATCCCAGGAGCGCATGGGGCTGATCGTTTCAGCGGATGATATCCCGCTATTGCGAAAAATCGCGGAGCGCGAGCGGGCTCCCATGTACGTTGTGGGGGAAGTCACCGGCGATATGCGCTTCTCCGCCGTTTCGAACGCCAAAGGGGAAAAGCCGCTGGACCTCGGACTGGCCGACTTGTTTGGTAGCTCTCCAAAAACGATTATGGAAGACCGGACGGTGACCCGGCGCTACGAAGCGGTCGACTACGACCCGACCCAACTGCAGGAATACCTGGAGCAGGTACTGCGGCTGGAAGCCGTGGCTTGTAAGGACTGGCTCACCAATAAGGTGGACCGCTGCGTGAGCGGCCTGGTGGCCAAACAGCAGTGCGCCGGCCCGCTGCAACTGCCCCTGAACAACTGCGGCGTGATGGCGCTGGGCTACGACGGACAGCACGGCGTAGCCACTTCCATCGGGCACGCACCGGTTAGCGCGCTGATCGATGCCAAAGCGGGCTCAAGAAACGCCATCGCGGAAGCCCTGACCAATATCGTCTGGGCTCCGCTGGAAGAAGGGCTGCAATCTGTCTCCCTTTCCGCCAACTGGATGTGGCCCTGCCGCAACGAAGGGGAAGACGCCCGCTTGTACGAGGCCGTCAAAGCCGTTTCCGACTTCTGCATTGAGCTTGGCATCAACGTACCTACCGGTAAGGACTCCCTTTCTATGAAGCAAAAGTATGCGGATGGCGATGTGCTGGCACCCGGCACGGTCATCATCTCCGCTATGGGCGTATGTTCGGACATCCGGCGGGTGGTGGAGCCGGTATTCCAAAAGGAAGGCGGCCCGGTATACTACCTTAATCTCTCACAAGACGACTTCCACCTTGGCGGCAGCTCCTTCGCGCAGGCCCGCAATAAAATCGGCGCGCAGGGGCCGGATGTCAAAGACGCCCGTAAGCTGGCGGATACATTCAACGCCCTGCAGGCGCTGATCAAGGAAGGAGCCATAGTAGCCGGGCACGATGTGGCTTCCGGCGGCCTGATCACTACCCTGCTGGAAATGTGCTTTGCGGACAATAATCTGTCTGCCGAGCTCGACCTGAGCGCACTGGGCGAGCCGGACAGCGTAAAGCTGCTGTTTGCCGAAAACGCCGGTGTAGTCCTGCAGCTCAAGGGCGAGGACAGCGCCGCCGCGCTCGAAAACTTCCCGATCCCCTGCCACCGCATCGGCACCGTCACTTCCGGCGATCAGCTCCGCATCAAAAACGGAGACGAGCAGCATGCATTGGACATCCCCAGACTCCGGGATGCCTGGTACGAAACCTCCTGGCTGCTCGACCAAAAGCAGACCGCCAATGGCCTGGCGGACGAGCGTTATGCCAATTACAAAAAGCAGCCGCTGCAGTACCAATTCCCCGCCCATTTTAGTGGGCAGCTGCCAGAATTAAATGGCAATGCGCCTAAACCCAAAGCCGCCATCCTGCGCGAAAAGGGCAGCAACTCCGAGCGCGAGCTGGCGCATGCGCTATACCTCGCCGGCTTTGAAGTCCGGGATGTGCACATGACCGACCTGATGAGTGGCCAGGAGACCCTGGAGGACATCCAATTCCTCGGTGCCGTGGGCGGCTTCTCCAATTCAGATGTACTGGGCTCTGCCAAGGGCTGGGCGGGCAGCTTCCGCTACAACGACTACGCCAAGCGGGCCCTGGAGCAGTTCTTTGCCCGCGAGGATGTACTGTCGGTAGGTATCTGCAACGGCTGCCAGTTATTCATGGAGCTGGGGCTGATTTACCCGGAGCAAGACCCTCACCCGCTGATGGACTTTAACGATTCGCACAAGCACGAAAGCGGCTTCACTTCTGTGAAAATTGGCAAGAACAATTCCGTGATGCTGTCCAATCTGGAGGGCAGCACCCTGGGGGTCTGGATTTCCCACGGTGAGGGCAAATTCGATCTGCCGCTGCCAGAGGCGGACTACCAGATCGTAGCCAAGTACGCCTACGGGGCTTATCCGTCCAACCCGAACGGCAGCTCCTACCACACCGCTATGCTGGTGAGCAAGGACGGCCGCCACCTGGCTACGATGCCGCACATTGAGCGCTCCATCTTCCCGTGGAACTGGGCGCACTATCCGAAGGGCCGTCAGGATGAGGTGTCGCCATGGATTCAGGCGTTTGTGCATGCGCGGGAGTGGTTGGTGAACCAGAATACTTAAATCATATTGCCTTTGACCGCGGACTCCTTAAATCCATCGAAGATTTTTCTCATGGATATTGGTTTATGCATTGGATGTAGAAGTAATAACAGACCTAAGGAGCTGTGGATCATTGCAAGGACAGAACCCACCCTGAAGCTTCCCCAGTTCAATACGCCCTAAACCTTTTTTGTTACAAATAAGGGGTTATCCATTACAACTTTTGTCATAAATAAGGGGTTGTTTATGACAAAATCTGTATTTATGATCAAAAAGCGCCGGGCATTAAAAGATTTGATCCAATGGGCAGAAAGCCCGAACCGAAAGCCGCTGCTCATCCGCGGAGCCCGTCAGGTAGGCAAGTCGACCCTTGTGCGCATGCTTGCAAGCGACTTTGATCATTTTATTGAACTAAATGCGGAAAAGCCCGGCATACAAGCATTGTTCCATCGGCACCTCGAGGTAAACGAATTGATAGAGGCTCTTTTTTTCGAGCGCAACATTTCTGGCGCAGGTTCAAAAATTCTACTCTTCATTGATGAGATTCAGGAAAGCCCGCAAGCTATTCGGCTGCTA
Organism: uncultured Phaeodactylibacter sp.; assembly: GCA_964575505.1. Classification (GTDB taxonomy): domain Bacteria; phylum Bacteroidota; class Bacteroidia; order Chitinophagales; family Saprospiraceae; genus Phaeodactylibacter. The sequence goes on from CAZNSK010000049.1 coordinate 32,904, forward strand.
CGCTATTTTTACGAAGAGCGCCCGGATATTCATGTTGTTGCTGCCGGGTCGTTGCTCGATTTCTCTTTGGGCGAAGTCAGGAGTTTCCCGGTTGGCCGGGTCAGTTACTATTACCTTCATCCGCTCAATTTTGAGGAGTTCCTGCAATGGAAAGGCGAGGATCGGGCACTGCAGGCATTACAGTACATCCCCGTTCCGGATTTTGCACACGAAAAGTTGCGCATCTTGTTCCATGAATATGCTCTGCTTGGCGGAATGCCCGAAGTGGTACAGCGTTACACCGATGGCGCACCGCTGTCCGACCTTGCGCCCCTCTATGCTGGCCTCTGGCAGGCTTACCTGGACGATATCGAGAAATACGCCGGTAACAATACGCAACGGCAGGTCCTGCGGCACATCATCCGGTCTGCACCAATGGAGCATGACCGGATTAAGTTTGCAGGGTTTGGCCACTCCAACTATGGCTCAAGAGAAGTAGGTGAAGCCCTTCGAAATCTCGAACTGGCCAGAGTGATTCGCTTAATTTACCCCACCACACAGCTTACGCCACCTGTCATCACTAACTTGAAAAAACGCCCCCGGCTTCAGTTTATTGATACGGGATTGCTGAATCATACCCTCCAAATCCAATCGCAGTTTCTGGGCCTGGCAGACTTAAACAGTCTTTACCGGGGATTTATCGTGCAGCACTTACTGAGTCAGGAGTTGATTGCACTTCACAACAACCAGGATTTCAAGCCCCATTTATGGGTAAGAGAAAAAGCCAACGCCAATGCCGAGGTGGACCTGGTTTATCCCTATGAGGGGCAACTTCTGCCGATTGAGGTAAAAGCCGGGCCACAGGGGCGGCTGCGGTCCCTGCATCAGTTTGTGGAGCGCGGGCAACCGCCCTTTGCCATTCGATTTTTGAACAACACCGTATCTGTGGAGAACGCCCGGACACCTGCCGGATACGAATACCGCTTGATCAACCTCCCTTACTACCTAATGAGTCAGCTGGAAAGGTACTTAAAATGGGCCACCGATCGTCAATAGCGGAGGTTGGAAAGCCCTAAAACGACCGTATATACCGCTTTCGCAAAAGAATCTCCCCTGTTTTTAATCCGCCTGCCCGGAAATCGCCGTACCTTGACTAAAAGAGACACACTCCTTTAACCGTATGAAAAAAGCCACCACATATCTCCTGCTCGTCGTGCTTAGCGTCAATATTTTTGGCGCAGGCACCGGAGCACTGGTACACTGGCTTACTCACGCACTCGAAGGAGGGGTAGTACACTGGCACACGCACCACCACGGTGCAGGCCATGCCCACCATCACGATAAGGCCCACCATGCAAGCCACCATCATACACACCACGGGGCCATTACCTTTTTACTGGATACCTTTAGCGCATTTGACCAGGAAGCTTCCGAGCAGTGCCTGCTCCACCTCAACTGGCTCATGCTGGGCCTTACCGGACTGCTAAGTGCAGTGTATTACACTTCCACTCCCGATATATGCCTCATCCGGTGGGCTTTAGGCTTGTTATTACCTTATCAGTCCATCCACCCACTTATCCCCAGCCCGCCGCCCAAATGCCTGGCTTAGCATTTTCAATTATCCATCTATACTATTTCATGAAGTTACTAAGGTAGCGGCTCCGCTTTAGGTGCAAATACCGCTTGGCCTGAATTACTGCTGTGCAGTACGCAAAGCGCGTATACCTACTGCAAGTGTACAGACACCATAGTACTTCTTGATGCTACAACTATTCCTTCTGGAATAGGCGGTGCAACCTATGCCCCTGCCTGTTCCGCTATCAAAAATCATTATTGTGAAACCAATACAACTACTCCTGAAAGTCACTTTAGCCCTAATACTCTCCTTTAGCTCCCACGCCCTCTGGGGGCAGTCCAGCGGCAGCATTGCCGGTACTGTACGCTCAGACGCCGGCCAGCCGCTCGAAGCGGTAAATGTCGCGCTAAGGGGCACAGCCAAAGGGGCGACCACCAATGCTTCCGGGCAGTTCACCATACCGGCTGTCACGCCGGGCACCTATACCCTGGACATCAGCTCCGTGGGGTACAAGCGCTACAGCAAACGGGTAGCAGTTGCCGCCAATCAGGCCACCCGGGTCGAAGCTACGCTGAGCCAAACCGCCACTTCCCTAAGCGAAATCTACGTGCGGGGCGAAGCCCTCAACCGGGAAAACAACACCATTACCGTTGACATCATCGGGCAGGAGGAAATCCAAAGCCTGAATATCGAACAGCCCCTGCGGCTGATTGAGCAGGTGCCGGGCGTTGACCTCGTCGCTTACCGGCAGGGCGGCGTGGCCGATCAGTTCTCCATTCGCGGATTCGGCGGCGGCGGTCACGCCGGGGAGGCTGGTGCGCAAATTGATGGCATTTCCCTGAATGAGGCGGAAGGCCACTCGGATGGCTACGCCGACCTCAATGTGCTCATCCCGCTCAACCTGAAGTCGATGAAGGTCTACAAAGGCCCTTCCTCTGTACTATTCGGGCGGTTTGCGCAGGGCGGCACGCTGGCAATGGAGACCCGCAAGGGCGGTAATTACCAGGATGTAAGCATCACCGGTGGTTCTTTCAACACCTTTGACGCCCAGGTGGCGATTGGGAAAGGCATCCCGCTGGGTGAATCCGATCACCAACTACAGACCAATCTGGCTTTCCAGCTTTTCCGCACGGATGGCTACGCTGAAAACTCAGAAACCCTCCGCGGCAACCTCACGGGCCGGTTTTCCTACAATCTGAGCGATAAAACGGACATCGCCCTGTCCCTGCGCGGCCACAGCAGCGAGTGGAATGCTCCAGGCTACATTTCCGAAACTCAGTTTGAAGATGATGACCGGCGGAACCTGCAGGACCCCAACGGAGAAAACGACGGCGGCAACAAGCAGTTTTACACCCAGCGCCTCGACCTCAACCACAGCTTTAGCGACAACCTCCGCCTGCTGGTGTTTGGCTATGCGGTGCAGCAGGAATTCACCCGTTTTGCCAAATTTGGCTTCCAGCCCGGCGGGCAGTCGGAACGGTTCAACACCCGCGATGTGTATGCTTCCGGTGCCAGCCTGAATGGCTACAGTGAGCTCTCCGGTATTTCCGTCAACTGGATTGCCGGCCTGGAATTCTACAGCGAGCAAACGGAGCGGATGCGCTGGGCGACCGAAGACCGCGTGCGTCAGGCGCAAACGCAGGACCGCTTGTTTACTATACAGTCCGTGTCGGCTTATGCACAGGGGGAATTTGACATCAGCCCTTACTTCCGCCCTTCCATAGGGCTGCGGTATGACACTTACTTCGGCAGCTTTGAAGCGAATGACCCGGGGCAAGATGCAGTGGATGACCAGATTGACGGCCTGTATAACGTTAGCCCAAAGGTAGGCGTTCGCTCCACCCTGTACGAAGGGTTTGACCTGCGGGCGAGTGTTTCCAATGGCTTTTCACTCCCCAACAGCGCTTTGAAGTACGAAGCCGGGCTCGACCTGGGGCCGGTACAGCTGTGGCAGTATGAAGTAGGTGCCACCTACCTGCCCAATCACTGGCTGGAGCTGGATGTTGCCGGTTTCATCCTGGACTCTTCCAATGAAATTGTGGAGAACCCACCCGGCTCCCTGGAGTTTTTCAATGCCGGGGAAACCCGCCGCATGGGGGTAGAATCCAAAATAGCGCTGACGCCCCTGCCCGGGCTACGCCTGGCGGGTACCTTCTCCTACATTGAGACGGAGATCACCAACAATCCGGAGGACAACCTGGAAGGCAAAGGCCTGACTGGCGTCCCTCAGACCATCGGCACACTGGACCTTTCCTACGTCACCTCATCCGGGCTCGGCAGCCGCTTCCGGTTCCGGGATGTGGGGCGGTACTTCATTTCGCCAGATAACGAAGCTTCCTACGAGGGCTATACGGTATCCCACCTTTCCTTCTTCTACAATTTCAACAAGCAGTCTTCGAGGGAAGGGCGGATTTTCATGGAAATCCAAAACCTGTTTAATGCCCGCTACGCAGAGTCTGTATTTGGCAGCGTGGATGCCCGGTCTTTTGCTCCGGCTCCACTGCGGAATTACAGTGTAGGCGTCCGGTATGGATTCTGAAAATCAACACAATAATGGCTGAGGCTGCCCGAGGCGGCAGGCCTCAGCCCTTTCCAACCTTTTCAGACAGAACCTTAAAAATCTTACAGATATGAAAAACCCTAAGAGTACAATCGTCGCTGCCCTGATTTTGGCAGCCCTTTCCTTCTTCATCGTTTACTGTACCCATTCTCATGCAGAAGACGGTCACACCCATGCTCACGACGGAACAGCACATACGCATGATCATGGTGCAGGTACCCACACCCACGGGCATGGAGGCGACGGACACAGCCACCCCAATGCAGATGGCAGCCCGGCTTTCCGCTACCTGGCGATGAACGGAGAATTCCGGATGAACCCCAACGACTCCCTGACGCAGAATGACCCGCGCAACCCCAGCCGCCTCGTATTGAAAACCAGTGAGGACAAAGGCTCGCTCTCCCGCATGGCTTTCTACGCCCATGACGATATGGAGCAAAAGCTGGCGGAGTGCGGCTACCAGTACATCGGCAGCCGGCCAGACCCGCATTACTTCCCGGAGCAGTCCAAGACTTCTATCTGGGATGTATTCCAAAAAGTAGAAGACTACGACGGAGACTGTACGGCATTCAAGTATGTGATCTCCCGTTCACCGCATGGCGACCCCATTCATATGCACCTGCGTTATGGAGATGATGTAGAGGCCTTACTGGCGATGAGCAACGATGAGGGGGATGACCAATTTAATCCCTGGTGGTCGACTTACTGTGATATTGAGCGGACGACTTCGTGTGATTAGTCGTCATTTAACTTTCTAAAAAAAGCGCCCGGTAGCTGCAACAGCACCGGGCGCTCGTTATTTAAGCCGTAAATT
>CAZNSK010000050.1:0-36523 GCA_964575505.1 uncultured Phaeodactylibacter sp.
TGTACGAACAACACCGGGCTACCCGCGACCCGGAAGCCCGCCGCAGTATTTACCAGGAGATCGACCGCTTGTCCAACGAAGCCGCCAGGCTGGTCGCCCCCAATGAATACGATTTGCTGGCGGGCGCAATCGGCGCCAAAGATACCAATGCCTACACCTCCGTAGATCAGACTGTCTATATCAATAATATCCCGTCTAATGAGCTGGAACGCTGGATGCGCCTGGAGTCGGAGCGCTTCCGGATGATGGCGCTCCGGCTTTTCCATACGGAACTGGAAACGGTGTACGAGGAGTTCAACATTGGGCAGGACCAGGACAACCGGAAGGTCAACCGGATGATCCGGGAAGCATTGTTCCCCAACCATCCCTACGGCACGCAGACGACCATCGGCTCGGCCGAGCACCTGCGCAGCCCTTCCCAAAAGAAAATTCAGGAATTCTTCCGCACCTACTATGTGCCGAATAACATGGCGGTGGTGCTCTCCGGTGATTTCGAACCCCACCAGGCCGTAGCTTTGGCAGAGCAGCACTTTGGGGCCTACGCGGCTGGGGCTGTCCCGCCGTTTTCCTACGACCCGCCCCCCGCTCTTGAGGGGGCAGTCCGACTGGAAGCCCGCGGCCAGGAAGCCCCCTTTGTCGATATCGCCTGGCGCTTTCAGGGGGCCAACACGGATGACCCCATGATGCTGACCCTGATTCAGAACCTCCTGTTCAACTACCAGGCGGGGTTGCTCGACCTTAACCTCAATCAACGGCAGCGCGTGTTGGATGCCAGCGCCTGGGTTTGGCAATTTCAGGACTACTCGGCCTTGGGCATTGTCGCCCGGCCCAGAGCGGGGCAGGCCATGGAAGAAGTGGAGGAATTGCTGCTACAGGAAATCCAACGCTTGCGCGAAGGCGACTTTGCCGATTGGATGCTGGAAGCTGCCATAAAGGATATCCGGCTGCGGGAAGTCAAACTGAGCGAAAACAACCGGGGCCGGGTCGACCTGATTACCCAGGCTTTTGTGCTTGGTGTCAATTGGGGGCGGATGGTCAGCCGCTTCGATTGGTGGGATAAAGTGGCCAAAGCGGATGTCGTGGCCTTCGCCCGGGCCTATCTGGGGGAAGACCGGGTTGTGGCGTACAAGCAGCAGGGGGAAGACCCATCAGTGGTCAAAGTGGAAAAGCCGCCCATCAACCCGGTGGAATTGCAACGCAACCGTTTATCAGCGTACGCCGAAGATTTTTTGTCAGCCACCACATCGCCCATGCAGCCTGAATTCGCCGACTTCCAGTCGGGCATACAACAGGTGAAGCTGCAACCGGGCCTACAGTTGGAGTACGTGCACAATCACCGGAATGAGCTATTCCGCCTCGACTATGTTTTCGAGCTCAACAAGCTTACAGACCGTACCCTGTCGATAGCCATTGCCTATTTGCCCTATCTGGGCACAACGCGCTACAGCGCCGCTGAGCTGCAGCGGCAGTTCTTCCGCCTGGGCCTTTCCTTCGACGTGCATGTCAATAACGACTACACCTATCTGACCATTAGTGGGCTGAGCGAATCTATGGTGGAAGGCCTCCGACTGATGGAGCACATCATGGAGCACATGCAGCCAGATGCAGATGCGCTCAGCAATATGAAAGCCGATGTGCTGAGGCGGCGTCAGCACGCGAAGCAGAACCGGAACTTCGTATTGCGCCGTGCCCTGGGCAGCTATGCCCGCTTCGGTGCGGATTCGCCTTTCACCTATCGCCTAAAGGAACCGGAGCTACAGGCATTGGAGGCAGAAGCGCTGATCAGCCGCTTGCAAAGCCTTAGCGATTATGAGCATACCGTGCACTACTACGGCCCCGCAAGCCTGGAGGCTGTCTCGGCTACGATCCGGCAGTACCACAAACATGGGGTGCAACTCAAGCCGGTACCGGAAAGCCGCTCCTTTGAGCAGCCGCATACCGTAGCCAATGAGGTGCTTTTCCTCGACTTCCCCATTGTGCAGGCTGATGTTATGCTGATCTCCCGGGGCACCCCCCATTTTAACCTCGAGGAATTTCAGCTTAGCGAGTGGTACAATGAATACTTCGGCTACGGCCTGTCGAGTATCGTCTTTCAGGAAATCCGGGAGTCGCGGGCATTGGCCTACTCCTCTTTTGCTTACTATAGCTCACCTGACCGGTTGGACCAGCCTCACTTTCTGCAGGCCTACCTGGGCACACAGCCCGACAAATTGCAGGAAGCCATTCCGGCACTGACTGGTATTTTGCATGAGATGCCCGTTTTGGAAGGCCAGGCCCGCCAAGCCCGCCAAGCTATTCTGCGGCGCATCGAAAGCGAACGCATTGTGCCGGCCCGGTATTTCTGGGAGTCGCTTACTGCCCGCCGCCTGGGCTTTGACGAGGATATGCGGGAAGGCCTCTACCAACGTCTGCAGGGCAGCAGCCTGAGCGACTTGCTCGACTTTCAGCAAAAGCATGTGCGGGGGCGGGCCTATAAGCATGTCGTGCTGGGCAGTGCAGATCGTATGGACTGGGCCACATTGGAAAAAGCAGGCCCCGTCCGTAAGCTGAGCCTGGAAGAGGTGTTTGGATACTAAATGGGGGGGGGCTTAACCGAAGAGGTACTCAATATCTCCCTTGGAAAACTTCGCTTTTTCCACATCCCCGATGATATCCTCCGCCAGCTTTGATTTTTTCTCTTGCAGGCGCAGGATCTTCTCCTCGATGGTATCCTTGGTGATGAATTTGATGGCAATCACGTGCTTGTCCTGCCCAATACGGTGCGCCCGAGCGATAGCCTGCTGCTCCGTAGTTGGGTTCCACCACGGGTCGAGGATAAATACGTAGTCCGCGGCGGTGAGGTTCAGGCCAGTGCCCCCGCTCTTGATGGAGATGAGAAAGGGCTGCACTTCCGGTTTTTCCATGAAGGAGTGGATTGCCCGCTCCCGCTCTTTGCTGCTTTGGCTTCCGGTAAGCCAGGCGTAGGGCTGCTCCGCTTTTTCAAACTGTTGCCGGTAGAGTTCCAGGTGCTGGACAAAGGAGCTGAAGATCAGTACCTTATGCCCGCCCTTTTGGATGGTCTCCCAATGCTCCAGTACGTCCTCGAATTTTCCACTGCCTTTGGCGTACGCCTCCACGGTCATTTTGGGGTGATTAGCGAGTTGCCGCATCTTGGTGAGCGACTGCAGCACTTTAAAGCGGAACTGCGGATTGTCGGCATCGTAGTTTTCCAGCAGGTAGTTGCGGGCAGAAGATTTTTCCTGCTCGTAGAGGCGTTTTTGCTCTGCGCTCATTTCGCAGTAGAAGACCTGCGTGCTCAGCGGAGGGAGGTCTTTGGCAACTTCCTCCTTAGTGCGCCGCAGGAGATAAGGCTGTACCAGCCGGCGGAGCTGTTCCTTTTTGTCTTCATCTTGCTGCCGCTCAATCGGGCGGATGAATTCTTTTTTGAAGAAATTGAAACTGCCCAGTAGATTAGGGTTGATGAACTGCATCTGCGCCCAGAGGTCGGAGAGGGAGTTCTCGATCGGCGTGCCGCTGAGGGAGAGTTTGTGCAGCCCTTCCAGCTGGTTGATGGCTTTAAATACCTTGCTATCTTTATTTTTGATATACTGGCTTTCGTCCAGCACGATGTACTCAAATTCCATCTGCTTCAGGAGCTCCACATCGCGCAGGGCGGTCTGGTAAGTCGTCAGGATGACGTCGAACCGGGACAACAGGCGGATATCCTTGTACCGCTTTTGGCCGGTATGCCGGTAGGCTTGTAGGGTAGGGGCGAATTTTTTGAGCTCTGCCTCCCAGTTGAAGACCAGTGAGGCCGGCAGGATGACCAGCGACTGCAAAGGTTTGAGGGTATCATGGTCATCAGCACCCCCAAAGAGGCCGAGCTGCGCACCGGTATCGTTGTTGCCCTGTGCTTTAGCCTCCTGTTGGCGCTGTGCCCGCTGCGACTTGGCATGGAGGAGCACGGTGATGGTCTGCAGGGTCTTGCCTAGCCCCATATCGTCGGCCAGGCAGCCGCCGAGCTGGCTTTCGTACAGGCCCACCAGCCAGCGGGCACCTTCCAGCTGATAGGGGCGCAAGGAAGCCTTCAGCTGATTGCTGGGGATGAAATCGACCGCTAACTGGCGCTCTTCTGCAACTTCATCTCCGGCACTGATGCCCATTTCCTGCAAAAGCGTGAAGTGGCTTTTGGCAAGCCGCATCTGGTCTTTATCCTTTTTCCCAAACTGAAATAAACCTTTATAGCGCGCCATCCACTCCTGCGGAATGAGGAAGAACTGGCCATCGCTTAGCGGAAAAAGCCGGATGCCATCGCGGATGTACTTGGCCAGCTTCATGAAGGGGAAAGTGTGCTCCCCTACGGTCACCTGCCCCTTGAGGTCAAACCAGTCGTTGTCCTGATCAGCAACGAGTTCGACCTTGGGCGGGTGTAAATACAGGGCCTTGCCTTCTGCTGCGGGTAGCTGAATAGTAAAGCCATCGGCCTCGAGCTGGGCGCGGTGCTCGCTCAGCCATTCCAAAAGCGCGTAGCCATCATCGGGCGCCTCGGCCAGCACGAACTGCTGGTGCGCATTAGTTTGCAACCCGTAGCGCTTAAGTTTTTCCAGCAACTTGTTCTCTGCTTCAGGCTGCCGGTGCGCCTGCAGGATGCGGACCTCGTCCCCTTCATCAAACTCGAGGCTCGTGCGTTTGGGCTTGGGGTCACTCCAGACGAAGGTGCTGCCTGGGTAAGCCATTCTTACGGCCAGTACCCAATCGCCGGAAAAGAGGTCCTGCACAGGCTCCAGGATACAGGCTTGCAGGGTGTCGTGCTGCTGCACCTCGAACCCTTCGGCTTCAATTTCCGATTTGGCTGCCACCTTAAGGATGAACTTCTGAAAATAGGTCTTGACTGCTTTTTGGGGGATATGGACTTCTTCTTTTTTCCGGAAGGGCAATACCATATTGCCATTAATAGCCGGTGCACGGTACAGCTTGTAGTCCACGAATAGCCAAGCCGGATGGTTGGTGATGGGCACGACATCGCGGGTGCCAATCGCCCAGGCCCCATCGGCATCGGCAAGCTGCAGGCGGTAATGTACGCCCTCGGCTTCCCGTTTGAAGTACAGCTGTGGCTCCAGCGGCTCCAGCCCGGTCTCGATAACAAAGTCCTTAGCGAGCACCGTGCGTTCCACCTGCCAGGTCAGGGGCAGGTTTTCGGCATTAGCCCGCTCCAGCAGCTCAGCCAGGCGGGTATGGGCGTATTTGTAAATGGGGCCCGCCAAGTCGCGGTCGGCCAACAGTTGCTCCAGGCTGGGCTTGCTGCGTTTGTTGGGCCGGAATTGCTCGGCCAGCACCTTGGGCTGCAACTGCTCGATCAGGTCGAACAGGCGGTCGCGGGTAGGGGTAAGCTCCAGCTCAAACCCGCCAATGGTGTCCTTTAGGGCTTTTTGCTTGATGTGCGCCAGGTAACCATCCCGGTCGGTGCTGACGATATAGGCCGTGGGTAGATATAGCTTTTCTGCAAAGTGGTACAGGTCATATACAACGTGGTGTGTGGCTCGTTGCGTATCGGTTTTGAATAACTGCATGTGCGCGGCTCCTGTTGGAAAAGCCGGTTAGGCTTCCCCCTTTCTTTTATTTTGCTGTGAGCGGTCAAAGGTACGGAAAATTGCGGAGAGCTGCCCCAGGCAAAGGGCAGCGCTTGCTTGAGTTCCTGCCTAGGCCGGGCCCAAAGCCAGCCGGCGGGCTCGGTGGCAGCCTCTGATTTGTATTTACACGGCTTTCATCGATAGCTGCACGCGCCCCCGCTTCAGGTCTACATCCATCACTTTGACCCTTACCTCCTGATTCAGGCTGACAACATCGGCCGGGTTTTTAACGAATTTATTCGCGAGCTGGCTGATGTGGACCAAGCCGCTTTCCTTGATGCCGATGTCTACGAAAGCACCAAAGTTGGTGATGTTATTGACGATGCCGGGCACCACCATGCCAATTTCAAGGTCATTGATAGAATGGATATCGGCAAACTCAAAGGTCTTCGCCTTGCCCCGGGGGTCGAGGCCGGGCTTTTCGAGTTCCTTCATGATGTCATTGAGGGTGGGCAAGCCGACGTTGCCCGAGGTGTACCGCGGCAGGTCTATCTGTTTGCGAAGCTTTGGCTGGTCAATCAGGTCTTGAACTGTGCAGCCCAGGTCCTTTGCCATTTGCTCCACAATGGGGTAGGTTTCCGGGTGCACGGCCGTATTGTCCAGCGGGTGCTTGCCTTCGCGGATGCGCAGGAAGCCGGCTGCCTGCTCAAATGCCTTTTCGCCCATGCGGGGCACCTTTAGCAATTGCCGCCGGGACTGAAAAGGGCCGTTTTGAGACCGGTAGCTCACGATATTTTTGGCTAGGGTAGGCCCCAGGCCGGATACATAGGTCAGCAGGTGCTGGCTGGCCGTATTCACGTTGATGCCTACTGAGTTGACGGCGCTCTCCACCACTTGGTCCAGGCTCTCCTTCAGCCGGGCTTGACTGACGTCGTGCTGGTACTGCCCCACTCCGATGCTTTTGGGGTCAATTTTGACCAGCTCCGCCAATGGGTCCATCAACCGGCGGCCGATAGAGACCGCACCACGCACCGTCACATCTTCCTTTGGGAATTCCTCCCGGGCAATTTCGGAAGCGGAGTAAATGGAGGCACCGGCCTCGTTCACAGAGAAAATATCCAGTTTGCGGCCAAAATCGGCGGACCGGCACAGGCTCAGGGTCTCCCGCCCGGCGGTGCCGTTGCCCACGGCGATGGCTTCGATCTCAAATTGCCGTACCAGGTGCTTAAGCGTTTCCACGGCCTGGTACTGATCCTTTTGGGGCGGGTGGGGATAAATGGTGGTATTGTCGAGCAAGTAGCCGCTAGCATCCAGTACCACGACCTTGCAACCGGTACGGAAGCCTGGGTCGATGCCTAAGGTGCGCTTTTGCCCCAGCGGTGCTGCCAGCAGCAACTGCCGGAGGTTGGTGGCAAAAACCCCAATGGCTTCCTCGTCTGCCTGGGCCTTGGATGAATTGCGGAACTCCGTTTCTATACTTGGGCTTAGCAGGCGCTTATAGCTGTCCTGCACAGCTTCCTTCACCTGCCGGGCCCCACTGCCATTGCCCTTCACGTACTTCCGCTCCAGCCGGTAGATGGTGGCTTCTTCGTCGGGGGTGACGTAGACGCGCAAAATGCCTTCTTCCTCTCCCCGGCGAATGGCCAGCATACGGTGGGAAGGGCACTTTTTGAGGGGCTCCTCAAAGTCAAAGTAATCCTGGTACTTCGCGCCCTCTTCCTTCTTGCCCCTGGCTACCTTAGACCGGATGGTGGCCTCCCGCCGGAAGGCTGCCCGTACCAAATTCCGGGCTTGCTCATCTTCATTCACCCACTCCGCGATGATATCACGGGCACCCTGCAGGGCGGCTTCCAGATCGGGCACCTCGTCGGTGAGGAAAGGGGCTGCCGCCCGTTCTGCGTCCTGACCTTGCTGCCGGAACAGTTGCTCCGCCAATGGCTCCAGCCCTTTCTCCCGGGCGGCAGAAGCCCGGGTCTTACGCTTGCGCTTGTAAGGCAGATAAAGGTCTTCCAGCGTTGTGCTGTCGTAGGTTTGCTCAATGCGGCGGCGCAGCTCATCGGTCAGTTTGCCCTGCTCCTCAATAGCGGAGCGGATGGTCTCCTTGCGTTTTTCCAAATCCTCCAGCTGCTTGTGCTCCCGCTGTATTTCAGCAATTTGTACTTCGTCCAGAGAGCCGGTGGCTTCCTTCCGGTAGCGGGCAATAAAGGGGATGGTCGCCCCGTCAATAAGCAGTTCCAGGGTATTCTTGACTTTGCGGGAAGGCAGCCCGGTGCGCTCGGCCACTAATTTCAGGAGCTTGTCGGATATCATTGGGTATCGGTTTTTTGCAAAGGGCAAATGTAAAGATAAAGTTGAAAAATCAAGCGGTTATCAATGCTACGCCTTTGGAGGTGATTTTGTCCCGCATGGTGCCCGGCAGCCCCTCATCTGTAATTACAGTATGGATTTGCTCCAGGCCACAAATCCTGCCGAAGCCCTTCTTGCCAAATTTGCTGGAGTCAGCCAGGACGATAGCCTGCGGCACCGCCTTGATCATCTGTGCATTTAGGTGGGCTTCCATCATATTGGAGGTGGTCAGGCCAAAGTCCGGGCTGATGCCATCCACGCTTAGGAAGAGCTTGGTACAGGCAAAATCTGCCAGCATGGCTTCTGAATAGTGGCCCACTACGGAGGCGCTGCTTTTGCGCACCACGCCGCCCAATTGCACCAGCTCCACTTCCGGGTGGCCCAGCAGGGCAAGGCTGACGTTCATAGCACCGGTGAGCACCGTTAGCTTTACCGTTTTGGGAATGGCCTGGGCAAAGGCGCGCACCGTAGTCCCCGAGCCGATGATAAGGGCATCTTCGGGCTGCAGCAGCTCAATGGCGCGGGCAGCGATGCGCTGCTTCTCTTCCACCCGGATCTTCATTTTCTCATCAATAGAGCGGTCATTGACGTAGGTGTCCGGCAGGCTTGCCCCGCCGTGCGACCGCAGCAGGGCCCCTTTTTCTTCCAGCAGCCGCAAGTCTTTGCGTACCGTTACAGTGGTCACGTTCATGGCCTCGCTCAGGGCAGCTACACTGACGGCGCCCTTCTGCCGCAGGGCATCCAATATGAAGCGGTGGCGTTCTGCAATTTGCATAAATGTGAAAATCTGTTTCAATCAAAGGTAAAAAAAGAAAAACAAACTTGCTTTTATTTTCTTTTTTGCGCACTTTTGAAGCAGAAAAGAAAATAAAATGAAAAGAAACGAAAGTATAGCAAAAATAAAGGCACAGTCTGAATCCTGGGATTTGGCAATTATTGGCGGCGGTGCGTCGGGCCTGGGCATTGCCCTCGACGCCCTTTCCCGTGGGTTGTCGGTAGTCCTGCTGGAAAAAGCAGACTTTGCCAAGGGCACTTCTAGCCGCAGTACCAAGCTGCTTCACGGCGGCGTGCGCTATCTGGCGCAGGGCGATGTATTCCTCGTGCTGGAAGCACTCAAGGAGCGGGGGCTGATGATGAAAAATGCGCCCCATCTTTCCGGGAAACAAGCTTTCATTATTCCGATTTATACCCGCTGGGACCAACTGAAGTACGGCGTAGGCCTCAAGGTTTATGACCTGATGGCCGGCCGGTTGCGTATTGGGCGGTCGCACATCATTTCCCGCAGGAAAGTCATCGAAAAAATCCCAACCATCAAACAGGAAGGCCTTATAGGAGGCGTGGTTTACTACGATGGCCAGTTTGATGATGCCCGCCTGGCGGTTGCGGTAGCGCAGACCTGTGCAGATATGGGGGGCTGTGTTGTCAACTACACGGAAGTGACGGGGCTGGTCAAAGGTGAAGATGGCAAACTTAACGGCCTGGAAGCCCGCGATCTCATTGGGGGCAAGCACTTTTCCATCTCCGCCAAAGCTGTCGTCAATGCTACCGGCGTATTTTCAGATACCATCCTGAAGATGGACCAGCCAGGTATTCGGAAGTCTATCCTCCCAAGTCAGGGGGCCCACCTGGCGCTGGACTTATCCTTCCTGGGCGGTAAAGATGCGCTCATGATCCCGGAGACACCGGATGGGCGCGTGCTCTTCGGTATCCCTTGGTTCGGCACCCTCATCCTGGGTACCACCGATACGCCCCGTTCTGAAGCTGAGGCTGAGCCTAAAGCTTTAGAGCAGGAAATTGATTTCATCCTGGAGACGGCAGCCGATTACCTGGTCAAACCACCTACTCGTGCGGATGTGCTGTCGGTCTTTGCGGGCTTGCGCCCGTTGGCCGCTCCCAAAACAAAAGGAGCAGCTACCAAGGAAGTGTCCCGCAGCCACAAAATCGTGGTTAGCGATAGCGACCTCTTTTCCATACTCGGTGGGAAATGGACAACCTTCCGGCGAATGGGCCAGGATATGGTAGACGAAATCCTCAAGGTAAAAAAGATGCATGCTAAAGCCAGCACTTCCGAACAAATCAAGCTCCACGGCTACGCGAATGGGCAAGCTCCTGGCAGCCACTGGCGCGTGTACGGTAGCGAAGCCAGCAAGATTCAGGCGCTGATCCAGGAAAAGCCTGAACTAGGGCAGCCATTGCACCCCAAGTATCCCAACACCGCAGCGGAGGTAGTCTGGATGGCCCGGCACGAAATGGCGCAACGCATAGAAGACGTCTTGGCCCGCCGCCTTCGCACCCTGTTCATGGATGCGAAAGCAGCTTTGGAAATGGCGGAGCCGGTCGGGAAAATCCTGCAGGAGGAGCTGGGCAAAGATGAAGCCTGGCGGGAAGCAGAAGTGGCGCAGTTCAAAACTGTAGCGGAGGGTTATATCCTGAACTAAGTAAGGTGCCCTTGCTCATTCTTCTCCCTCCAGCTCGTATCGCTTTAGCACTTCCGGCCAGTCGGCTTGGTGGATGCGTTTGACCAGTACCGGGTTGATAGACTCGTACAATGGGCTATCTTTAGGCAATAAAAAAGTGCGGTACTGCTTGTTAAAGGTAACCGGCAGAAGCTGTACTTTGCTGTCGAGCTCATGCTTGGAAATCAGATACCGCATGACGGTCTTATCGTAGACAATTGCATCTACTTCCTTCTGGGAAAGCGCCCGAAGCGCCGCCAGAGGGCTGTCGTAGGATTCCATCGGCAGTATATCGTGCCGGACCAGAAAGTCTTCGCTGCCGGTTGCCCCTACGGTGCCTAGCTGCTCTACCGACTTCAGGTCCTGCAATTGATTGATCTGTACGGCCAGAGAGTTGACCGTCAGTGTGGAGGCAATCGTTGCCGTGAAGCCGGAAATCACGATGACCGCCGGTGGTAAATTGTACCGTGTGCAACTGCTCAGCATCGTACCAGCCGACTTCCCAGAAATCACAAGCTGCACGATGAGTAGCCACGCTTTCCAACTGCTTCAGGGCGGCAGCCCATCCTGCACCGGGCTGTAAGCTGGTAGTGCAGTGGTGCAAAAAAGCCAAAGGCAGGGAGCGGGGCGCATGTTCCGGTTGCCGGGCGCTCATAACCTGTAGGTCGCTTTCCTGCTGAGCAAGCCCGGCCGATTGTTTTGACAGCAGTTCGCGCTGTTCCTGAATGGTCTGGTCCCGCAAGCGTACCCGTTCTTTCAGGATACGGATGTATCGGATGAGGCGGGCGGCTATCTGGCTGACAAAGCCATATAGCATGGTGCCGGCGGCAGCAGCTATAAGCACGATGGCCCACAACCTTTTGTACCAGGGCGGGCGTACAGTGAGCGCCAGTTGCAGGGGCGGGCTCCAGGTGTAGCCACCGGGCTTTCGGGCTTCCAGTTCCAAGACAGCAGGGCCAGTGGGCAATTTATTCAGGGCAAGGTGGTTGGTATGCTCCAGCAATACCCAATTACTGTCCGGTGCCCCCCGGAGGCGGTAACGGTAGGCAACGCGGCCAGCGGGGAAGGTGGGGCAGGCCCACTGCAAAGACAATTGTGTTTTTGGCAGCAGTTCTACCGGGGTTTCGGTATCCGGATTGAGCGGCTGTCCGCCGGCCCTGATTTGGAGAAACATTGGGGGCTGAGTTGGCAAAGGTTGGGGCCTGAGGTCCCGGGAGTAAACAGTCCCTTCCGCCGTGCCCACCCATATTCTGCCGTCCTGGCTGCGGCTAAGGCACCGGTACGCCCCAACGGTAGAGGGCAGCCCGCTGTCCTGATCGAAGACGGTATAGGAACGGTTTTGTTCCTCGAAGTACAATAAACCTTCCGTGCTTGTGCTCAGCCACAATTGCCCATCCTGCAGCGTGGTTACCGCCCGGGCTTCGGTAGAGGTATAAGGCCCCAGAGGGGTACGCTGTACCCTTTCCAGGTCATACCGGAGCAAACCATCGGTGGTTGCCAGCCAGATAATGCCCCGGTTGTCGATCGCCATATCGTGCACTTCGAATGCGGCACTGTAGGCAAAGGGCAAAGGCAGGCTTAGGTTGATGAACCGGTCTTCTGCGGGCAGGTAGCGGTATAGGTAGGTGTCCGGGCCGATACCCGCAGCGTACAGCCGGCCCCGGGGGCTTTCCCGGACGACCAAGATGCGGCTCTCGAGGCCCTGAGCCGTCCCGTAATCCTGAAAGCGGCCATCCCTGTGCCTCCGCCCCACGCCAACAATCGGGTTTTCGTCCGGAACCTGGCAAATCCAGATGCTGCCATCAGAACCTGCCTCTAAAAAGAAGAGGCCTCCCCCCCCGGCCTTCCAATCCCAAATCTTGATACAGGCGGCCGCCCCTGTAATGAAGCAGGCGCCCGGTGGTCGTACCCAGGAACAGATCGCCTTGGTTGTAAGCCAGGGCTGTAATTAACCCTTGGTTGAGGTTGGGCAGGGCTTCAGCAAAAAAGGCGCCCTCCCGGGCCTGAATGGCAAATACATCGCCGTAAGAAAGGAGCACCTCTTCTTCCGGTAGCGGCAGGGTAGTGAGGGTATTATTGTTGGCCAGCCCAAAGACGGTTTCAAAAAAACGGGTCTGCAGCAAGCCAAGGCCCTGCCCGGTACCCAGCCAGATATTACTGTGGCTGTCACGGTAGATTTGGTGAATAGACCGGAAGGGCAGTTCGTTTATCCGGTGGGGGTCGTTGGCACCGTATATGGCTTTTAGTTTCCACCGGTCGTTTTGCCAGGCCGCCTGCCATAGGCCCGCTTCCGCTGTGCCAACGAGCAAATGGTTGTCGGCATCGCCGGCAGCCAGGCTCGTAACCGTGTATCCATTTAAATGGTCTGCTTCCCATTTGCCAGGCCGCCCATTGGTGAAAGTACAGCGATAGAGCCCGTTTCCGCCTACGAGCAGGGTCCTGCCCTGCCAGTACAGGCAGTGGATGCTGCGTAGGCCAGTCGGTGTAGGAAGCTGCCGGAATTCGTCTTCGGCTTCGTCGTACCAAAATAGCTCGCCTGCGCTGCTGCCCGCGAGCAGTTTGCCCGCCGGGCTTTCTGAAAAAGTAAAGCCAGCTTGAGCACCGCCCGCTGCAAATGGGGGCCGGAGCCGGTAAAACCGCAGCATCCCATCGGTGAGCCGTGCCACCCGGCCATCCGGCTGACTGGCCCAGTGCCGGTTCTGCGTGTCCACGTACAAATCATTGGGGTAATATAAGGCGCTATCGCAAGGCAGGGGCAGTGCAGGAGCGAGGAGCCGCAGGAAAGCGGTATCCGGGCGGTGCCGGCCAGCCGGGCCGCGGTGGCTGAGCCGGTAGCAGCCGCTATCGTTCACAAACAGGACGCGGCCGGCGGTATCCCGGGCCAAGGCTTTGATGTAATAGCTGTCCAGGGCGCGTTCGTACACTTTAAAGGTTTCGCCATCAAACCGGGCCAGCCCGCCATCCGTAGCTACCCATAAGAATCCGTATTCACCCGCGATCATATCCCTGACCTGGACATCAGGCAGGCCTTCTGCCGTTCTGTACTGCAGCGCCAGGTACTTCTGAGCTGAAGCGCTGAAGGGCAGGCAAGCCAGCAGTAGTAGGGCTTTGATCGTAGGCATGGAGATTGGGCTTTGCCCTTAATTTAAGAAACAATATACAGATTTTAGAGCTTGAGCGGGCGTGTGGTGCCGCTTTTAAGGGCTGGCGAGGGCAGAAACAGAGGGGCGCTTACCGCCGGAGCGCTTCGAGGATGTTGCCGATGTCGCGGGGCTCCAGCGATTGGACGAGGCCCAGGCTGCCACGGAGCAGCCAGCCGGAGGGCGCGGCAATACGCTGGGCAATCCAGGCGGTTTCGTGGTCTGCGGTAGCCAGCCGTTCTTCGTAGTCCTGGCCATCGAGGGCCCAAAGTTCATAGGCAAGCTGCCAGGAGAAGGCGCGGGCTTTAGCCATGCTGAAGTTGATAAGGCTTTCGTCCCGGTCTTGCCCGATCCAGTCGAGCAGGAACATAAGAGGAGAAACCCTGCCGAGGCGGTCTTGCAGCTCATCGACAATGCTGGCCAGAATTTCGTTGACTTTTTCAAAATCCCGTTTGAGGGCGATGATGGCTTCCCCTTTCATGAGGCTGCTGGCCGCAATGGCCAGGTCGTAGTTGATGTGGGCGTTCATGCCCAGCAAGATATGCTGTATGATGGTGTGGCGCCGGCGGGCTTCTTGAAAGGCCGTGGACCATACCAAGGGCGTAGCTTGCCCGGCTTGCCAGTTATCATAAGCTTCGAGGTACAGGTTGGCAAAGGCCACGTCAAAAGCTTCCATTCTCGGGCCATCTTCGAACTGCCGCATGGCGATGGCGCGCCGCACCTGATCGGTAGTCCTTCGGTAAATATAGGCGAAAAGGCCGGCGGGGTCTTGCCGGGCAATAGCCGTATCGATGATGCGGTCTAGGGCTTTCAGGACTTCTTCAATAGTCTTTGGGTGCATGACTATGGGGTTGTAGATAACATAATATACATAAATTATAGACTTGAGGGAAGGGGCATGGGCAAATCCGCTGATTTTTCTTTGGGTTGACACATTGGGGTACCGGAGGGTTGCCGCTGGGCAAGTCCGGTAAAAATTCTATTTTTGCCCGACACGTCCAAAACCAAATCGCCATGCAGAAAAAATTGATTTTGATTACGCTGCTTGCCCTGCCGCTTTTGCTGCAGGCCCAGTTTAGCCAGCTGGAGCAGCGCCTCTACGAGCTACCGGATGTTGCCTTTACCGCGATTGAGGCTCCGGAAGGCTATACCGCCGCGTACGAGTTGCACATCAAGCAGCCTATTGACCACGAAAACCCGGAAAAGGGGCACTTTTACCAACGGGCATACCTTTCTCACCGTAGCTTTGAGGCCCCAATGGTAATGGCCACCGAAGGCTACGTCCGCCCGTCTAACCGAATGTATGAACTGACAGGTTACCTGGAAGCGAACCAAATTGACGTAGAGCACCGGTACTTCGGGACTTCTGTGCCGGACACCCTGGATTATACCTACCTCAACCTCAGGCAGGTAGCAGCGGACTTGCACCACATCCGCGAACTGCTGGGCCAGGTTTACGCTGGCCCCTGGGTGAGCACGGGCATCAGCAAGGGGGGGCAGACCACCATTTTCTACCGGTATTTTTACCCCGACGACGTGGCGGCATCTGTGCCCTACGTCGCTCCACTGAACCTGGAGCTGACCGATGACCGCATCTACGAATTCTTAGCGAATGTGGGCACGCAGGAATGCCGGGAAGCTATCCGGGCGGTACAGTTCAGAATGCTGCGCAACCGGGAATCCGTTTTGCCCCTGCTGCGCTGGCACGCCAAGGGGGCCGGCCTGGAGTTTACCTATATGTCCATAGCGGAGGCCTTTGAGTACGCCGTGCTGGAGTACCCTTTTTCCTTCTGGCAGTTGGGCCACGATTGTGCGGATATCCCTGATGAATCAGCCGATCTGGAAACTGCGCTTGAGCACTTCATCAGTGTGGTCGGGCTGGATTTTTACTCCGATGCCGCAATTACCGGCTATGCGTCCCATTATTGGCAGGCCGGAGACGAAATGGGGTACTATGGTTTCCAGACGGCCCCCTTCAAAGGCCTGCTCCGGGAAATTACGGAAGAAGAACCTTCCGCTATTTTTATGCCGGATAAAGCAGCGATGAACTTTGAGCCCGGTTTGGTCAGGGACGTGTACGAATGGACACAGCGCAAGGCGGGCCAGATGATTTACATATACGGCGCTACGGATACCTGGACGGCTACCGGCGTGCCTGTTTCCGACAAGGTGGATGCCAAGTGGTTTATCCTGGAAGGCAAGGACCACGGCAATGCCCGTATCCGAAATATGACAGCGGATCAGCGGCAAGCGCTGCTGGATACCCTGAAGCAATGGATGGAGGAAGAAATATCAAACAACAAAGAGAAGTAATGAGAATAGGATTTTTGGTATTAGGATTTTTGCTGGCCGGATTAAGCCTGCTGGCCCAGGAACCAGCTGCCGATACAACGATTTACCGGGCATTGGAGCGCCCGCCCCGTTTTCCGGCCTGTGAAGAACTGGATACGACCCTGGCCATAAAGCAGCAGTGTTCGGAGCAAGCCCTCTTGGAATTCATGTACGGTAACATCCGGTACCCGCAGGAAGCCAGGGAGCAAAACCTAGAAGGCACGGTCGTTACCTCTTTCGTGGTAGAGAAAGACGGCAGCCTGTCTAACCTGGCCATCTTAAAAGATATAGGCGGCGGGGCTGGGCTGGAGGTCCTGCGGGTCGTGGAAGCTATGAACACCGCTCAGGTCCGTTGGGTGCCGGCTCAGAAAGACGGGCAAGCCGTGCGCTTTCAGTACACCATGCCGATCAAGTTTAAATTGGAAGAAGCCCCTCCCTTTACGCTGGTTGGCCGGGACTCCGTATTTACGACTTATGATACGCCCCTGGAGTTCAAAGGGGGGGCAGAAGCGCTGCGCACCTATCTGGAGAAGAACCTGGAATACCCGGAGGTGCCCGCTGATACCTGCATTCTCGGGCGGATTGAACTGCAGCTGCTCATCCGGCCCAACGGAGAGGTGCGCATCCTCGACCTGATTGATTACAACGATCTGGGCTTTGACTTTTGGTACGAAGCCGTAGACGCGGCGACTTCCACTTACGGCAAATGGGATATGGCCACTTACGAGGAGCGAAAGGTAGGCGCTGCTTTTGACCTCAGCCTGCCCTTTATCCCGGAAAATGAAGCTTGCGCCAATCAGGTGGAAGCCTACGAGCAGGCCAATAAGCTGGCACAGGAAGGTGCGCAGCTGTTTGCCGAAGACGAGCAAGAGTTGGGCGTAGCCAAGCTCACTCAGGCCATAGATATGTTTCCCCGCAATGCGGAGTTTTTGCTGATGCGGGGACAGGCTTTCCTGGATATGCAGCGCTACAGCGAAGCCTGCGCCGACCTGATGCTGGCGCGGTCCATCTCATTGGTAACCTGGTACGATGCGGTGCTGCCAATCATTTGCCGGCAGTAAAAAAACAGGAATCATGAAAAAGTGGGGGTTAGGGCTTGTACTGGCTGCCATATTGGCGCCTCTGGCTTGGAATTACCACCCGGAGCAACCGGTCGAAGCCCTGCGTTACGCTTACACTTACCCGTCTTCCGGCTTTGCCGAACTGATGGGCATGCCGGTGCACTATCGAAGGGTAGGAGCGGGGCCTAAGCTGCTTTTGCTCCACGGTACCGGGGCTACGCTCCATACCTGGGAAGGCTGGACGGCGGTGCTTCGGGATTCCTTCGAGGTGATTAGTGTGACCTTGCCGGCTTTTGGCCTGACCGGCCCCCGGCCCGATGAAGATTACACTATAGGCGCTTATGTCGATTTCGTAGAAGCCTTCGCCCGGGAGCTCAACCTTGATACTTTCCACCTGGCGGGCAATTCGCTGGGTGGGCTGATTGCCTGGGAATACGCTTTGGCCTACCCGGGGCGGGTGCAAAAGCTCGTACTGCTGAATGCTTCGGGCTGGCCCCGTGAAAAGGAAATGCCACTAGCCATGCGCCTGGCCCGAAAGCCGGTCTTCAAGCAGTTGCTGCAGCGGATAACCCCCAAGGCGCTTTTCCGGAAGTCCCTGCGGGAAGTCTACGCCAATCCGGACCGTATTTCCGATACACTGGTTGAGCGTTACTTTCAGCTTTTTCTGCGGGAAGGCAACCGCCGGGCCTACGTACAGCGCCTCAATCAGCCCCGGCAGCCTGATCCTACTCAACTTTCCAGGTTGACTGCGCCCACGCTTATTCTGTGGGGCGAACAGGATGCCTGGATTCCCGTAGCGGATGCCTACCGCTTTAATGATATACTGCCCAACAGCCAGCTGCTGATTTATCCGGATGCCGGGCATGTGCCTATGGAGGAATGGCCGGTGCGCACGGCGCAGGATGTACGGGGTTTCCTGCGGTAGCTGGTGGCGGTTAGCGTTTCACCAGTGGGGTGCCTGCATAGTCTGTCGGTAAAAGGAGCTCATAATCGAACCCATTCAAAAGGGATTGAAGGCGTTCCGAGTCAGGTGGAGCAACCCGGCCCTGAGCGATCGCTTCCCGGATCGGGCGGAGGTCAATGAGCGCGAAGGCATCCTTCCGGGCTTGCAGGATCAAGGGCAGGTTATGGCAATAATAGCGGTTGCGTTTTTCGAGCCAATCAATGACTGCTCCTTCTTCAGTGCGGTAGTAACGGTTCCATACCGCGACATTGATGCTCTGCTGGCCAGCTTCACTTGCAAGGGCATGGGTGAGTTCCCCAAGGTCCAGCTCCCCGCCTGATTCCACTTTGCTGGCGTGCAGCCGGCCGATTTTGACGAAAACCCTGGGGGCTCCGTGGCGGGCGTACTGTTTTTGAAAGTTGTCTCTGATGTACCGTACCCGGTCACCGTGTGAGGCACCGCCCCGGTAGCGGTTGTAGATGTCCCAGCTGACCTTGAGGTCATCCAGCACGGCACTAGCTGATGGCGTGCCCTGTTCCAAAGCTGCAAATAACTGCTGTACAGCCGGCTCTTTCAAAATACGCTCGAACACCGGAAAGCCTTCTTCATCCTGATCTTCTTTAATCAACCAGGCTTTGATTTTTTTTACGGCTTTCTGGTGAAGCGCCCGAAGGCGAGCATCAGCACCTGCTGTTTCTACCAGCTGGTCGAGGTGGAAAAAGACGCTGGAGTAGTACTCCTGGTCCAGCCCCCAAACCGATAGCCCCTGGCTTCGGAGGGCAGCCAAGAACCGGGCATCTTCTTCCGTTTCGAAAAAGGGCAGGGGGATATCCTCAATTTCGGGAAAAGCGTATTGCGTATAAAATTGAGTGAGGTTGGCTGTGGTGGCCGTTGGCGGATCGCTCAATGCCTGCAGGGTGCGGGCAGAATGGGGCCCCACCTCACAGGCAAAATACCGGAACCCATTTGCGCTGAGCATTGGAGCCAGTTGTTCTACAAAACGCGAGAGGGTAGGGGAGCCGTGGGTTTCTCCCAGTACCAGGATTTGAGCGGCTTGTACCGCCTGTTCGAGTGTTTGGGCCCCTTCACCGGTAAAACCGTCCGGCGTAAGCTGGAAATAGTGCGTATGGGATGCGACAAAGGCACTGTCCAGTGCGGTCAATGCTGAGGTTGGGATGCTGGTTTTGGGAGTCTGACAGGCCCAAATCATGAATAAGGAAAAGTATAGCAGGTATTTCATAGCTGGAGTAGTTTGTGCCCGGCAGCTGTTGTGGCCACCGGGCAGTTGTCAGTCAGGTGATTTATCGAACGGTAAAGTCGTTCAGGCTGTTGAATTCTACTAATTTATAGCGGGGGGAGCACTCGTAAAGCCAGCGCAGGATACCCATATGCCCGGCACCAAAGAGGATGAGCACCCGGTCGTCATGCTGAATATCCAGCTGCTGTATCTTATGAAAGATCCGCAGGTTGCGGTTCATCCAGTACAATGACAGGGCATCGGGGCCTTCAAAGGCTTCGGAATCAAACTGCCCGCCGGAGATGTAGGCCCCAAAGTAGCGGTCAATGACTTTGTCCTGATTGAGGTGGAGGAAATTTTCCAGCAGGGTACTATGCGGCATCTGCTTATCGCTGTACACGTACCAATCCTTATAGCGCTTCATCCACTCGTCTTCGCCCCCGAAGTAGTGGCGGTCGCCCACTCTTTTGATATACTGGTCCGCTTCTGACTCGCCGGCCATCTCGTACAGTTCGCCGAGCAGGCCACCGGCATCGCACCCGTAAAGGGTGTCCAGCCCTAGCTTATCCATCAGCCGGATGCCAATTTGGTCGCGCTCGTTGGCGTATAAATCCTCTTCCCCTTTTTTCCAGCGGCGGTACCGGTTCATTAGATACCCCGTATTTGCGCCTGATTCCACTACGATTTTTGTGGGCTGGAATTGAGCGATGTAGTTTAGTAATTCCTGGAGTTCTGCCTGCCGCCTGGGCGTGAAAATGTTGATTTTGTCTTCCTCCTTCGTTTTGTGCTCATCCAGGCCAGGGTAAGCGAAGTGCCAGGTGCCCATCAGCAGTACCTGAGGCACCTGCCGGCCGCCGATGAGAAATTCGTCCGGGCCTTTGTAGGGCATCTCCTGGGCGGCGGACATTTGCAACAGGAACAAAGCGATGAGAAGCGGGAACAGATATTTCATGGGTTGAGCATTTTTTGAGTTAAAATTGTTGTTGTTTGCGGTTGACAAGTACAAAAGTGCAGGCGGGCTTCACGTTTTCCAACTGCAATCGGCAGCCCGGGAGATTTTCTCGGTCAGTACCCCCACTAAGGGCATGGTGCATTCACCGGCTGCACAGGCGGATTCGCCGATAGAATACCCTGGCTGACCTATTGGGCAGGCAGGGCTGCTGCATAAATCCTTAGTTTGGCATGAAATTGCGTAACGATGAAGCCTAAATACGGGGTTTTACTGGTCTGGAGTATAGCCTTCTTCCTGGTCTATGTGGAATTAAGCGATATTGCCGATGATGGCATGCAGCGTTTTGTGAACACCTGGACGAACCGCAAGGGCATATTGTTATCCCTCTCTTCTCTGGCTACCAATATTTTGTATGCATTCGGCTGCTACACGGCACTGCTTTGGCTGAAAGGCAAGCCTAATGTGCTCCTCGTTGCCTGTTTGATTTTGGTTTATCCGATGGTGGCAGCCACCCGTTTTTTTATTGAGGAGGTGTTTTTCCTGTATTGGTTCGGCTTTGACAATTACTACGATCAGATGAGTACTACCAACTATTTGCTGGATAACCTGTACTACGCTATTCCCTTTTCGGCTGTAGGCATCGTGTTTTACTTCTCGCAGTATTCCCGTTTCCGGGAGCGGCAAAGCCAGGAGCTGCTCATTCAAAATCAGAAAACAGAATTAGCCTTTTTGCGGTCGCAGATCAACCCCCACTTTCTTTTCAATACGCTGAATAACGTCTACACCCTGGTCTACCAAAAATCGGATAAGGCGCTGGAAGCGATGGAAAAGCTGACCGCGCTACTTCGGTATGCGCTGTATGAGAATGATGAGCAAGTACCCCTTGAACGGGAAGTGAAGTACATAAATGACTTCGTCAGCCTGCAGCGCCTGCGGTACGGATATCAAGTGCAGCTGCAATTTGAGGTGACCGACAACCTGGATGGGCTTTTGATTCCACCATTCGCCCTTATTCCCTTTGTGGAGAACGCCTTTAAGCACGGCGAACTGCGGGACCCGGAGCGGCCGGTACTCATCCGTCTGGAAAGAACACCGGAGGCCCTGGCCTTTCATACCCGTAATACCGTGCGCGCGCAGCAGAAAGATCAGGTGGGCGGCATCGGCCTGGCCAATATCCGCAAACGCTTATCTTTGATTTATGAAGATCAGCATGAATGGATCGTTAACAAGACCGCCAACCAATTTGATGTGACCCTGAAAATCCCCATTGCCCTATGCTCCGATGTGTAATTGTGGATGATGAGCCGCTGGCTGTACAGTTACTGTCCGATTACGTCCGGAAGACGCCGGATTTGGAACTGGCGGAGGCTTTTTCAAACCCTATTGAGTCATTGCAATACCTGCTGGGGCAGTCAGGTTTATTGCTCTTTCTGGATGTCCAAATGCCTGAACTCACCGGCATTCAAGTCATGAAAATTCTGAATCAGCGCCTGCCGGTCATTCTTACCACCGCTTATGAGCAATATGCGCTGCAAGGGTACGAACACAACGTGGTGGATTACCTGATGAAGCCTATTTCTTACGACCGTTTTTACCAGGCGGTGCAGAAGGTAGAGACCGGTGAAAGGAGTCTGGCCTCAGAAGCTCTGGAGGCAGAAGTGAGCGCCTCCTATTTATTTGTGAAAACGGAATACCGCCTGCAGCGCATCGACTACGCCGATATCGCCTATTTGGAAGGGCAGGGCGACTACGTGGCCATCCACACGCCGGCCGGCCGCATTATGACATTGGAAAACATGAAGCATTTTGAAGAGGTGCTGCCGACAGCTTTATTTGTGCGCACTCACCGATCCTACATTGTGTCCATTCCCAAAATTGACTACATAGAGCGCAACCGGGTGGTGCTTGGAAAAGAGCGGCTGCCGATTAGTGAGGGGTACCGGAAGAGCGTGATGGGTAGATTGAAAGGGTAATATATTGGCTATCCTTCTATCTGGAAAGGATTCCAAATGGTTAGGTTGCCTAATTTTTGACTATGCTGTAAGTCTTCAGAGAGTAATACGTTGGCTTCTGCAGATTGAGCAGCTACCAAAATCAAACTGTCCCAAAACGAGAAGCAGTGTAAAGTGTGCATATCTACAGCCTTTTGAATAAGCAAGGGGGTAATTTGAATTACTTCAAATTGACATAGGTCATCAACGAGTTCTTTTACTAAGCTGGGTTGTACTTTAAACTTGCCTATCATTACACTTACAAATTCTTTTAGTACTTGAGTCGAAAGTACAAAGACCGCTTCTTTAGCCCCAGCTTGAAGGACTTCTCGACAAATTTGCTGTTTCCTCTGCTCATCTCCACTGAATAGATAAATCAGGAAGTTGGTGTCAAGAAAATATTTTCCGGTCGTATAATTCATCTCTGTTCCATTTCCAGTCTTTTGTTGATATAGTGAGGGCATTACTTCTTTCAAGTAATTTTTCTGCAGGGCTCATTGTACTTGTAGCCACATGGCGTCTTAACAGTTCTCTTACAAACTCATTAAGGCTTGTTCCATGCAGCTTAGCATAAGCTCTGCTTTTCTCCAGTAGCTCATCGGGAATGGATAGCGTGATATTCTTCATTTTACACAGGTTATGTGTGCAAATATACTGTGTTTTAAGCTTTGACGCAATATCACCGCAGTAATCCACTCAAAAAGCTTTCGCATCCTGCCCGATCAGGTAATTTGCCACCCAGCCGTAGGCAAAAATGCCAATCGCGAAGACGATGATCAGCCAGCTGCCCAGAGCCGGGACTAAAGCACCTAAGATCCCGCAAGCGGCTAAGGCGAGGCTGTAGGCTCCCAGCGAACGCCGGGCTTTGGTGCCCGCACTTACGGTAAAGGTGCCCCCGGCAGGGATAAGCAACAACCCGAACACCAGGCCTAAAAAGAGCAGCTGCCCGGAGCTGCTGATGAGGTAACCCGCCAAAGACAACAGCGAAAGCCCCAGCAATCCGCCGGCGATATTGGACCCCAGCCGTTCATCCTCCGTAAGGGCATGCTTGCCGATCGGGTGTAGCCGCAGGAAAAGATTGGCGATGGGCACGGCAATCCAGGAAGAAAGGGCAAATAGGATGTAAAAGCCAATAATGGGGTAGAGGAGCGGCTGCAAGGCGGGGTTTTGCCGCGCCACACTAACCACGATCCGGTAGACGATATAAGCGCCGATGATGAAAGCCCAGCGGTTGCGCTCATTCATTTTGGCCATCCATAGGAAGTACTTCAGGATGCCCCGGTATAAAATATTCTGCCCTTTGATGGCTTCCTTAAGGCCCGAACGGGCAAAGTCATTGGTGGGGTCGATGCGCAAAGCCTCCCGAAAGTTGAGCTGCGCATCCTTAAAGCAGTTTTGCTCAATAGCTACCCAACCGCGGTTAGCGTGGGAGTAGCTGTCCTCGGGAGCTTTGTGCAGGGCATAGTCGATGGTTTCGGCAGCCTCGGCTTTGCGGTCCAGCTTCACCAGGGCCTGCGCCCTTACATTAACGAGGTTGACGTTTTCCGAGTCCAACTGCAGGCCTTGTTCCGCAGCATCCAGAGCCTCCTGCCACTTTTCTTCGTAAAAAGCCACATGTGCGAGGAGCAGAAAAAAATCAGCATCGGCCGGGTTGAGCTGCAGGGCCTGCCGGATGATCTCCCGTGCCTGCTTGGGCTTTTGGCTGTAAAAGTAGGCACGCGCCAGGGTATACAGCAGGAAGGTATCATTGGGTGCCATGCCCATCGCCCGCTCGCTGATCTCCAGCGCTTCCGAGTAGCGCTTGCTGCTCAGGTAGCACTCCGCCAGCCAGGCCATCGCCCTGGGGTCATTTGGGTCCTGGCTGAGGGCTTGCTTGAATTCCTGCTCTGCATCCGAAAGCCGCTTCTGCGCCAGTAGGAGTTTGCCGCGTTCAAGGTGGATGTTCATTATTTTTTGATCTTGAGGTAGTCCAGGATTTCATCGTAAATCCCCGCTTCGTTGGCAAAGAGGGCGTAGTTTTTGGCGGTAGTGAACCACTCTTTAGTGGTCGGGCGGTGCTGCTTGATGGCTTTCTCCAGGTCTGCCGTCTGCAGGGGCTTAGGCTGCCCGGATGCGATGGCTTCGTCCAGTTTGCCCTCAATAGCCCGGTCGATGATGGCCTCAATGTCTGCGCCGGAAAAGCCATCCGTTTTTTTGGCCAGCCGCTTAAAGTTGAGGTCCCCCAGCGGTTTGCCCTTGAGTTTGAGCTGCAGGATAGCTTCGCGCGCTTCTGCATCAGGTGGAGGCACAAAAATGATGCGGTCGAAACGGCCCGGCCGGCGGAAGGCGGAGTCGAGGTGCCAGGGCGCATTGGTTGCGGCTAAGACGAGCACGCCCTCGTTGTCGTACTCCACGCCGTCCAGTTCGGCCAGGAATTGATTGATGACATTCCGGCCAGCGCTGTGGCGCATATCCGAACGGCTGGCGCCCAAGGCATCGGCCTCATCGAAGAAGAGGACGCAGGGCTTGCGGTTGCGGGCTTTTTGGAAAATAGCGTGCAGGTTGCGCTCGCTTTGTCCGATGTACATATCTAGGATATCGCTGATGCCTACAGCGATGAAATTGGAGCTTACTTCTCCGGCAGTAGCTCGTGCCAGGTGGGTTTTGCCGCAGCCGGGCGGCCCGTAGAGGAGGATGCCGCCTCCTATCTTTTTGCCATAAGCCTGGTAGATCTCCGGGTGCTGCAGGGGGTGGAGAATTTTTTTGCGGACTTCATCCTTTACAGCGTCCATGCCGCCCACATCCTTGAAAGTGGTTCCGGGGCGCTCGATATCCAGGCCCGCTTCCGGCTGTTCGTCTCCCTGTGGCCCGTTGGCTTTCAGCTTGATGCGCTCGGGTTCAGGATCTGCTTTAAGTTGCAGGTTGATTTCGGATTCCAGGTAGGCATCGCGCAGTTGATCATTGATGGCAATGGCATTATCGTAGGCTTCCCGGGCAGCTTTTGCCTGTTGGCTTTGCAGAAGCAGCTTGGCGTAAATGAGCCAGGCTTTGGCGGGTGGGGCCGGGGTTTCGATCAGCTCTTCCATCAATACCAGGCCGGAACCGGTTTTCTGCTGGGCGCGGAAGGCATCAGCCAGCCCTATTTTCAGGTCTTTGTCGTCGGGGGCAAGCCGGAGGGCTTCCTTGTAGGCTGCTTCGCCTTCTTCAAACCGTTCTTGCTTCATCAGCGCATTGGCGAGGAGCTTTCGGAGCGGGAGGTTATCAGGAGCGCCTTTGAGGGCTTCGCGCAGTTGTTGTATTTCGTCCATGTAGTCCTGTCATCATTTTGGGAAACACAATGTACGATTTTTGCAGGATTTGCCCTGCTCCTTACCTCTGCAAATGTATAGCAGGGCTTCGGAAGCCGGGTGATGGCCTAATGCCCGAAGCCTGCAAAGGCTATTGACTCCTGCCCTTAATTGATGTTCAGCTCATTGCTTTCAGCGTTTGCCGCAGGTAGCGCTTATATTTGATGCGGTAGGCGCGGTAAATTTTGCGGTACCGCGTGTAGGAGTCTTCGTGAGCGAGCTCGGCGTGGTGCGCCGGCCTGCCGTTGGTGGCGGGCTTCGGCTGCAGGAAGCCTTGTTGCTTCATCCACTCGTCGTTGTAAATTTTGCCGAGGTAGCGGGTGCCGTGGTCCGGGAAGAGCGCCACTACGACATCGGTTGGCTTAAGCTGCTCCTTGAGGCGGAACACAGCCTGCATGGCCGAACCGCTGGAATAGCCTACGAGCAAGCCTTCCTGCCGGGCCAGTTGGCGGGCGCGGTGGGCGCTGCTGCGGTCGGTAACCTTGATGAAGTCATCGATAAGGTCAAAGGCGACGTTGCCCGGGATGATGGTCTTGCCCAGGCCTTCCACTTTGTAAGGGTAAATCTCGGACTGGTCAAACTCACCGGTTTCCCAGTACTTTTTCAGCACGGAGCCATAGGCGTCTACGGCGATGATTTTGATGTCCGGGTTTTTCTCCTTGAGAAAGCGGGCGGTGCCGGAAAGCGTGCCACCGGTGCCGGCGCAGCAGACGTAGTGGGTGATTTTGCCCTCCGTCTGCTCCCAGATTTCCGGGCCGGTGGAGCTGTAGTGGGCTTGGGAGTTATTGAGGTTGAAATTTTGCGCCAGGTAATAAGCGTTGGGGATTTCCTCCGACAGTTGCTTGGCACGGGAATAGTAGGACCGGGGGTCTTCCGGGGTGGCGTCGGCGGGGCAGACTACCACTTCCGCGCCCATGGCTTTGAGCAGGGACAGCTTTTCCTGGGAGGCCTTGCTCGAAACCGTCAGCACACAGCGGTAGCCCTTCAGGCTGCAGATCATGGCCAGGCTGTAGCCGGTGTTCCCGGAGGTGGCTTCAACAATCGCATCCCCCGGTTGGATCAAGCCTTTGCGTTCAGCTTGTTCTACCATAAACAGGGCGGTGCGGTCTTTTGCAGACTGCCCCGGGTTGTAGGCTTCAACTTTTCCGTAGACAGTAGCCGGGAGGTCTTTCGCGATCCGGCTGAGGTGAATAAGTGGCGTATTGCCGATAGTTGCCAGTACGTTCTCGTATCGCATATAAGCTTGCTTTTTTGCTTACGATATGGCGCGCCAAAGGGCGGCCGGTTTGATGATTCAGCGGAAGCCAACCGGGCTCCCATAGGACAAGTTTTCGGAACTAAGGATTCCAAAAAAGCAATGACAGATTTGCATTCCCGATACGAATGTTAGAACAAAGGTAAAAAAAAATAATAGCTGACAAACGGGCGGTATCCGAAAATGTCAGCCCAATAAAAGGGCTTTAAAAAGCAATGATTTTTGCCACCACCCCCAGTTGAAATTAGCCATCTCTTGGAGCGCATCAGTTCAGAATGCCTAAATTGCAGAACAGAAGCACCGTTCCATTGGTTAGAAACGGAGGGTAAATTCTTTAGAAATGGCAGGTTCGACGATTACTTTCAAGGCTAGGCTGATACTGTACCACCGGGGGCGTATTTTGCTGCTCAAGCAGACCAAGCCCAATGGGGGCAATTACACCCTGGTGGGCGGCACGGTAGAATCCAGAGAGTTCGCCAAGCAGGCCCTGATACGGGAAAGTTTCGAAGAGGCGGGCATTATCCTGAAAGAGGAGGACCTGGAGCTCGCCCACCTGCTGCACAAAGTCAACGGGGAGGAGCACCGCATCGTCCTGTATTTTAAAGCCTTCCGCTGGGAGGGGGAGCTGAAAGCCAAGGAGACCCATAAGTTTAAAGAAGCGGAGTGGTTTTACCTGGAATCCCTGCCTAAAAATCTGACCTCAACGGTAGCCCACGTGCTCTCAGCCTATCGCCACGGCCAGCTGTATTCAGAATACCTTAAGAAGTAAGCGGTACGGATTAATTGGCGACCACCGGGGGCTCCATCAGCTCAAAGAACTGGTCGAGCCGCGGCATGATCACAATCTCGGTGCGCCGGTTGAGGCTGCGGCCAGCTTCGGTATCGTTATCAGCCTTTGGCTGGTAGGACGAACGGCCAGAGGCAATCATGCGGGTGGGGTCCACGTAGTGCTCCCGCTCCAGCACGCGTACCACCGCCGTGGCCCGCTTTACGCTCAGGTCCCAGTTATCCTTTACGCAGGAATTGGAAATCGGCACATCATCAGTATGGCCTTCTACCATGAGGTTGAGGTCGTTGTGGTCACTGACCACAAGGGCGACTTTGCCTAGTACTGATTTTGCCGCTTCTGTTATTTTGGAGCTGCCTGAGCGGAAGAGCAACTTATCAGAAATGGAGACATGGACGACGCCGCCCCGCACTTCCACTTTTACGTCCTCATCGTTGACATCGGCCAGCGAACGTTTCAAATTCATGACCAAGGCCAGATTCAGGGAGTCTTTTTGCTGCACCTTCGTCGTGAGGTCTTCAATGAACTGGTATTGCTGGTTGATGTTTTCCAGGGACTCCCGGATGCTCGTAGCGCCTTCTTTGCTCACAATGGAGAGGTCAGACATGCGGTCGAGCAGGCTGGAGTTGGTAAACTGCAGATGCTCGACCTGATCTTCCAGCTGCGTAATCTGCTTGTCTTTCTCGCGCAATTGCCGCTCCAGCGTGGCAACTTTTTCTTTGTTGCAAGCGGAGAAGGGAAGGGTAGCGACCGCCAGTAGGGCGATGAGAAATTGTGGTTTCATCTTGTTTAAGCATTAATTGAAGATGGGGTAAGAACTGATTTGCCCAATTGTTTAGTATGCCAGCCCTGGTTATTCTGTAGAAGAACTCACCTTGCGGTGCACCCCCAGGTAGTCATCGTCTTCCGCTCCGTCCCCGTCCCAGTCGAGGCGGGTGGCAAACCGCGCCAGGCCATTTTCGATCGAGACCTCATAGTAGTAAGTCGCGTTGGGTTCCACCATCATGAGGGTGTCCCCGAAAACATTCCACATCCCCCGGCTCGTGCTCAACAGGCTGTCTGCCAGGCTGGTAAACTCCTGCCGGTACTTATGGTCGGGTTGGTAGTAAGTCCGGGCGGGTTTCACCCCCAGCCGGCGTTCCCACTCTTCTTCCCGTACCTCAAAGACAAAAGAGGAGTCGGAACCGTTTGCCGTATTGATGGCTACCCGCAATGATACGGACTCCCAGGTGCCGGGCATGGCAGTTTCCAGGTTGATGGCGGTTGGCTTATCGCCCTGTTCCGGAGCTTCCGGTGCGCAAGCGGCCAGAAGCATCAGTGCTGGCAGCAGCCGTAGTGTCTTCATATTATTTTCCTTTCGTTGAGCCGCAAAGGTAAGGCAAGCTGAGGAAAACATGCACCAGCGCCCAAAACAGTTAACGGGATGTAGAGTTAAGCCAGCGGGGCTCCTGCTCCCGGGCAAGGGCAATGGCCCGTTCAGCTCGCTTGAAAGCCACCTTTTTCTTCCACTCAAACCACCGTTTGCCGAATGCAAAACGGAAAAACTCATCCAGGTGAGTCATAATGCCTATATTGTACAGCCCGCTGAGGTACTGGCTCCAATGGGGGCTCCAGGACCGCAGAGCCATCGCAAACCCACCTTCCAGATAGACAATATAGTGCCAATAGCCAGAGGGGATAAACAGCGTATCCCCTTCCTTGATGATGGTTTCGTACCCTTTGACATAGTGAAGCCCGGGGTAGGTTTCGTAATCTGGCGCCTGCACATTTACGGAGCTGTGAACGCTGAAGGGGTAGCGGTACAGCAGTGCGGAGTATTCAGGTGCAAACAGAATCACGCGTTTGGCACCGTGAAACTGAGTCAAAAATACATTAGCCATGTCCATATCCTGATGGATGCGGACCACAGCGCCTTTGCCCCCGAAAAACGTAAAGCGGAAATTTTTATTCCAATGCCGGACCAGTTTCGGGAACGTGACGTCCTTTTTCAATTCCGGGCGGTGTTTGAAAATGTTGAACAAGAAGATGCGCTTATTCGTAGGTTCCCGCTCGATGAGGTCGAGATATTCACCAAATTTCATATATAAATCCGGCGTTTTGAAGGAGCGGTCTTCTTTGCCCGGGATTTCATCGAATAAGCCGACCTTGAGGCTGCCCATTTCCCGGCGGAAGAAGTCCATTGACCACTTCTGGTAGGCACCCGAACCTTTCAGGAACCCTTTAATAACCACTGGTTTGCCAGGAAAAAGAAAAGATTGCTCAAAGTGGCTGCGGCTGAGGTCTTCTCGAGCAATTTGCGGGATGGGGTGTTGGTAGTCGATTGGCATTGGGAGTAGTTTTGGAAGATAGCGGCTGGAGGCTACACCGCTCTGAGACAATTGCTTTTACCTGCTCCAATTCAATTATATATTAGACATTATGCACAAGAGTTTCTGGCGAGGCTCCCACGCGCGTGCGCGTACAAAATTTCCATGCATAACCTCTATTGCGAAACAGCCCATGCCGATGCTACTGGCCGGCACAGGAGCGAGCAACGTTCGAATCCTCGATAAACTACAAAGTGGCATGCCACTTTGCAGCGTATAGGCAGACCTGAAATAGGTCTATAAAGCAAACCATTGTATTGTCTTCGCGATAACACAAAAGGTGAAATTGAAGTTCTCTGCGAGTAGAAAAGAAATACCTTTTTTAACATTTTTAGGGCAGAGACCGGCGGCAGCTCAACCGGGGAGGGGCCTAAAATGCTTATCTTTCCCCAAACGAATCCGACTATGAAGACCTTCATTTACACTTTGCCAATGCTGCTGTTGCTCAGCGCTTGTCAGGATGCGGACGCCCCCGGAAGAAAGGACTATGCGGATATTCCGGCTTTCGCGCCGCAGGGTATCCACGTGGTGGTGGAAATCCCCGCTGGCACCAACCGCAAGATAGAGTACGATAAGGCTACGGGCCAATTCCGGGCTGATCAGCGGGGCGGGCAAGACCGGGTTATTGACTTTTTGCCCTATCCCGGGAATTATGGCTTCGTCCCTTCTACTAATATGCCGGAAAGCCAGGGTGGGGATGGTGACCCTATAGATGTGCTGTTGCTATCGGAAGCCTTGCCTACAGGCACGGTTGTGGCTGCCCGGCTCATTGGCGCTCTTCAACTGCTCGACGAAGGGCAGCTGGACACCAAAATCATTGCGGTGCCGGCAGATTCGAGCCTGCACACCTTGCAGCCAGCTGATTTTGCTGACTTTGCCATTCAGTACGACGGCGCGAAACATATCCTGGAGACTTGGTTTTTGTACTACGATGGCTTAGGTACGAATACCTATGAAGGTTGGATAGACGAAGATGAAGCGATGAAACTGGTTAGAAAGTGGGCCCTGCCGGCCGAGCGGGGCAGGGGATAGGCCGAATCCGCAATATTTCTCAAAACTAAGCCGTATTGGATGACGTTTAGGCTAAGAGATTGAAGCCCGAAGCGCGGCTGTGCCTACGTCCATGCGATGGCCCAGCCGCAGGAAGACACATCCTTATGAAACAAGCTACTGAGGGGTTCAGCGCTCGCTGCCCGATATACGATTCTGTTCAGCAATTACTGCAGCCCAATACAGAGCCGGCGGCAAAGAGGTGCACTGCCCGCAAGGCTGCCGCCCTTTCTACTCTGCAGCTCCCCCTTCAGGCGGCGGGCTACACCCTGCAGTTCTATGCGACTGCTGCCGATTTGCCCGCCACCTGGGATAGCCTTTCGGGCCGCAACCAGGTCTTTTTGAGCCGGAATTACCTGCTGGCTTTCGAGGAGTGCCGGCCCGAGGGTTTTCAATTCGCCTACGGAGCCATTGAGCGGTCTGGCCAGATGGCGGGCATCCTAGCTTTTCAGTGTTTTGACTTTCAAATTAACAAGAACCTGCATATTTTCCAGTCTGCTAACCCATCCCTGGCCACGCAGCTCACCAATCGGTTAGCGGGCAGGTGGCACTGCCGCGTCCTGACTTGTGGAGCGGCTCAGGTTACTGGTGATTATGGTTTCGCTTTTTCCCCGGAGGTGCCGCCCCGCTTGCAGGCCGAGGTGCTGCTGGAAAGCCTGGAGGCAGCGCGCTTTTACCTTGCCCGGAATGGTAAGCGCCCCGAAGTTTCTATGGTCAAGGATGTTGCGGCAGCAGCCTATTCTGTTCTGGCCCGGGAGTTAGAGCGGCAGCGTTTCCACTCTTTTGGTTTTGAGCCTAATCTCGTCTTGGAGGTAGCACCGGAATGGCGCACCCTGGAGGGCTATCTGGAGGCAATGACTTCCAAGTACCGGGTCCGTGCCAGGCGGGCCTTCAAGAAAGGGGCGCAGTTGCGCTGCCGGTCTTTCACCCTGGCTGACCTTTGCCAATGGGAGGCCCGGATGCATGCACTCTACCTGAATACAGCGCAGGGTGCAGACTTTAGCCTGGTTAAATTGGAGCCGGCTTATTTCCGGCAATTAAAGTCGGCTTTCGGTAAGCATTACAAGGTTGTGGCCTACTTTGACGGCCCGGAGCTGGTGGGGTTCTGTACGGTGCTGAAGAGCGGCAAGTTGGCGGAAGTCCATTTCCTGGGCTTTGATGAAGCCTACAACGGCACAGCTCAGCTCTACCTCAATATGCTTTTAGAGTCGGCCCGAATTGGCATAGAAGATTTTAAGGCGGAAAAAATCGTCTTTGGGCGCACCGCTACTGCGATTAAAAGCTCTATAGGCGCCCGGCCGGTGACGGAGCATGTTTACCTTAAGTACCACGGCCAGCTTTTGAATAGGGCGTTGCCTGGGCTGGTGCAGATGTTGCAGCCTGCCGTGGAAGAAGAGCCGCTGCGCCATCCGTTTGGGTGAGGCGGCTATGCGAATTTTGGGCAGCGTACCCGCACGGAGAACCCTTTGCTGTTTTTGCCAATCTGAATACGGCCATTGATACGTTCTGCCCGCATTTTCATATTGGCCAGCCCCTGGCCTGTCTTGTACTGAATTTCCTGTTCTTCCAGGGTTGCCGCTTCAGCTGCGGTGCGCGGGTTGGGCTTGTTTAGCGTGGCGCCTTTCTGCTGGTTGCGGATTTCGAGGCCATTGTCTTCTATCTGCATCACAAATTCCTGGCCCTTGTTAAACAGTGCAATTTGCACTTCCGTAGCCAAAGAGTGCTTCGCAATATTATTGACTGCTTCCTTAAAGATGAAGTAAAGGTTTTGCCGCAACTGCACCGGGATTTTACGTTCTCTGTCTAGGTTGCCAATATCGAAATGGTAGTTAATATTCAGGGGGTCAAGGATTTCTTCTCCCTGCCCCTGAATGCGTATGATGAGGTCATCCACCTTGTCTTTCCGGGAGTCAATAGACCAAATGACGTCGCTCATTTTGGACATGGCCATGCGGCTGACTTCCCCAATTTTTTCCAGGCGTTTACGGCTTTCGGGCTCTTTTACTTCCAATTGCAGTACATCCGTTTGTATGGCGATGCCTGCCAGCAATCCACTGACTTCATCGTGCAGGTCGCTGGACAGTTTGGTACGGATGCGTTCCACTTCCAGCTTTCGCTCGAGCTGAATGAAGAAGATGAGATAAGCCAGGCCGAAGAGGGCGGCAGCGCAAAGCAGGAAAAACCAGATCGTCTTTACGAAGGGGGGATTGACCCGGATCGGGATTTTGAGAGCCGCTTTGCTCCAGTTTCCATTGGCATCTGCCCCCTTGACGTGCAGGGTGTATTCTCCGGGTGGCAAGCTATGGAACCCGATATTGGGGTTATTGCCCTGGTAAACAAACCCTTTGTCGATACCCTCCAGCCAGGTTTTAAACTGATTGCGGCGAGGCGTAATGTAGCTGGGCAAGGTATAGCTCAGCGTGAATTGGCTGTCGTCGGGCCCAATGACAATTGGCTCGTCCAGCTGCAAATTGCTGACTTGCAGAATAGTAGTGTCCAGGGATTTATTGTAATGGCTGAACTGGGTGAGTACTGGTGCCGGCGTTTGAATGTCGACCAGCAAATCCTTCGTACGGAATACATTCATGCCATTGACTCCACCAAAGTAGATATTGCCGAGGCTGTCCGAGAAGTAGGAAAAGCGGTTAAACTCATTATTGCTGAAGCCATCCTTGCGGTAGTAATTCCGGAAGGTGTTCTGCCTGGGGTCGAAAAGGGAAATGCCGTTGTAAGTGCCAATCCAGTACTGCCCGTCCCGGGTAGGCACGAACCCGCAGACCGTATTCTCAGCCAGGCCATCGGCTTCATTGTAATGCTGCCAAGTGTTGTGGTACGGGTCAAAAATGTGAAAGCCATTGGTGGTGCCCAGCCAGAGCCGATGCTGCTCATCTTCGTGGATCGCATAAATTACATTACTGGCCAGCCCGTGCGAGCGGTCGTCGCCCACCCGGTAGGAGCGGTGTTGGCGGGTGCCCGGGTTGACGAAAAACAAGCCATTTTCTGTACCAATCCAGAGTGCCCCGTCATCTGCTTCCAGGATAAACCTGGGGCTGGCTTCGCTGATGGGGTTTTTACCTTCGTAGTCAAAGAGGGGCTTAAATTGTTCAGATTCGGGGTTGAAGGACACCAGCATGCCACTGGGGCTGTTGGGCTCCGCTACCAGCCAGATTATCCCGGATTGCTTGCTGATGGTAAATGCCGTGAAGCGGTGTTCGAAGAGGTAAGTGCGGACCATGCACGTGCTGGGGTCATAACGGAGCAGCCGGCCGTTTTGCCCGTTCAGGCAGGACAATCCCCAGAGGTAGCCATCGGCGCTCATTTCGAGGTTCCTGCCACAGGACAATTCCACTTGTTCTCCGGTCTGTTCGTCTACCATCAGCAGGGTATCCAGGTAATGGGTATAGGGGTTATACTGGTACCAGGCATCCACTTCCCGCGCAAAGTACACTTTGTCGGCCCCATTGCTGGTAACGCCCCGCATGACAGCCCCCCGCCGGTCGGAGCTGACATCCTCGTACAGGAATTTGCGGATTTTAAACTGGCGGTTTTGAATAATTTTCAAGCCGGTATCAATGCCGAGAATAAGGTTGGTAAAGAAATTTTGGCTGTAGGCGCTGACGATGTAATCGCTGACTTTGAGGACTTCCCGGAACGGGTGGTTTTTGCCGGTGGTGCTGACGCAATACAGCCCGGAAAGCGGGTAAGAATCACCGGGGGTGGGCGAGTGCCCCAATAGCAAGTTGCCAACCTGGTCTTCCCATATTTTAGTGAAATACTCCCAGCGGGGTTGCTGTTCAGACAACTGCAGGTCACGAAGGGCTGGCTGGTAGTGGTAGACGCCCTTTTGCCCCTGCAGGGCGAACCAAACCAGGCCATTGACATCTTCGTGTAGTATAGTGGCTTGCCCCGGATAAGAATCCTTGAATTCCAATCCAGGAATTTCATTGTTGGCATAGGCATTTAGCAATGCCCCATTGGAGGAGAAGTGCCGGAACCCATGATAACTGTCATTAATGACGAAAGAGCCATCCTGTAAGGGCAAAAGGTCAATTTGGGTGATATCGGCATAGTCTGCTTTCGGGATACTGAAAAGCAGGGTGAACGCCTGCCCACCTTCGTACCGGTACAGGTTGTAGGCAGTGTTGCTGATTGCCAGAGCCGTAATATCTCCTGCCCGGTCTACGACGATCTTCCGGGGCCGGCCGCTAATGCCGTGCTCCGGCAACAGGCGGATGGTCTCGATATCGTGGGTGGTATAGTCTAATAGCTGGAACAGGGCGTGGCTGCTTTTGTAGAGGATGACCAGTTTGCCCTGCCCGTTGAGCGCCAGCTGCCTGATGTTGGCTTCTGCGATTTGCCGGGGGTTGCCCGGATTGTTGTTGAAAACGGTAAAGTGGTAACCATCAAAGCGGTTCAGCCCATTGCTCGTAGAGAGCCAGAGCAAGCCGTCCGGTGTCTGCACTATATCCGTAATGTTGCGGTCGGAAAGCCCGTCGTTGAGGGAGTAGTATTCCTCCGGCAATTCGCCCTGCTGTGCGTACAGGCAAAGCGACAGTAGCGCCAGCATTGCTGTCGCTCTCCATTTCAGGGCACTGCATTGAACCGTGTGGTTAATAAGAAGCATGTATCTCTCTGTGTAGAGTGATTAAGTACTGTGGTGCCTGTACACCAGCGAAATCAATAACCATTCCTGCCCACCGGCAACCCGGAAACAAACAGGTGTGCACATT
This sequence comes from uncultured Phaeodactylibacter sp., assembly GCA_964575505.1. Classification (GTDB taxonomy): domain Bacteria; phylum Bacteroidota; class Bacteroidia; order Chitinophagales; family Saprospiraceae; genus Phaeodactylibacter. The sequence continues at coordinate 35,521 of CAZNSK010000050.1, forward strand.
CAGCGGTTTCGAAATCTAGTACGCATGCGGAATGGCAACGTAATATTTACGCTTTGCCAATACTTAAGGGTTTAAAAGTATGATTTTTTCTGCTAAAGCCCCAACTATATTTCGCCTTTGAGCTTTTTCCGGATGACCTCAGCTTTACTGTTCACGTGCAGGCGCTTGTATATCTTTTTGATGTGGTCCCGCACCGTCTCTACTGAAATATCCAATTCGTGCCCCACCATTTTGTAACTCAGCCCTTTTACCAGCCCATCTACAATTTGTTGCTGCCTCAGGGTAAGAGGGTGGGCTTCGGGTTGTTTTTTCTTTTTGGGCGCGAAGAAGTCGACCACCTTCCGGGCAATTCCGGGCGACATGAAAGACCCGCCGTTGTGAACCGTTTGTATGGCTTCCCGGATGGTATGCATAGACGATCGCTTGGTGACGTAAGAGTCGGCCCCGGATTGCAGGGCGCTGAATATCCTATCGGAGTCTTCGTAGGCAGACCACATGATGATGTCTACTGGTTCATAATGCTCTTTGAGCAGCTGAATCCCCTCCAGGCCTGACATGCCACCGGGAAGGCCAATGTCGAGCATAAGCACATCCAACCCAGAGGAAGGCGGCAGTTCCTGCAGGAAAGACTCCACAGAAGAAGCACCGGCGGTGAATTCGAAATCAGGTAGGTTCTCGAAGTAAAGGCAGAAGTTTTTCCGGATCAAGGTTTCATCCTCGATGATGCCAATACGTATTTTCTGCATTTTCGCTTTGTTTAATGTCGGCGCTTACTAATCAAATGATAGCGCTTTATATATGAATTTTTTTGGCAAACCTGGTATGTATACAACTATACCCCCAAACTAGTTTCCATTCCAGGCAATTATAAAGGGCAAAGCCCGGCTTTGCAAATATCTTTTGGGGAATTGTAATAAAATTTCGATTTTAACGCCTTCATTAAGAAAAATGCTAAGGAATGGTGCATTAATAAAACGTGTTTTTATGCGCCGTTATTTTTTCT
>CAZNSK010000051.1:0-1947 GCA_964575505.1 uncultured Phaeodactylibacter sp.
GAAATTCTTGTTTACTTCGATTTTAGCATTTCTGCTAGAAATGATAATAAAACTACCAATAAACAGCAAAACAAAAACTTTGTTCGAGCTGGCAACTATTTTTTACCAATTATCCCCATCGAGCAGATCGCCCAGCCCGCCCAGCACACTGCCTTCGCCCTTGCTCTTGCCGCCGTAGTGGCGGGAAGCCCGAAGGACACGGTCGGCCAAACGGCTAAATGGCAGCGACTGCACCCATACACTGCCCGGGCCCTGCAAGCGGGCGTAAAAAAGCCCTTCTCCACCAAAAATTGCGTTGCGGACGCCCCGCACCATCTCGATATCGTAGTCTACGTCTTGGGTGAACCCTACGAGGCAGCCGGTATCCACGCGCATCGTTTCCCCGATGGCCAGCTCCTTACGGGTCACTGTTCCGCCGGCGTGGAGGAAAGAGAGCCCGTTGCCCTCGAGCTTCTGCATAATAAACCCTTCTCCGCCGAAGAAACCGCGGCCCAGCTTCCTGGAAAATTCGATGCCCACCGAAACCCCTTTAGCCGCACATAGGAAAGCATCTTTTTGGCAGATAATTTTACCGCCGTGCTGGGTGAGGTCAAGCGGGATAATCCGCCCGGGGTAGGGAGAGGCAAAGGAAACGCGTTTTTTCCCGCTCCCGCCGTGAGTAAAGGCGGTCATGAACAGGCTCTCGCCGGTGATGAGGCGCTTGCCGGCTGAAAGGACCTTGCCCCAAAGCCCGGAATTTTCTTCCCGGTGGCTGCCGTCCCCAAATATGGTCGCCATCTCTATACTGTCATCCATCATCATAAAGCTCCCGGCTTCTGCGATGACCGTCTCAAAGGGGTCCAGTTCAATTTCGACATACTGCATCTCCTCTCCGAAGATCTGATAATCTATTTCGTGTGCATTCATGGATATGGTGTGTAGAATGGTTAAATGATTGAAGGCTTTAAATTACAGCCTGTGGGGCAATTACCCCAATCTTTTTCGAATGGGGGGCTGAAAAACCCGGCCAACGCTAAAGCTAGCCTTAGTTCAGGCCCATTACGGGAAGAATAAATGCTTACGAGAGGCATGGCGGGCACCTCCTGCCAGTGGGTTGAAAGGGCTAAGCGATCAGGCTTTCCCCCGGAACACCAGGCTGCAGGCATTTAACCATTCTGCCAACTTTGGGGAAGCCTGCCGCAGTCGGTGCGCTAAAAGCAGGGCTTGCCCCAGTTTGATGCTATCGAGTTGTTGGTAAGCGGGCCGGCCCTCCCGCTCCAGATGGCGGTACCAGCAATCCTGAAATACAGCGTCCAGCACCATCCGCTGAATGCAGTGGTCTTCTCGTACAGGCCACCCCTGTTCTGCCGCGACTTTCGGCAGATGCTGCCGGGTCAGCTCCAGGTAGGCTTTTTCCAAAAGTTGCCGGTGCGTTTTGATCTCATCAAATGGCAGGGGGCGGATTTGCAGGTAGTCGGTATCGCTATAAGCCGCGTAGAGCTTTCCGGTACTCTCATCGTAGTCGCTGGCTGTAAGTGGGTACCGCTGCTCCGCCAGTTTCCCGTTTTCTGCCGTGAGCAGGCCCAGCCATGCCCAATGGGGCCCGGGCCAGGCGTAAGCCAGCGGGGAGGCGCCTTCGGGGTGGAACAACTGCGCCCCTTTCTTCAGGAGCCGGTCTAGGTTATCAGTAAGGGTGGGCATGATGACGTGGGCTTTATCTTCAGAATGACATATCGCAGCATTTGTTGCGTGCTTTCCCCGTCTGAAGCCCAAAAGTGCTTAGGGCTTGTCCACCGATTTCAAATAATCGATGCAGGCCTGATCCTCCTCTTCCGTGCTGGGGCCGTTACCGAACCAGGCGTCCAGCATCTCTTTCAGCAGTTCCTCTGAGGTGTACCGCAGGCTCATAGCCAGGATGTTGGCATCATTCCACTGTCTGGCGCCGGCGGCAGTGGGCGCATCCCAGCA
>CAZNSK010000051.1:2047-36407 GCA_964575505.1 uncultured Phaeodactylibacter sp.
CAACAGCTGCAGGGGCTGCAACAGTTGGTCGAAGACATCCGCAATCTAGACCTCAACAGCCTGGTCAGCGACGCGCCCGGCTTTGCCCGCCGCTTTAATGATTACCTCATCGCGGATTACCTCCGCCTCAATTGGGGAGGTTTTTATCACCTATCCAGTCTGCTGGGGTGGATCCGCTTCGAGCTGGACGAAGACAACCGCTACTACGAAGACAACCCGGTCTACGACCCGGAGCCCATCGCCTGGGATAAGCTGCCAGCTTTTTTTACCAACCCACTGACTTCTTTTTCCGAAGCGGGGCACCGCTGGGGGACAGCTGAATTCAAACAGCAGTACCCGTTCTTGTTCTACCACCTTGGAGCTTGGTGGAATACCTTTAACGAGAAGGGCTTGCTGCCGACCAAAACGGAGCTGCTGGACGATGGCGAAAAACTAAAAATCCCCATTTGGCCCGAGCAGGCGGCGGACGGACAAATTTTAGATTTCGACCTGGCGTTTGAGCTTGCTCTACTGGAAGCTCCTAGCGAAAATGGGGAGATCCGGGACGGTGTGAAAGCCATTACCCAGGCCTCCGTCGAAGCTCAGCGCGCCATTAACATCTACCAAACCGCTAACCTATTGCTGCAACTGTTGCTGCAGGCAGCCGGAGAACTGAATGGGGGTCTGCAGATTGAAGCCCAGCCTGATGGAGCCAAATTAAAGGTTGGCGTTTCGGGGGTAGCCGGAGAACTGCTCGTTGGCCTGCAGGCCTCACGCCCCACCGGCCGCCTGATGCTACTGGGGGCGCCCAACGGCAATGAGCTGGACCTCAAGTCTTTTTCGGCCAAGACGGGCGTTCGGGTAGCAACAGGCGAGCAAATAGAGTTGCTTACAGAAATTACTTTGGACGATGGCCGCATCCTGATCGTCAGTGCCGGCAACGACGGCTTTCTCAACAAGCTGCTGCCAAAAGATGGGATTGAGGCCTTATTTGACCTCACCATTGGCTGGTCTAGCATAAAAGGTATTTACTTTGGCGGCAGCGCCGGGCTGGAAGTAAAAATCCCTGCCCATATTGAGCTGGGGCCCGTCGAGATCCTCGGCATTAGCCTGGGAGTCAAGCCAGAGCTAGGCTCCGGCGGCACACCTCCTTCCTTCGAAATCCCACTGGGAACGGATGTGCAGCTATTGCTTGGGCCTTTTACCGCGGTCGTTCAGGATATGGGCATCAAAGCCAATATCAATTACCAGGAAGGAGGGGGCAACCTGGGCGTGCTCAACTTCGGTATGGACTTCAAGCCGCCGAAGGGGATTGGCCTTTCACTGGAGACGCCCGCCATGAAAGGGGGCGGCTACCTCTTCCTCGATTTTGAGAAGGGAGAATATGCAGGAGTGGCAGAGCTCGTCCTTAAGCAGACCGTAGCCGTTAAAGCCATTGGCATCCTCCAAACCAAAAAACCGGACGGCAGCCCTGGCTTTTCCTTCCTGCTGCTGATCACGGCAGAATTCAAACCGATCCAATTGGGCTTCGGCTTTACGCTCAATGGCGTAGGGGGCCTGATCGCCATCAACCGGGGCATGAACCTGGACGCCCTGGCCGCGGGCGTGCGCACCAATGCCATCGACGCCGTCATGTTCCCGGACGACCCTATTGCGGAGGCCCCGCGCATTATCGCCGACCTCAATCAGTTTTTCCCGGTAGCGGAGGGGCGCTACACCTTTGGCCTGATGGGCATTATCGGTTGGGGCACGCCTACCCTGATTGCCGTAGAGCTGGGGCTGATCATTCAGGTGCCCGACCCGGTGCAGTTGGCTATCCTGGGTGTCGTCCGGGTGCAGCTGCCTGATAAAAAAGCGCCCATTGTCAATTTCCAGGCCAACTTCATTGGGGCCATTGATTTTGATAAGGGCGAGATGTTCTTCTTCGCCGCGCTATTTGAGTCCAACCTTGTTCAGTACCGCATCGAAGGGGAGATGTACTTTGCCATCAGCTGGAGAGACTCCCCCAATTTCCTCTTCACCGTTGGCGGCTTCCACCCGGCCTTCAAACCACCGCCCCTGCGTGCCATTAGCGGGCCGCTCAAGCGCATTACGGTCAACCTGCTGCCCACAAACAACCCCCGGCTGACCCTGCGGGCCTACTTTGCGGTGACCTCCAATACCGTACAGTTTGGTGCCAGTGTGGACTTTTACTTCAAAGTCAGCAAATTCAAGGTCATTGGCTACCTGTACCTGGATGCGCTTTTCCGCTTCAGCCCCTTCTTCTTCATTGTGGAAATCGGTGCGGGCTTATCGGTTATGCTGGGCAGTCGCGAGCTGCTGGGCATCCACTTAAAGGGAAAGCTATCCGGCCCAACGCCCTGGCACATCAAGGGTACAGCAAGCTTTAAAATCTGGTTTATCAAGGTCAAAGTCCGGGTCAATAAGCGCTTTGGCAAAACCAAGAAACAACTACTGCCGCCCCGCCCTGCCCTACCGTTGCTGCTGGAAGTACTGCGGGATACGCGCAACTGGGAAGCCACGCTACCAGCCACGTCTGCCCTGCAGGTTACCCTGCGGGAGCTGCCGGAGGAATCGCTCATCCTTCATCCTGCCGGCCGGCTCACCATCCGTCAGGACCGGTTGCCACTCGGTATGCGGTTCGACAAGATCGGCAACGAGCGGCCTAATGATTACCAGGGCTTCCGCTTTACCATTGAGCAGTACAGCGATGCAGTATCCACCCGGGATTTTTTCGCACCCGCCGAGTTCCTGCAGCTATCGGACAGCCAACGCCTGAGCCGCAAATCCTACGAGCAGATGCAGTCAGGGCGTAGCGTGCGAGGAAGCACCGATTTTGCGGGTACCACACAGGTCGGCGCAGCTGCGGTCCGGGGATACCGGTTTGAGCAGCTCATTATCGATGGGCCTGATTTCTTTGCCGAACCAACAGTTGAAGATATGGAGCAATCTGACTTTGACACCTTTGTGAATGGCAATGCCGTAGCCCGGTCGGCTGCCGGCAGGCGGCAGCAATTGCGCAATCAGGAGGTTCAGGGCAGTGTCCAAACTCGTATCGTCAAGTTTGCCATCGTTGACCGAAGTAGCCTGAAGCCACTGAAAGTCAATGGGGGGCAGGCCCTTCAGTACGGCAGTGAGGCGGAAGCCGTGGCCGCCCTCAGTACCCTTAATACAAAAAAACCACAGTTGGCCCACCGTTTTCAGGTAGTGCCGGCTACTGAAATTCAATCGTCATGAATTTAGCGCAGTATACCTTTCTGCCCTGGGTCCGGCAGGGCATCAGCAAAGACATCAATCAGGAAGACACATTGGGTGGCGAAGTGGGCGTCAAAGACCGGGCCACTGTGACGGTAAGCCTCCGGCTGGAGGGCATGCCGGTAGGCCGTACGGCTTACGAACCGATTACGGAGCCGGCAGAGGCGGGGGCGCCATCGGGCAAACCGGTCTACAAAGACGTGCAAATCATTGGCCCGGGCGACATCACCGGGGTCAAGGCAGAAGCCATTGTGCGTACAGAGCCTTATCCGAATGTCGGCAATTTCGAGCCCAATTATTTCCCCTACATTGAGTTCTACGAAGAGGATTTCCCCTGGCGATACACGCCTGCCAGCGAAAAGCAGGGCAAACTCCGGCCCTGGTTAGTCCTCGTTGTGCTGAAGGAATCGGAGTTTGAGCGCCGCTTTCTGCCTGGCGCACCCCTGCCCGCTATAACCCATGGGCCCTCAGATATTGCCTTCCCGCCCCGGGATGAAACCTGGGCCTGGGCGCACGTGCAAGCCAACCGGAATTTCCCTTCTGGTACGGAGGTGGAGGAGCTGCAAAAACTGGTTGATGAAAATCCTAACCTAGCCTCCTCCCGCTTAATCTGCCCCCGCCGCCTCGAAGCCAACACCCGCTATACTGCCTTTTTATTGCCTGCCTTTGAACAGGGGCGGTTGGCAGGCCTGGGCGCTTCAGAGGAGGATATCTCAAAGCAAGATATACAACTGCCTTCCTGGGGGGAGGGGACGGGCAACCTATTCCCGGGCCTTTGGCCGGTCTACTACGAGTGGGATTTTCAGACCAGCGACTTGGCGGACTTTGAGTACCTCGTCCGCCGCATTGAAGCCCGGGTAATTGAAGACCCGATCGGCCGCCGCCCAATGGATATGCAAGCTGCCGGGTACGAATTGTCCTACACTGAGCAGGATGGCGTACTGCGGGTGGAAGGAGCGTTGCAGATCATTGATGCAGATAAAGACCGCGTTGATTTTCTCAACCAGGAGGAAGCAACCCCCTTTATTGAAGGCTTACAGGAAATGCTCAACCTGAATGACCCGCCGGAATCAGGGGAGGGTACGCCGGCTTCTGTGGACCAGGCCCTCTACACCAATGAGGCGGCCGATGACCCCATCGTCACCCCGCCGCTTTACGGGCAGTGGCACGCCGGCAAGACTCGGGTGGAAGAGGGGGGCAGCAAGCCCTGGTTCCGCGAGCTCAACCTCGACCCCCGCAACCGGGTTGCAGCCGGGTTTGGCACCCTGGTGGTCCGAAAAAACCAGGACGCTTACATGGACCGTGCCTGGGAACAAGCCGCCGACATTCTGGAGGCACAACGCCAAATCCGCCTGGCCCGCTTTTCCGCAGAAACAGCCCGGCGGTTGCAGCGCTCTTACTTTGATAAAATGGATGCCCCAACCTATGCTGCCTTTTCCTCCTCTATGCACGGGCGCGCCCTCTTCTCGGAGCAAAACGCGGTGGGGCAGATTGTACGCAGGCGCGTCATCCAAACCGATGACCAGGAAGAGGCTGTGGCGGATCAGCAAGAGGAACGCACGAGGCTGCTTGACCAACTGGACGCCTTAAAGGAGGAGCTTCAAACTATTCTGCAGGATATCGAAAATAAAGAAGAAGAGATCCAAGAAAAACAAAGCGAGATTGACGAGCTGAGTGTAGAGATTGAAGCGCTCCAACAGCAAATCGACGATTTGACCATAGAGATTCAGGAAAAGCAAGGGGAGATGGACGCAAAGCAAGGTGTTATCGACGGCCTGACCGCGGAGATTGAAGCCCTAGACGAGGATCTGAAGAATGAAACCGACCAAAATGAAATTGATAACCTGGAACAGCAGATAGAAGATAAGAAAAGGCAAAAGGAAGACGAAGAAGAATTGTGGGAGGATCTGAAAGCGGAAAAGGAAGGTCTAGAGGAGCAGCAAACTGAAAAAGAAGCCGAACTAGGTATCAAGAGAGACCAAAAAGAGGCGGCAGATGCCGCTTTGATCTTCCTGAATGGCCAGCTGTCCGCCCTGGAAACCAAGGAATCGAACCTTCGGGAAGACATCATCAAAAAAGAGAGCGAGATTAGCAATGTGGAGAATGAAATACAGCGCCTTTCCCTTTTGTACCTGCCCACCTCCACGCTTCGTCAGGATTACCGGAAACTGGCTCGTGTAAACAGCCCCTTGCTTCGCCGGTCAGATGTCAGCCAGGCAGCATCTGACCCCGTGTCAGAAATCAGCAGCGAGGTAGACAACCTGGTCAGGAACGCTGATGCTCCAAATGCCGAAAAAGTGGCCGTAGATTGGGAGTCGCTCAACTGGGGGGCAGATACCTTCAAGCGCTTCGAGGCCGAAGCGCTCCTCGATATTGCTACAGCCCCCTATACCACCCCAAGCCTGGTAGAGACGCCCCTCAAACAATTTTCGCAAGCCTACAGAGGCCTGAATCAGCGGCTTCGGGAAATAATGAGCGTCAAAACGGAAGCCATTAACATCCCGGCTGTCGAAACCCGCACCCGGCCGCTGATTGCGTACCCGGAATTCCGGGAAGCGACCTACGAAGCATTGGCCAATATCTCCTCCGAGCTTATGCTCCCCAATGTCCAGCTGATTCCAATGGACACCTTTTCCCTGCTGGAAGTCAACCAACGATTTATAGAGTCCTATCTGGTCGGCCTCAATCACGAGATGGCGCGGGAGCTGCTCTGGCGGGAGTTCCCCACAGACCAGCGTGGCAGCTATTTCCGTAGCTTTTGGGATGATACCGATAATCTGGAGACCACCTACCCCCCGCCTGATATTGAGTTGCTGACCAAAATGGCAGAGCCGCTGGGCCAGAATATACCGGAAGGCCGCCCGATCCCGCCTCCCAATCCAGAAGACCCCCATGTGGTTTTCGTAATCCGCAGCGAGTTGCTCAAAAAATTCCCCAATGCTTTGGTCTACATACAGAAAGCAGGAAAGGTGACTGCGCCCCGGGGGCTGACTACACATACGGATTTTGAACACCGGCGCATGCCTATTTTTCAAGCCAAGATCAACCCGGAGATTTCCTTCTTTGGTTTTCCAATATCCGCCACCGAGGCCATGGGCAGTGAAACGGACCCAGGGTGGTTCTTCGTCGTGCAGGAGCGGCCGGGAGAGCCCCGGTTCGGGCTCGACATTACGGCAGAGCAGGAAGGCAGCACGATTGATACCATTGGAGAATGGAATGATTTAGCCTGGACGCACCTGGGTACCGAGCCTGGCCAATTCCTGCGGGTGAGTGGCGATGTACAGCCCCCCCTACCGCTTCCGCCAGAATCCGGTTCGCCCTCCAAATACACGTGGGGATACAACAGCGCCCACATGGCGGGCATTTTGCTTCAACTCCCATTTCGGGCAGCCGTCCACGCTACCGATATGCTAAAAATACCGAAAACCGATGCCTGAGATTACACCTGATACCCTGAATTCGGAACTAGCTGGCTTGCAGGGCGGTTTGCCAATCGCCCTGTTTCCGGTAAAATTGCAAACCCGGTTTGCCAGGGCCTCCATGGTCCATGAACAATTTGGTGGCGATGCGCCGCCTGGCCCGGATGACCCGATCAAGGAACTGTGGGTCCGCATTTACCCCGATGATATCTTTGTACATGCCCACGAAGACCAGCTTACCGAGGACGAATACGAAGCTGGGATAGCCTACTGGCGCCAATTAGGAGCCGTTGCGGGCGACAGCAACCGTGAGGAGCAGCAGGAAGGAGCGTGGCGCTCCATTTCGGAGGACTACGGCCCCGTGCGAGCCCGGTTTGTGCTTGAGGAAACCAAGCCCGAAGAGGGCGTGGATGCAGCAGGCTTCCCACCTGGCAGTCCCCTTACTTTTCCGGGCCGTGATACGGTTTCGGATAGCTGGACACAAGCTGCCCGGACGTACCTCTTGCCCGACCGGTTCATCGTCACGTTGGAAATCGGAGATGAGGTGCAGTACTACACTGGCAATACGATCGATAAAAATGAAGACGGTGCATTGCTGCTCGGCTTAGACCCCGCCAGCCCGGATGAATTTGAGGACACCCCGGAAGGGCGGCAGATTCCCGAAGGGCTAAAGTGGATGACCGATTTCTCAAAAGCGGTAGCGGTTGGCATGGGGCTCCGGATTCCACTTGGCGACTGGCCGGCTGAGCGCCGCATTGACCGCCTGACGGCACTGGGCTGGCGAAAAACAGAAAGCGCCACTGATGCAGCTGATGTACTCGGGCGCCTGTTTAACAACCATCGGTACAAGACCGGGGGCATGGACATTGCTACGGTCGGGGCGCCCACCAATAACACCCGCGAAGCCAGGGCGGAGCTGAGCCCCGAAGACCGTTCTCCCGAGGAAAGCCTGGCTCAGCAACCGGAAACAGGCAGTGATGCGAGGGCGCTGGCGAAAGCTTTTGGATTGCCGGAAGGCACCTTCACAGGGCTAGACCATAGCAATGCCAGCAGCATTGCCGATGCCCGGAAAGTACACGAGCTGCTGTTTGATGTGACGCTTGGGTATGCCCTGGATTTCTGGCAGCCCAGCCTCGCCCCGGCGCTTAAGAATCAGCTCAAAGACCACTTTGTTGACTATGTAAGTGGGCGCGGGCACCTACCAGCCTTGCAGGTGGATGATCAGCCCTACGGTATTTTACCCGCTTTGCCATACTCCATGGTGGCAGCCGACAGCCCCTACGCAGCCGGTAGCTTCCTCGGGCAGTTGTGGAACAACATTCTGTGGCCCTTGCACCAATGGTATACGCAGCAGCTGGACCAGGTCGCTCATATCGAACGGGGCATTAGCCCCCGCGAAGCCCAGCTCCGCCTGTTGTCCATTCTGCAATTGCACCCCACAAGCGTAGCCTACCGGCAGCGGTTTGCGTTTCGGCCGGAAGTGGAAGGTAACGAAGCGCTGCGCAATGAATTTTTTATCCCCGAGGGGGACCCCCGGGCAGAACGGGAAGGTGATAGTGTACAGCAGCAGCTTTCAGCAGCGGGCCTGCCGGAAATTGACAATATTGATCAACTTTTATACGCCACGGAAGCCCACCCTTTGCTGTGGGAGGCCGATGAAGACGGGCGATTGGTAGAAGCTGCCGATGAAGATACGCTGCTGGGCAGTGAAGGCGGCGTCATCCCTCCTTTGACAGGGCTTACAGAAAACTACCTGCAGTGGCTGGCTAACCCGGATACTACGCTGAGCGAAAGCACGCAACCACCCGGCGGCAAGCCTCCTTATGCCATTCTGTACCACTTGCTGCGGCACCGGCTGTTGCAGCCCGACGGAGCAGAGGCCAAAGCCCTCCTTCATGAAATCAAAGACTGGCCGGCTCCTTACCTGCGCCGGATGGTGCAGGAGCACCTGGATTGCTGCACCTATCGCTTAGATGCCTGGTTGGGCAGCTACGCCAAGCTGCGGCTGGATGAAATACGGCAGGAAGCAGGCGGTGCCGATGGTATACAAATTGGTGCCTGGGGCTATCTGGAAAACCTGAAAGCCGAGGAACGCCCCGCCCGGCCCGAATACATCCCTACTCCCTCTTTGCGCCACGCCACCACCGCCGCCGTCCTGCGCAGCGGCTACCAAAATAACCGCTCGGGGGATCCCGAGGACACCCTATTTGCGGTGAACTTAAGTTCTGGGCGGGTCAAGAATGCCCTTTTCCTACTCGAAGGCGTACGCAAAGGGCAAGACCTGTCCGCTTTATTAGGTTACCGCCTGGAACGGGCCATGCAGGAATACAGAGACAGCGCTGGCCATCCTGTTCTTGCCCCCTTCATCCAAGACTTGCGGGAGAAGTACCGCTTTGTCGTTATTCCGGTAGTAGAGACCGGTCAAAACAGCGCTCCGCCGGATACAGAAGAAGACCAGTCGCAGCACGTCATCGATGCAGTAGAGCTGATTGAGGAGCAGCCCGCCTGGAAAGCGGTGGTGGATGATAGTGCGGAGGCGCATTTGGAACCTATTATAGAGGACTTGTCTCAACAGTTGGACAGCGTAAAAGACTTGCTGGCCGCCGAAGGCGTGTATCAGCTGGTAGATGGTCAAATGGACCGGGCAAAAGCCGCCTTGGATGCCATGACCGACGGAGAGCAATTTACGCGCCCTGAAATCGTGGATCAGCCACGCAGCAGCCTGCCCCTTACTTTCCGTATGGGCGTTTTGTTGCAGCATGACCCGCTGCCGGTAACCGGCGGTGCCCCCCTGTCGCCCCGTGCGTTGGCCAGCCCGAAGCTCAACCGCTGGATTTTTGACCAATTGCCGGACCTCAGCTTTATCAAGGTCCGGGTGCGCTGGGCAGTAGGGGAAGCGGAGGACGGCAGCCCGGTCTACGAGGCCACTACGCTACCGCTTCGCCATTTGATGATCGAGCCTATTGACCTGGTTTACATGATGCACCTGCAGCGCGAAAACCCGGATACGAGTGAGCTGCGGTACCGCATCGAACGGGTGATCCGGCAGCAGCAAGACTTGCCCCTGACGACCCGTATCCAAATCCTGGAGCAAGACCGCACCGGTTTTGATGCCCACGATTATACCTTGTTTGCGGTGGAACCGCTTGCCGCCGGGCTTGGCAAGCTTTTGATGGAGACCCGCAGCCTGCGCCCGGAGGACTTCCGTCAGCCCAACTTCGAAGAGGCGGATGGCGCTACGCCGCTCTGGGAGCCTGCCTTTCTGCGCCGGCAATTGCGCAACGTAGTGCTCAAGATGGAAGATGTGGAAACGGCCCTTGGCCATGCGCTGGATAACGCCCGGGACCTGATCAATAGCTTATCCGGAAACGAAGGGCACCCGCTGCTGGAGCAACGCCTGCGGTCTCTGCGCGAAGATACCTTTTTCTACGCTGGCCTGGGATGGGTGAAAGCAGTCCCTCCGGCTATTGACCGCCTGGACAAGCTTACCCTGGAGCAAGAGTGGCGCCGCTGCCGGAATATCTATGAAGATGCGCAGAGGCGGATGGCAGAAGCCCGGGAGCTGTGGTCAAGTGGTTCAACACAGCCCCTGTCTGCCCTAATGAACCAACCTCCGCCCGGCCAGGATACAGCTGGAGAAGTGGAACTGCTGGAAAACGTTACTGAGTTGCTCTTTGGCCGCTTCTACCGCGTATATCCCGATTTCCGCCTGCCCGCCGCCGCAGATTTGGAGCAATCGATAAACGACCCGGAGCTCAAAGCTTCCGCGGATAATTTTGCGGTGGAGCGCTGGCTGCAGACGCAGGCGCCACTAAGGCCGAAAATGGACCTCTACTACCGCGGCAATATGCTAACCGAATTATTTGGCGGCACCAAAGAACGCGATGGTTACGCCCTCCTTCAACTGCCGCTTCGGGAGGGCAAGCCCGGCCCCTGGGTGGGGCAGGCGTACGGCGACTTTATGCCCCACGGCGATACCCTGTCGATGACGCTGGAGCTTCAAACCGATTTTACATTCAGCGATGGTACATTTTCCGGCCTTCTAATTGACGACTGGCAGGAGTTGGTACCTGACCCCGAAGTCAATGCCGGCATCGCGTTGCAGTACGATCAGCCGGACACCGAAGCGCCCAATGCTGTACTGCTGGCGATGACGCCCAAGCCCGGAGCAGGTTGGGATTGGCCTACACTACGGGCGGCGGTGCTCGACAACCTGCACCTCTCCAAGCTCCGCGCAGTAGACCCTGATATGATTAAGCAGAGCTTCCTGGACCAACTGCTGCCCACCATTATCGGGCCGGTTGAAGTGACGGAAGGCAGTAGTGGGCTAAGCTACGCCGGCCTGTTGTTCGGCGGGGCACCCGATGAGAAGCCTTTGGCGCCCACTACGCCCCTTGAGCTTTCGGATGATGATTTAGATGGCATTGACCTTGGCAACCCCTTAGCATAACCCAAATTACTATGGCAGACTCAATTCTTTGGAACCGGCTGGAAGTTCGCGCCCGCAGTGAGCGTTTTGATGAAAACCTGGGCAACCGCCTTTATGACCCCTACTGGCTGCTGTGCCGGCAGTGGCAGACCGGGGAATTTGAAGGTACCGACAATGGCTCTCCCACTGAGGTGAAAGCCCTCTGGCAGCAGTACCCCATGCGCCAATTATCAGTAGATGGCAATGCCGCTGTTGAGTATACCGGCCGGCAGCCGGTGGAAGCAGAGGTGGAGCGCGTAGCCGTGAAGCCGGGCATCCCCCTGCGCATAGAAATGGGCAGGCAGTTGCAGCGGATGCTACGGCAGGCACTGGGCGCTTCCGCAGAAACGGCCATTCAGTCATTGAAGGGGCAAGAAGCCCTTAGGTTTCAGCTTCCCAGCCAAAGCAACCCGGGAGAACGGCAGCGCAATGCCCACCTGCTAAGCAACCGCAGCCTGCAAACCTGGGTGCACGCTGCGGTGCAAACTGGCGCACTGGATGGAGGCGCGTTGTACGAGCAGCTGCGTGCCGGAAAGTCGATCTCTGACTTCACCGGCAGCAATAACCCGGCGGCAGACAAGGTAGGAGATGAATGGGTCGCCTGGTTCGATGGGCAATACAATCAGCCGGTTGACGAAACCCGGGATGCCTGGCGGCCGGAGCGTATGGAGTACTGCTTTCAGGTTCACCTTAAGGCCAAAAACGGGGCCCCTATGCAGCTGGGGGCGGAAGAATACTACGAAGGGCGGCTGGACTGGTACAGCTTCGAGGTCAGCGAGTCGGATCGGGGCAGCCGGGATGAAGCCCGTGACCCCAACATCCGCCACCTTATCCCCACGGCGGTTGAATACCCGGGGATGCCTGCCGCCCGGTGGTGGGAGATGGAAGACGGTACAGTCAACCTGCTAGCCCTTGAAACCGGCGCTACCCAATCCGGCCGCCTCGCACTCATGGAATTTGGGCTCATGTACAGCAACGATTGGTTTATGCTGCCCCTGCGCGTGCCGGCCGGTGGTTTGTTAGATATCGAAGGTTTAAAAATCCGGGATGTATTCGGGCAATGGTCCGAAGCCAGACACTATCGCGATGCGGACGGCATAAATCAACAGTGGAACTTCTTCGGGCTGAGTGGTGACTTGCGCTCCCGCAGTCAGTATGACCAATACCTCCTGCTGCCCCCCGCAGTTATCGACCTTAAGGAGAGTCCTGCACAGGAAGAAATATACCTTGCCCGGGACGAGATGGCCAATATGGTCTGGGGCATTGAATACTATGTACCGGATGGCATCGATGACCGGCGAGAGGGCAACGCTGCTGCCCTTGATATAGAAACTTATCTCCGGACCTTGTCGGACGAAGTGACCGGCGGCACCCCGCCAACTCCCCCTATCGAAAACGAAGCCAAAATTCAGTACCGCCTTGCTACCGATGTGCCTGAGCATTGGATCCCATTCAAAGCCGCCCGTATTCCCGGTGGTGGCGGGGCGATGCACCTGCAGCGGGCAGCTATGCCCCGCGTTTACCCCGGCTTGCCGATTGAGCGCATCCGCCCCCGCACGAGCTTGCTGCGGTACGGACTGGACAAAACTGCGTACCAGCCGTTCTTTATCCCGGAAGAGGAGGTGCCCAAAGCAGGCATCCGCGTATCCCGCACCTGGCAGCGTGTGCGCTGGTACAATGGCCGGGTCGCGCTTTGGAGCGGCTTTCGCAAACAGAGCGGCCGGGGGCAGGGCAATAGCGGCTTGCGATTTGATGGGTTGTTTGAGAAGGGCTAGTGCGACTAGTCCGAAATAGCACAGCGTATTTCACGCTTGGGCGCCCTGGTTTTACTGGGTTTCTTCGGTTAGTCATTTCTGAAACACTCCACTAGTGGTTCCAGGGTAAGACTTTTACATCTGTTCTGTACTGTGTTTCCGCTCCGCCGTAAATCAGCGTTTGAGATTGCACACGCCCTTGCGAGATTTTGGCGAAGTCTTGCAGGCCTTTGAATAGCCTAGGTTTGAGTGTGCGGGCCGCTTTCACTTCAAAAATATCGAAGCGGCCTCCACGTTGGGTGAGGAGGTCAATTTCGTGCCCGGCGGCATCCCGCCAGAACCAGTACTCCCTGAGCTGATAGGTATGGTGGTTTTGCTTGATGATATTCGAAATGATGAGTGTTTCAAACAATGCGCCGGCAAGGGTACGGTCAGTTAGGTCCTCCAGTGTTCTGAGCCCTAACAGGAAAGCGGCCAGTCCTGGATCAAAAAAGTAAAGTTTGGGGGATTTGACCACCCGCTTACTGAAGTTTTCGAAATAAGGAGGAAGCAGAAAAATAATGAAGCTGCGCTCTAGTACAGTAAGCCAGGACTTGGCGGTAGGCTGGGATATCCCAGTTGCATTCGCCAGTGCACTGATATTTAGCAACTGCCCGGTACGAGCTGCACAAAGACTGACAAAATTGCGAAAACGCCGTAAGTCCTGCACTTTGGTAAGCTGTGATACATCCCGATCAATATAGGTTTGCAGGTAATTAGCGTAAAATACAGGAGGCTCTATCCCCCGGTCGTAAATCGCCGGGTAGAATCCTCTGAATAGCATAGCCTCCCAATTCTCAGCCAGTAAATCCGAAGACATTAATTCCTGAATATCAAACGGGAGCAACTTGAATAGGGCCACTCTGCCAGCCAAACTTTGGGTTATACGCTCCAGTAGGTGAAAGTTCTGAGAACCGGAGAGGATATACTGCCCCATGATGCCCTGCTCGTCCACTTTGGTTTGGAGGTAAGGAAATAACTCTGGTACGCGCTGAACTTCATCAAATATGGCCTGCCCGTCATAGGTTGTGAGAAATCCAACGGGGTCTTCTGTGGCAAAGCTCCTGAGGTCTGTGTTTTCCAGGCTTACATACTGGTATTCCGGGAATAGATGTTTGAGCAGTGTGGTTTTCCCGGATTGCCGGGGCCCAGTTACTGCAAGAATAGGGTACTTCTTTACCTGGCTACGAATAGCAGCGGTGAGTTGCCGATGGATTATACTCATAGCTACAAGGTAATGAATTTTGAAAATACAGACTGGAAATTTTGAAAATGCATAAAATAAATTTTGAAAATGCAAGATCTGAATTTTGAACTCGCACCGTTAGCGCCCGGTATTTTAGTAAGGGGCTTTGCATCAGCATTCACTCCCGGAAGTTTCGTTCGCGTTGCTCTTGGCATAGGGTGAAATATCTGGGCTCCTTTCCCTTATGGAGTGCGATAGAATGTCGTTACATCCTTATCTTTCAAGCTACCATAGCATGAGAAACGCTTGTTGGGCTTAATTTTTTCCGATGAAAACTTCGCAGATTTCCCTTTTCCTGATCCTTTTATGGCTTGGATGGTCGCCATGTGCGTCGTTGGCAGCCGATAAAACCCTCACCTGGACTTTCCCGCTCCCAAGGACCCACACCGGTATTCTGATCGGCAACGGCATTCAGGGGCTCATGGTCTGGGGGCAGGACAATCAGTTGAATGTGACGGTAAGCCGCGCCGGGTTTTGGGACCACAGGGGAGGCCGGCCTTTCGGTGCCACCACCAATTTCAAGACGGTGAAGCGGCTACTGGAAAACGAGCGGCAGGACTCCCTAAAACTCATTTTCAAAAATGAGCAGCGAGAGGGCTACCCCAACCGGCCGTATCAATTGGGCGGGGGCAGGCTGGAATTGTATTTCCCGGATGGCTTTGTGCTTCAAACCGGCACGCTCAACCTCAATACGGGCAAGCTTAGGGTTACGATAATGTTGCCGGACCGGACCCTAAGAACAATAGATATCGGGCAGGCGGTACCCGAGGAAGTGGCCTGGATCCGGATGGAAGCAGCACTGCTGGACAATGTCAACGTGAAGTTGGTCACGAGCTATGATCATCCGCAAGTCCGGGAATCGCTTTCGGAAATTGGCGTAGCCCCTCCGGCCCGCTTTTCTGATGCTGAACAATCCATTGCTGGTTTCACCCAGCCCTTACCGGAGGACGCTCCGCTTTCGGTTGCTTATCAGAAAAAGGAAGACCATCTGGTATTGAAAACGGTCTTGGGCGAACAGCCGGAGCCTGCCCTGATGGGCTCTTTTCAGGCCGTCAACCTGAACCTGCTGGATGAACGATCCACCGCATGGTGGGCCAACTTTTCCCAGAGCTTGCCAAAAGTAAAAATCCCGGACTCCAGGCTACAGGAAGCCTACGATTATGGGCTTTACAAAATGGGGTGCGTCCACCCGCCCCACGGCCTGCCCGCCACCCTGCAGGCGGCTTTTATGGAAACACAGCGCCTTCCACCGTGGAGCAACGATTACCACTTCAACATTAATATCGAAATGATCTACTGGCCCGTTTTAGCCTCCGGAAAATTTGAGCATTTGTCCCCGCTCTGGGCGATGCTCAAACGATGGATGCCGACCCTGGAGGCAGCCGGTGCTTATTTTTATGAAAATGACGAAGCAGTCCTAATGCCCCACGCCGTAGATGACCGTGGGCAGGTGGTGGGCAATTTCTGGACCGGCATGATCGATCAGGCCTGTGCGGCATGGATGGCCCAGCTGGCCTGGCTGCAGTATCAGCATACGCTTGACGAGCGTTTGCTCAAAGAAGTGGCCTTCCCACTTATGCGGGGCACCTTCGAGGGCTACTACGCCATGACCGAACAAGCAGCGGATGGCAAGATGAGCTTACCCGTTTCCGTAAGCCCGGAGTTCAAAGGCGCCAGGCCCGATGCCTGGGGCAGAAACGCTTCTTTCCAGCTAGCGGCTTACAAAATGACGGCGAAAAACCTGATTGCGGCAAGCAAAATCCTCAACCAAGCGGTTGACAGCCGCTGGAAAGCCGTTCTGGAAAAACTACCGGATTACGCCATCACCGAGAGCCCGGGGAGCCTGGAGCACCCCGAATATACCCATAAGCGCATCGCGCTTTGGGAAGGGATGGACCTGGTCGAAAGCCACCGGCACCATTCTCACCTGGCAGGCATCTATCCTTTCCAGTCCTTTGACCCCTTTGATGAACAGCACGTTTCCGTAGTGCGCCATTCCATCAATCAATGGATCGCTGAGGGAGCGGGCAGATGGTCGGGCTGGTGTGTGCCGTGGGCGGCTACCCTTCATGCACGTTTGGGCAATCCGGATGCAGCTATAGCGTGGCTGCATTACTGGGAAGACAACTTCACCAACCTGGGCAGAGGCACCCTGCACGATGCCGGCCACAAAGGCGTTTCGCTTATCAAACCTGGCATTGGGCCTGACCTGCGTGCCGATGCATCTACCCCAATTGACTGGAATAGCGTGGCCTTCATGGCAGCGCACAACGAAGTCATGCAGCTGGACGGTGGCTTTGGCGTGCTTGATGCCATCCACAACCTGTTTTTCCAGCAGCGCGATTCCGTTCTTCATATCCTCCCCTATCTGCCTGCCAAATGGAGGGATTTCGAGTTTAAGGGTTTGCATACAGCGGGCGGGTTTGTCATAGCGGCTAAGGTGGAAAATGGGAAAGTGTCTCGTATTGAGGTGGAAAGCAAATTTGGCAGGCCACTGCTTGTGCAAACTCCGTTTTACAACGGCTGCCAGGTGAACGGCGTAATGCGGGAGGGCGGTTTGCTTAGCCTGGAAATGGCTGCCGGAGAGCGGCTGGTGATTCGGCCGGTTGATTGAAACGCGCTACCGGCTTTGCGGCCCCGTGCTCCGGCACAAGTGTCTGGTGTTTAACCAGACAACTGTTGTTTCGTGATAGCCGGTAGGGCATTGGCCCATGATTTTAGTCATGCCCAGGCATGGTCAAAATCATAGCGTGGCAGTTCATCTCAATGTACATTTATACTGGATCAAAAATTACAGTTATGCGCACCCAAGCCACTGTTTTCCGCACTGTTTTTATTGCTATCGGCATTGCAGTCATTGGTATTTGGCTTGCACTGCTGCTGACTGGCTATCTAGGTGTTATTGGCAACCTGATTTTCCTGGGCGGCGCGGCCTGGGTTTTCGAACTCTACTCCGCTACCCAGAAGGAAGGCTTTACGCCAAAGCGGCCAGATGCGGCACGAGAGCGGACAGAAGTCCACAGATTTGAAGAACACGCTTAAGCAATAGATGTACAGCAGCTTATGCTGCCTGTCAGATATTAACTTATATAAGATGATTGCCGATTAGGGAATCGGGGCAATGCCCTCCTGCCTGTCGGCTTGCCCCGAGAGAAGGTTTGTTCTTGCGCCAAATGCGCAGGAGCAAGCCTTTTTGCAATTTTAGCCCCTCCTGTTTCCTTATATTTGTCCGAAAACGACTCGCTGATGATGAAACTGTTAAGCCCACCGGCAGCCTGCCTGTTTCTGCTTACCTTTGCAGCTATGAAAAAAACGCAGGCGCAATTTATTTTCCCCCATACTGAATCCCGGCCCGTTACTGATACCTTGCACGGCTACCCGCTAACTGACCCTTACCGGTGGCTGGAGGATAAAGCGGATCCAGAGGTCCAAAGCTGGACGCGGGCGCAGCATGAGGCTACCCTAAACTACGTTGACCAGACTTGCCCGCCCATCCCGGGCTTGCGTGATGAAATCCAGGCGTATATCGACCGGGATGTCGAGAGCCCCATGCAATTGGTTTCCGACCGGCAGTTTTTTACCCGCCGCCGCAAGGGGGAAAAACAAGCGAAGCTATACACCCTCATCGACGGGGCGGAGCTTTTGCTGTTTGACCCCGAGCAAATCGACCCGAGCGGAAAGTCTTCCCTCTCCGGCCGCAGCTTCACCAAAGATGCCAGCCGGGTGGCCGTGGGCATGCAATCCAAAGGGGCCGAAATCAGTACCTACTACATTATTGACACTCAAACCGGGAAGATGCTGGAGGAGCCCATCGAGGGCCTCCGGGGCTTCTCCTGGACCGACGATGAAAAGCACGCTTACATCTGGGTGCGCACCCAGGAGATGATCAATGCCCAAAAGCCCATTGAGGTGCGCCTCCATAAAATTGGCAGCGACCGCTCCGAAGATGTGACCCTTTTGGTGCCGGAAGATTCCAAAAACACAGCTAGTGTGGGGGATGCCCGCTACAGTGACCTGACCTTTTACAGCGAGGGTGATTTCTACGCCACGCATTCTCTGCGCATGAAGCAGACCGGCGCGGAAGAAGAACCCGTGGAAATTTATGCCAACCAAAAGTTCCGCGCCTCCCCTAATGCCATTGGCGACAAGATTTACTTCTACACCAACCACGAAGCGCCCAACTTCAAGCTTATGGTGGCTGATAAGAGCAAGGCGGCCTTTGTGCACTGGGAAACCCTCGTCCCGGAGCGGGAGGATGTTGTGCTGGAGAGCTACGCAGTGACCGATGACTACCTGATCACGGTAGAGAAAAAGGATGTGCTCAGCCGCATGGTTTTACGCGACCTCAAGGGGAAAAAGCTGAAAGACATCCCGGCCCCGGAAGTAGGCAACGTAGCCTCTGTCAGTTATAACCGCGACGTTGATGCCATTTTCGTCGGGCTGAGCACCTTTACCAGCCCTTACCAGATTTACCGCCTCGACCCGGAAGACCTGGACGAGCGGGCGCTCGACTGGGAGCTTTACTACCAACAGGAGGTACCGATCAATACCGAGGACATCGAAGCCAAAATTGTCTTCTACCCTTCTAAGGATGGAACCAAAATCCCGCTCTTCATCGTCCATAAAAAGGGCCTGAAGCTCGATGGCAACAACCCAACTGTGCTGTATGGGTACGGCGGCTTCAACATAGGTATTTCGCCTTCCTTTGTTGGCATGCGGGCGCTGTTTATCAACCGGGGCGGCGTGTTTGCCCATGCGGGGCTGAGAGGGGGTGATGAATACGGGGAACAATGGCACGAGGACGGCATGTTGTTCAACAAACAAAACACCTTTGACGACTTCATCGCAGCGGGGGAATACCTGATTAAGGAAGGCTATACCCGTACGGACAAATTGGGCATTGAAGGCGGCAGCAACGGCGGCCTGCTGGTCGGTGCCGTCGTTACGCAGCGCCCCGACCTCTTCAAAACAGCCATCTGCGGCGTGCCTCTGCTGGATATGATCCGTTTCCACAAATTCCTGATTGCCCGGTATTGGATCCCGGAATACGGCGACCCGGACAAAAAAGCGGATTTCCAGAATATCCTGCGCTACTCGCCTTACCACAATATCCGTATGGGGGTCAACCACCCTACCATGCTGATCACAGCCGGAGAGAACGATTCCCGCGTAGACCCGCTACACGCCAAAAAATTTGCCGCCGCCCTTCAAAACAACCTGGGGCAAAAGGACCCTATCTTACTGTACATCAATTACGACAGCGGCCATGGCTCTGGGCAATCGACGGATCAGCTGATCGACTATTACGAGTTTAGAAACCGGTTTATGATGTGCCAACTGGGAATGGGCCAGTAGATATCAGCCCCCTAACGGCGGAGCCTTACCCGAACCCAGGCTCCGCTGTTTTATATTCTCACAACCCGAAATTTTGCTTTGCATCTACTTCGTGGCCGCTTCGCGTCTACTGCGTAGTGTAAATTCTGATGTGCTCCCCTTGCCGGCAGGGTAGGCGGGATTATCCGCCTCGCTTCGTTAAAAAGCCTCGCCGACCTCACCCCGGGGCCCCTTCCCCACGCTTCGTGCAGGCTATAACTTAAGCGGCAGAAAAGGCATATTGACCGGAAGGATGGCGGGTCCCAAGCATTTTACTTATATGCCCGCGAAACTGTTGGCTTGGAGCCAACAGGCAGAACAGCCCATCAGAGACAACACTTTTCAGAGATAAGTCAAATGCTTAATTGGCCAGGTTGCTACGGCAGGGTCATGGTGATGCGCCCTTCTCTGACCTCCAAAACTTCACCGATGCTGTCCGCAGAAATCAGTTGCCCCGAAAAAAACACTTCCACTTCTTTGCTAAGTGTATCAAAGGTAGAAAACTCCAATTCAACAGGGTAATTTGCAGCCGTTCGAAAAAACCGGTCATTCACCCTGTCGCTAATCGATAGATAACGCTCCCAGCCATCTCCCAGGACAATAGTGCCCGGCACTTCCTCCAGCGTAAACCCCTTTACATCCAGGTCCAAATAGTGATTCAGGATTTCTCCACCTTCGTACAGTAGCCGCATTTGCGTATTTATTTCGAGCCGATAGCCTTCCAACTTCTCTTCGTACCGAATAACGTAATTGAACTCAATAGGCTCGGTACCCCATTTAAGCTTAGGACGGCGGCCCAACGGGACCCAAAGCAGGTCGTTCAAAAAAAAAGCCATTGTATCATTAGCGGCAAAATGCCCTTCGGTTGGGTAGGAGGCCTCATCGTAATTGGTAGTGATATCGCACCCAAAGGAGAGCAAGGCGATAAAAATGGTGAAAGCAAGTAGGAAACGCATAAGCTTATGGTTGTATTAGTTGGTAGCACAAACCGACCTGTGCACTGTACGAAAGGACCTCCAGAGAGCGCAACTCAGGCGCGTCGCCTGCTCCATTGCTAAAGCGCTGCACATGCTGTTCTATAACAGACCATTGAAAATTTCCGCCCAGCATAATCCCTATTGGCAGTTCGCTATGGTTAAACTTAAACTCAAGGCCGGCATTGGCCAGCCATCCGCCCTGAGGATCGAATGTATACCGCAGATCCTTTGACCGGTAGTCCTGAAGATCAACATAGCGCTCACTAATTGGCCCGATTTGCTGATTTCGATAGCCAGCGCCTAATGAAAGCGAAACAAGGATGTTCTGAGGCCGATTTGAAAGGTGAAAAACCGGTCCTCCAAAAATCATAAAATCAGATTGCTGCCCGTAGGAGGCGCTATGACGCACTTCCTGAAAGGGATTGTGCAATGGGCCTAAATCCAAATTATTAGGCTGCCAGCGCGCTGAACATTGCAAGCCCAACCATTTGAGAAATGTCCACTGCAACCCGCCCTGAAGGCCAGTAGTTTCTGTCGGGTCCAATATCAAATCATCCGGCGAATTGTCTAGAGCCCAATTTTCTTGAATTAACAATGCAGAAGCCCGCAATTCAAGTGTGTGCTGGGCTTGAGCCGGCATTACAAAAAAGAAGAACAGCCACCCGGCAAGGAATCGGTAGAACATAGCGCCATTTTTAATTACAACGATGGTGCCGCCTACAATGCTGCCTACCGATAGTAATCGGCCATCTCCAACAGTACGTTATTCACCAAGTCGTACCAGCGGTAGTGGCTGTGGTGGGTAGAGAGCGCAATCGTGGTTTCGTACTCGGGCAGGTACATCAGAATAGAGCGGTAGCCCATCAGAGCGCCGGTATGCCCGATGTGGCGTATGCCGTGGTCATCCCAAATCCGCATGCCTAGCCCGTAGTGGTCGCCGCCCTTTTCGTACCCTAGGTCTTTTTGCATTTCCTCCAACCCTTTATCGCTGACGAGCTTACCGGTAAACAGCGCATGGCCAAAGCGGGCAATGTCTCCGGGCGTAGCCACGATCGCACCGGCTGCCCCGACCGCTGAGAGGTGGTATTCGTAGCCCCGGCCGTTATCTGCCAGGCTATCGATGCGATGGCGGCGGTCACTGAAGTCGTCGTAAAGCGTCTGATTGAGGCCAGCGGGAGCAAAGATGTATTCCCGGAAGGCTTCCGACAATGGTTTTTCGAGTACAGCTTCGACCAACGTTCCCAGCAGATAAAACCCGGTATTGGAATAGTCATAGCCCTGGCCAGGCTCGAAACGCGCCCGGCGCACAGCCGCAAAGCGGTAGATGTCCTGTTCTTTCCAGGTACGGTACTTCCAATTGCCCCGGTAGAAGGAAGGGTGGTTGAGGTGGTCAATAACGCCTGCGGTATGGCTGAGCAACTGCCGGATGGTCATGCGGTCGCCATTGGGCAAACCTGGTACTTCGAGGTATTTCGCGACCGGGTCGTCCAGTTCGAAGTACTGCTGCTCCACTAGCCGCATGATGAGGGTAGAGGTAAACAGTTTGGTGATGCTGGCCACGCGGAAGCGGTGGTTGGGGTCAAGCTCATGCCGGCGCGCAGCGTCTGCATACCCCCGGGCGAAGGTAGCCAACTGCCCATCCGGGCCAATCGCAGCCGCCGAGACTCCCCGGAGATTGCGCAGCTTTTGGTTGCAAATAGTATCAATGGCCTCCTCCAGGTGCTGACCAGCCGAATGGCCGTAATCAACATCCAGCAGCACGCGCTTTGAGCGGACTTCCCGCCCGTCATCTGCCTTTATCGTAATAAAGTAAGTACCTTTGTCGATGCGCTCCGGCGTACCGTACAACTGCAAGAGATAGGGGTCAAAGGTGCACCACTCCGGCAAATTGAGTGCCTGCACCTTAATAATGTCATTGTCAATGTCCTCTACTTCGATATTAAGCTCGAAAGCCTGCTCCGTTCTTACGGTGACCTGCCCATCCTGTGGGGAAAGGAAAATTGGCGGCGTATTGAATGGGTCGGAAAAGGCGAACGCCAGACCGGAAAACAATAGCAGCGCCAGTAAAAGTCGCCAGTTTCGTTTCTGTTTCATAAGGCCGCTGTAAAGGTCGCGTGTTGATGGCGGAGTAAAAACGGGAGGGTAAACCCCGCTATTTTTCTGCTCTAATCAACACCCTATTATTTCAAAAAGATCAATATACAAATATTAAAATCAACGGTATCTAAATTCAATTGTTTCAATATCGTTAAGCTTGCTCTACAAATTATGGAAATTTCACATACTGAGGAAAATTACCTCAAAGCCATTTTTAAAATATCGGAGCGCAAAAACAAAGCGGCCAGCACCAATGCCATTGCCAAATCGATGGCGACCAGTGCTGCATCGGTGACGGATATGGTCAAACGGCTTTCCGATAAGCAGCTGATCCACTACGAGCGCTACAAGGGGGCTACGCTCACGCCCGAGGGCAAACGCATTGCTACGCACCTCATCCGGAAGCACCGGCTTTGGGAGGTTTTTCTGGTAGACAAGCTTTCTTTTTCCTGGGATGAAGTGCACGAAATCGCCGAGCAGCTGGAGCACATCAAGTCGCCGGAACTGGTAGAGCGGCTCGATGCCCATCTTGGCTTGCCTAAGTTTGACCCCCACGGCGACCCTATCCCGGATGCGGACGGCAACTTCGCCAAGCGCAATCAGGTACTGCTCTGCGAAATGAAAGCCGGAGAAAAAGGGGCAATCGTCGGCGTTAATGACCATACCACTGGCTTTTTGCAGTACCTGGACCGCATGCAGCTCATTTTAGGTACGCAGGTAGAAGTTTTGGAGTGCTTTGCGTACGATGAATCCGTGCGGGTCGTGATTGGAAAAGACCGGAAACAGACGCTGTCTAAGAAGGTGAGCCAACACCTTTTTGTGCAGAAGCAAGAGGGCTAGTGCGACTAGACCGAAATGTTTGACTGTCTTTTCACGCTTGAGCACTTACTGGTGCTGGGCGTAAACTGTCAAGCATCTACGGCTCAATCCACCAGTGAATTGATACGCAAGTGCCTGACCACTTACTCCGATAGTTATCGGAGAGCTCAGCAGTGGCTGCAGAGGCAAAAACCAGCAAGTAATTCGGTGTAGCTGTACTAATACATTTTCTTGATCCGGTCCAGGTCGCGCTTAATGTCTTTTTGCTTGATCGACTCCCGTTTGTCGTACACTTTTTTGCCCTGAGCGAGGGCGATTTCCACCTTGGCCAAGCCACGTTCGTTGATGTAGAGGCGTATAGGCGCGAGGGTCAGCCCCTTCTCCTTGAGTTGTTTTTCCAATTTCCGCAATTGCTGGCGCTTCAGGAGAAGCTTGCGGGTGCGGCGAGATTCATGGTTGAACAGATTGCCGTGCTCATACTCAGCTATGAAAAGGCTTTTGATAAACAACTCCCCTTTACGGAAAAAGCAGTAAGCGTCACGCAGATTGGCATTACCCAAACGAATGGATTTGACTTCGGTGCCATGCAGCATAATACCGGCTTCGTAGGTGTCTAAAAAGCGGTATTCGAAATCCGCTTTACGGTTAACGATTTCAACATCATATGCTTTTGTCTTCTTGATGGCCATCCGCTGTTGTTTTTTTGCTGACCCCGCAGGCATTTTATGCAACCCATAATGGAGGGAATAAGTTCATCTCAAATCAACAGCGCGCCCTGAACCTAAGGAACAGCGCGCACTGCCAACTGTAGAGCCTAAGCGCCGGTTGCTTTACTCATTAGGCGCTTTCTCCTTCTTGAGGGGCGCCATCTTTTGAGCCGGCGCCACTTTGAGGTTGGGGTTCTTCATGCGCAGCTTGCGCTTTTGCGGAAACTTTGATTGCTCCTTCCGGACCACCAACTGCTTTTGAGGGTTCAGGCTCTCCCCCAGGAAGTCCGTCATCTTACGGTAGAGATGCAAACGCGCATTGTCGCCGTAAATACCGTGATTGCGGTTGGGGTAGAAATAGGTATCAAACTGCTTGTTGGCCGCGATAAGCGCATTGGCCATCTCAGCGGTATGCTGGAAGTGGACATTATCGTCTCCCATGCCATGGACCAGGAGATAGTCGCCCTTGAGGCGGTCGGCAAAATAAACCGGTGAATTGTCGCGGTAGCCATCTTCGTTTTCCTTGTAGGTCCGCATGTAACGCTCCGTGTAAATGGTGTCGTACCACTTCCAGTTGGTTACCGGGGCCACGGCGATGGCAGCTTTAAACACATTATTGCCCTTCAGCAAGCAAAGGGAAGACATATAACCGCCGTAGCTCCAGCCGAAGACCCCGATGCGGTTTTCATCAGTGTAAGGCAGGCTGCCCAGGTACTTCGCGGCTTCAATTTGATCGATCGTCTCGTAGTGGCCCAATTGCTGGTAGGTCATCTTTTTGAATTCCTCTCCCCGGGCCCCTGTCCCCCGGTTATCTACGCTAGCCACCACATACCCCTGCTGGGCCAGCATTTGAAACCACCAGTAGTTGCTGCCTTTCCAGGCATCTGTCACCGTTTGGCTGCCGGGCCCGCCGTACAGGTACATGAAGACTGGGTATTTACGGTCCGCATTGAAGCCCCGGGGCTTGATCATCCAGCCATTCAGCTCCACGCCTTCTGAAGTCTCGAAGGTAAAAAACTCAACCTTTTGCGTGCCGTATTCCATCTGCTTGGCTTTCAGCCCTTTATTTTCCTCGATTACGCGCAGGTTGCGGCCTTTCTTGTCATATACTGTGTAGGTAGTCGGGCTGTTGGCCGTAGAGTGCCGGCCGACGTAGTACTCGTAAGTGCTGCTGAACTGTGCACTATTCCATCCGGAGGCACCAGCGATAATTTGACGGCCCTTGCCATTCAGGCCGATGCTGTATACCTGCCGCTCCAGGGGGGATTGCTCCGCTGCCTGGTAATATACCCGGCCATTTTCCTCGTCTACGCCGTAGAGCTCCGTTACTTCCCAGTCTCCTTTGGTGATTTGCTCAAGCTGTTTGCCTTTCATATTGTAAAGGTAGATGTGGTGCCACCCATCCTTTTCGCTCGTCCAAACCAACCGCTTGCCATCGTTGAGGAAAGTAAGGTTGTCGAGCACGCTTTCAGCGATGTAATAATCATTCTTTTCCTCCAGCATCAGCTTGGTACTGCCGCTGCGGGCATCAGCCAACAGCAGCTCCAGATGATTTTGGTGGCGGTTCATCCGGTATACACAAAGGCGCTCAGCATCTTTGGTCCACTTGATGCGGGGGATGTAAATATCTTCCGCCTCCCCCAGGTCGACCGGCAGGGATTTGCCCTCCCGCGAATCGTAGATATAGATATCCACCACAGCGTTTTGCTCGCCCACTTTTGGGTATTTGAAAGTTTCGTACTCCGGGTAAAGCGCATCGTGGTAATTGGTCATCGTAAATTCCGGCACCTCCGTTTCGTCAAACCGGTAGTAAGCCAGGCGCACTCCATCGGGCGACCAAAAAAAGGCTTTGGCAAAACCAAATTCTTCTTCGTACACCCAGTCTGCAGCGCCGTAGATGATTTTGTTCGGCTCGCCATTTTCCGTTACCTGAACTACCCGGTCCGTCTTCAGGTCCAGGTAGTAAAGGTTATTTTCGTAGGTAAACGCCACCCGGTCTGCCTGCGGATTGAAGGTAGCGTAGCTGTGCTTGCCATCCTTGAAAACCGTTTTCAGGCGGCCGGCTTCCCGGTCGTATACAAAGTAGTTCGCTTTAACAGACCGGCGGTAAATGGATTCCGTGCCCGTTCGAATGATAATCTTGGACTCATCCTCGCTAAACTCGTAGCCATCCACCTTGCCGGTGAAGTCTTTGTTATCGCGTACCGTGGCCGGATCGAAAATTGTGGTGACCAATGCACCGGTCGTAATGTCGTATTGCTGAATCTTGTTATCCTCCAGACGGGTGTAATGCTTGCCATCCTTCAGAAAATTGAACCCCGGAACGGACTGCGTATAGAATTCGTAGTCTTTCCAGATACCTTCCAGCGAAATGTCTTTTTGTGCGTGCCCCAGGAAACCTAAGCCAAAGGCCAGGGCGATTAACCATACTGTTCTTTTCATATCAGGATTGGATTTTACTGTGGTGCGAAAATAGGGAATTCCGGCAGTATCCGCGCCGATTGGGGGTACAGACTGAGGTTATGTCAGCGGGAAGTGCCTTCCAGTTCGGCCAGGCGGGCTTGCATGCTCCGCAGGGCTTCCCGTTTTTGGACAACCTCGGGGGCTGCAGCCCGTTCGGTACAGTCCGCTACTGCGCAGCGCTCACAGGTTTTATTGACTTCCCGAAACTGAATGGCAGCATCTTCCAGAAAGGCAATCCGCTTCTTCACCGCCGGGGTAATGAGAATGCCAATCGTCACGCTGACATTCTGATTGGGCGAAGGGTAAGCGGGGCGGGCGATCGTGAGGCAAAGGTATTCATCCTCCGTGCCGATGTACTGCGACCGCTGAGCCCGCACGATATTATCCACATATTTGCCTTCCTGCTGCATGTGGTGCAGATCCTTAAGCAAAGACAAAGCGACCCATCGGCGGCAGTAGTGCTCAAAAAGGCCATTGCCATGAGGGTGGTGCCGCCGGCTCAGGTGAAGTTCCTTATCGATTTCAAACACGTCTTCCTTAGGGTTGTGGAGGAAGCGCAGGAAGAACATTTTGCCCATACCGAAGAAGCGCGGCAAAATATTTGTCAGGCGATGGTAGAACATTTCCGGCGTAGCTTCGTACTTCTTCATAATGTTCAGGAAAGCCTCGCCATCCCATTTCGGCTTTGCGAAGAAGCGCTTCATATCTTCGATAAAGGGGTCATGAGGGATGTGGAGGGCCACTGAAAAATAGATGGCCTTGGAGTGGTTGATAACTTCCTCAAATACCCGCCCTTTGAGCAGGGAGGAAGTACTGGCCCGCTCGCTGAGCTGAAGGACTTCAAAGCCCAGTTCCTTGCCATACTGAAAAGCCCGCTGCATAGGCGTCAGCTTCCGGTTGAGCAGCAATTTTTTGTCTTTGCTTATAAAAACAGAGCGGAGGCGCTGCAGCTCCGGGTAGGCATTGAGGCCATCATCAATGATTGTATACTGGAACCGGGTTTCCAATATGCGCCTCAGCGTAGCCTCCGGGATGGGGCGGGCAGTGGGGATTTCGTAAAGCTTTATGAATCGGCTGGCCTCTTGCTCCAGCTCCTCAAAGTAATTGTTGTGGAGCTCCAGGTAAGCCCGCAGCGCACCGAAGTAGAAATTCTCCTCTTTCAGAGCATAGTTGCGCGACAGCTCTAGCAGAGTAGAGATGAAAGCCCCTACTCTTACCGGAGCGTTGGCGATAATTTCTACCACTTTAGAGAGCTCAATACCAAACAAGTCCAAAGGCAGCTCGTTCAGGAAGTTGGACTGTAGCAACTCGCCTACCGGAGCCATGCTTTTGCTAAGCTCAATGGAAGTCAGCTGCTCCCGAGGTACGCAAAGCGCGCCGGCCAGCGCCTCAATCTTATCGGCCTTAGGGTATTTTTTGCCCTTTTCGATTTCATTGAGGTAAGAAACGGAAAGCTTTGCCTTCTTGGAAAGGTCAGCGAACGACAAGCCCTGAGACTGGCGTAACTGCTTCACTTTCAGTCCAAAAAGTATTCGCTCATTCTGGGTTTTGCTACTCATAGGGTTCAAAAATAACAGAATTTGAGCGAATTTTCGCAGTATGGGGCAGCTGAGCAAATGATCTAACACGACCTTAACACTTCGGGGGCATATCCCTGCAGTTTAGGTTAGTGAAATTTAGTAATTTTGACCACCCTTGCAGTTGAGTACTGCGCACACAATAATGTCTACCCATGAAAACCCAGTACGTAAACCGACCCCTCCTGCTGTTGGCAAGCTTATGCTTGTGGTCAGCTGCCTGGCTTTCGGCTACCACGCCGGAGTACAACGAAGAGGAGGTAATCGAACGGCTTCAGCAAATTGAGGACCCTATCCTCGACCTGAAATACAATAATATCGTAGGGGCTTATATTCGGGGCTACCTTTACCGTGGAGGAGCCCGCAAAGCAGAGTTGGTCACGGGACGGGCCGTCCTCTACTTCCCTATCATCGAGCCCTTATTGGCCAAGCACGGTTTACCGGAACAGCTCAAATACCTCCCGGTTGTGGAGTCGGCTCTGAAGCCCCATGCTGTATCTCCGGTTGGCGCAGGCGGCCTGTGGCAATTCATGCCCGGCACAGCGGCTGATTACGGGCTGAAGATCAACGATTATGTCGACGAACGCCGGGACCCGCATAAATCTACCGAGGCGGCCATCCACTACCTGAAGCGAGCTTATGAAAAGTATGGAGATTGGGCGCTGGCCCTTGCCGCCTACAACGGGGGCTCCGGCAGGGTCAGCCGGGCAATCAAGCGGGGCCGGAGCAAGAATTTCTGGAAAATCCGCCGGTACATGCCCCGGGAAACACGGAATTACGTGCCCGCCTACATCGCGGCCACCTACCTAATGGAGTACTACAAGCATTACAATATACAGCCTGTTTATCCGGATTTAGAGCTGCAAATTACAGAGTCAATTCTGGTTTACGACGCGATCAGCTTCTACCGAATTGCACAGCTGACGGGCTTGCCGCTCCAAACCATCAAGGCACTCAACCCGGCTTACAAAAGAGATTTGTTGCCTAATGACCCGCAAGGGAATTACCTGATCCTCCCCAAGCGGGTAATGCAAGCTGTAAAGGATTACATTGAGGCCAAGCGGCCCGATCACCTTGCGGATATTTTCTTCAATGATGCGCCGGTGAAAGCGCTGCCGGAGATTCCGGATCAGTATCACGAAACCGTCTATTTGGTGAACGCGCCGGCTACAGTACAGGAGGTTGCCAAGCGCCTGAAGGTATCTGTTCATCAGTTGGCAGCCTGGAATCAGCTGCGGGGCGATACGCTGGAAGCGGGACTGGAGCTCCGGGTCTTTTACCCCAGGGAAATCCGCCGGTTCAAGCCTATGCCGCCGGTTGCTTTATTCGATCCGCTCCCGGCAATTAAACTGCCCGCACGACTGGTTTCCCAAAAAGCAAACCGCCGGCCTTTGCCCGCTGTCCCCCTTTGCTATGTTATTGAAGACCGGCAGCGGCTGTTTGAGTTCTCCAACCAGTTTCCCGCCATCCCGGTAGGAAAAATAACCGAACTCAACCAATTGGGCCAGCGCGAGAAACTCAAGCCCGGCGATGTAGTGCTTCTGCCCAGGGATTAACCTACTGCAGTACTTCCCAACGGCCCATGCCCCGCGCTTTGGCCGTTCGGTCTACAGCATCCAGGATCACCTGACAAGCCCAGCGGATTTGTTGTTCTGTAATGATAAGGGGGGGCGCGATTCGCAAAGACCGGTCGTTGAATAAAAACCAGTCGGTTAGCAAACCTTCAGCCAGGCAGTGTTTAATGACAGCCTGAATGAATTCGAAGTCCGCCATTTCAACGGCCATCCACAGGCCAGCGCTTCTGACCTCGCGGATAGCGGGGTGTTGCAAATACTCCAGAAACAATTTTTCTTTGGCTTTGACCGACTGAATATAGTCTTCTGCCAGAAGAGTTTCCAAGGTAGCGAGCCCGGCGGCGCAACTTACCGGGTGCCCCCCGAAGGTGGTAATATGGCCCAGAATCGGGTTTTCCGACAGCGCATTCATCATATCCTTTGCGGCAACGAAGGCACCAATTGGCATGCCGCCTCCCATACCCTTGGCTAATAGTAAAATATCAGGTACAGCCCCGTACTGCTCAAACGCAAACAGGGTGCCTGTCCGGCCGTAGCCTGCCTGTATCTCATCAAAAATCAGCAAAGCTCCCACTGCGGTGCACCTTTCCCGGAGCTTACGCAGATAGCCATCGGCGGGGCGGCGGACGCCCCACTCTCCCTGCACCGTTTCTACCACCACTGCGGCCGTTTGTTCCGTAATGGTTCCCAGGCACCATTCGCAATTGAATTCCATGTGGCGGATACCCGGCAGAAGTGGATGGAAAGCCTGTGTAAAGTCCTTGGGCCACATCAGGCTAGCTGCCCCTTGCGTACTGCCGTGGTAGGCCTTTTTGCACGCAATGATTTCATGGCGCCCGGTGTAGCGCTTGGCTAGCTTCATAGCGCCTTCGGCTGCTTCCGTGCCTGAATTGACGAAGTAGACGCTATCGAGGGAGCCCGGCAGCTGCTGTGCCAGGAGTTGTGCTAATTGCACCTGGGGGGCCAGTACAAATTCTCCGTAGACAAGCGTATGCAGGTAGCGGTCGAGCTGAGCCTTCGCCGCTTCTACCACAGCCGGATGACGGTGCCCGAGGCAGCTTACCCCGATCCCGGCAATCAGGTCCAAGTACCTTTTGCCGTTTTGGCTGTGCAAATACATGCCTTCCGCCGCTTCCACTTCAAGCATTAGCGGGAATGCGCTGGTTTGGGCGACGTGTTGCAGAAAAAGCTGGCGGAGATTCATCGGTTTCGCATTTTTTGTCCATTGCTCGACAAGATCGACGGTATTGACGCCTCTTTTGCATCTTTTGGTGAGCTTAGCCGTAAAATATAAAACATCAAGTGTTATTTAAATATTAAACTGTTCGGTAAGATTTACTTCAGCTATTTTTTTATCGAACTTTTTGAGGTCTTTTCTTCAAGACTATTTAAGTCTCTAAGGTTGAACGTCCTAAATTGCGGAGGTTAGTATTGTGAAGCACTATGTAACTATATCAACATTTCTTGCCCTTCTGGTTGCCGGATGCAAATGGCCTACACAACGCCTGACTGGCTACGAGGTACATGGGATTGACGTTTCTCATTACCAGGCACAGATCGACTGGCAGGCAGTAGCTGCGCAGGATATCCATTTTGCTTTTGTAAAAGCTTCAGAAGGGATGACGCTGACGGACAGCTTGTTTTGCAAAAATTGGGCGGCAATGAAAGCCGCCGGGCTCCGCCGGGGTGCCTATCATTTTTTCCGCCCTACTACGCCGGTCTATGACCAACTTATCAACTTTCAAACCGCTGTCGAAATCAAGGCAGGCGACTTGCCGCCCGTATTGGATGTGGAAGTGCTCGACGGGGTCTCTAAAGTCAAATTGGTGAGCAGCGTACTCACCTGGCTATACCTGGCGGAAATCCACTACGGTGCTAAGCCTATCCTGTATACCAACCTCAAATTTTACAACGAATACCTGGCTGGCCACTTCGATGAGTACCCACTGTGGATTGCCCGCTATAGCCGGATTGAGCCGAGCCCGGCTTGCGGCCGGGAGTGGCAGTTCTGGCAATATGGCAATAGCGGTGAGTTGAAGGGCATCGAAGGGCCTGTGGATTTGAATGTATTTAACGGCAACATGGCTGCACTTGACAGCCTTTGTTTCAACACACAGCCTGTGCTCACCCAAACGGTAGCTGCCGGTGGGATACCTGAGCTTTGACCCACAAGGGGCACCCGAAGCGCGAGGGGCCTCCTGCCCCTTTGGCGGTAATACGGCTTCTCAGACCGGGGCGTCCGACTTCAATATTGAAAAGTGCTTTTCGGTTAATTTACCCAAAGGGATTATGACCCGGCGGTCTTTGGCATCAAGTGTCATCGTGCTGTTGTCAATGGCAATGACTTTTCCTGTCATACCCTCTATTTCAACCGTATCCCCGATCTTGACTCTGCCTTTATTATAAAAGGAGGCGAGGAAGTTGGCGACAATGTTACGGGAGGCGAATCCGTAACCGATGGCAAAGGCAAAGACGATACCTGCCAGAATGATAGAAAGGTTGTCTTGAATGAACCCTGTGTCGATCTTAGCCTGCGATAAGGCGATCATAATGACATTCAGGAAGAGAAAGTAAAATACGATATTGGCGATGAGCCCGGCAGCGGGGATAGCTAGCGACTCGCAACTGGTTTTGACGATCGTCTTTAAAAAGTCGCTGATGAACAAGCCTACAATCAGCACGGCCAGGGCTGAAATCACCACGGGCACATAATTCAGAATGTCGCCCACCAGTACGGAAATCACTTCCATATTCAGGACATCGGTGGCAGCCACTACAAAAATAAACAGCAGGAAATAATAAACGACTGTAGACAGAAAGGAGCTCGGCACGAATTTGATCCGGTTCTTTTGCAGCAACTCGATATCGTTGAGGCGCTCAGCCAGGCGGTCGGCACCTATAGCAACCAGCATTCGCCTCACCAGTCTTCTGGAAAGCCTTGATACGATAAAACCGATGATCAGGATGGCAATCGCGCCAATCAGGTTGGGGATAACAGCGGCAAAACCTGCCAGCAGTTGTTCCAGAATCCTCCAAAGGTTGAAATTTTCAGCGTTCACGTGCAATAGGTTTTTAACCGTCGATGGGCAGAAAATCATTCCATTAGCCGGCCGGTACGTGGAAAAGCAGCCCGCTCATTGCCAGGGTTAGCTGCCTCGCTGCGGCTCCTGCACCGCTCACTATGAATGCCGAAGCGGGCCGGCTTTCCCTATTTCTGTGCTCCCTGAATGCGTAACTACTCTTCAGCGTATAATTAATTATCGGATTTCATCTTCTCCCCCCGGCGGCAGCTTTGGCCCCTTTGGCCCGGGCGGTGGGGGGGGAGCCCCGCCGTCCTGCGGCCCACCTGCGCTATTTTCGCCATTGCCCCCGGCGGCGACTACCAATACATCCACCATTTTCGGAACATAAACATCAATAAGCTGCCCAACCAAACGAAGCGATTCAAAGGTCTTGAACAACTGCTCCTCGGTCTGCCGGCGGGTATCAAAGCTCATGCGCTTGGCCTGGCGTTCGAGCAATTTTTCAAAGTTGTTCGGTTCCTCTTCCATGAATACGGGTTAAGCAAATTGTTGGGGAAATATTTCTGACCGCACCCTCTGCGCCTTAGCCTTGGCCCGTTTAATCTTCATCTTGACCGCGCTTTCAGTTTTATCAATGACCTCGGCGATTTCTTTGATTGACATCCGGTCCTGATACTTCATCAGCAGCACCATACGGTCGCTGTCCGGTAGATTTTCCAGTACTTTCTCGAGCTGATCCAGTTCAATTTCCAGAATAAGCTTATCAGATATTTCTTCTTCAGCAAGGTCGGGTGGGTTTTCGACCTCATCGGCAAACAAGTCTTGCATTTTCTTCTTCCTCCTCAGGTGGTCGATACAGTAATTGTAGGTAATGGAGTACACCCAGGTCGAAAACCGGGCTTTCTCTTTAAAGCGGGAGAGGTTAAGAAAGATTTTGGTAAAGATTTCCTGGGTAGCATCCTTGGCAGTTACTTCATCCTTGAGTATAGAGATGCATTTGGCGTATATCCTGCCTACATAGCGCTCATACAGTACCCGAAAGCAATCCGCGGCCTGCGTGTCGAGGTAACTGTGTATGACCTTGAGGTCTTTCATTTCCTTATGGCAAGTACTTTCCAAAGGCAATTGATTTGCGTGTGTAGACCGCCGAGCAGCATTTCCGTTCAGGGCGCTGAATTCAAAAATATTGAGCGCCCACAGAAAGCCTAGGCTTTTTTATCAGTTTTCTTTTGCTGGCACAGCTTCCGAAATATCGGAAGCCTTGTTTCGGGCAACCATGCATGGTGGCGATAAAGAATAGCCATGTTTTGTTGACAGCTAAGCAAATGCAGAAGTGGCTATCATTTATCTTTATATCTGCCGCTCAGATGGCGGCATCCCGTGGTGAAGATAAAATAATGCGGTGGGAAACTCAAATAAAGAATGGCAGGTGGGAAAAATGAGCGAGGCTTATAAACACCAAAAGCCCCGCTGCGGTATACTGCAACGGGGCTAATTGGTTGTATGGAGCTGGCAGCGACCTACTCTCCCACTTGCGTAGTACCATCGGCGCTAGGGAGCTTAACTGCTCTGTTCGGAATGGGAAGAGGT
>CAZNSK010000052.1:0-36315 GCA_964575505.1 uncultured Phaeodactylibacter sp.
TGCCCTCCCCTCACTCCACCTTCACAAACCGCTCCGCCGCCCTGGCCTGCCCGCCTTCCAGGTACAGTACTGTGCCAGCTGCAGCAGCCATTTCACCGTTTCACCACTTTCAGGCTACCCGATACCTCTGCGCTATGCAATACCAAAATGTAAATACCAGGCGGCAGCCCCTCCGCGCTAATTTCCTGTTGCCCTTGCCTGACTTTGGCCTCTTTCAAAACCCTGCCCTGCATATCGGTCAGCTGCAGGCGGGCAGTGCCTGGGTAGCCCCAGTCCAGCACCCAGTGGTCTGTCGTAGGGTTGGGGTAGGCGCGGGCCATAAGCTGTGGGGCAGTATCTGCCGGCACTTCTTCCCGTGTTGAAGTGATGATGGTGCTGTCTGTTACAATTTGCAGGTTGCCGCAGCCGGGGACTAGGCAGCCCATACTGTCTGTACGGACCAGCCGGATGTTGATGTTGTTGATAAAAGGCTCCTGATTTGGGAAGGTATCCTGATAAGTGCCGGTGAATACCAGGTCGCCGTTGGTCAGTTCTGCCCCGTTGTTGAAATAGCTGAGGAAAGCCAGGGGAGACCGGTTGTCAAAAATATAGCGTTTCCACTTGAGCTCTCCCTCCGGAGACATCCGGAAGATAAACCCTGCATTGTCAATAGTTTCTTCCCATTCCTCGGGCACAGGGGGGCGGCTAATATACCCGATGCCAATGATATCCCCGTTGTTGGCCCGGTTGAGTTTGATGACATAGGGGTAGGCTGGACGGGTCATCCACAGCGTGTTGGTCCATACCGTGTCCCCTGTCATTCCATCAAGGGCGGCCATGCGGAGATTGACAAACGAGATGGTGACATCCAGGGGGTCTGTCAGGTTTCGTTCTTCCCAGTTGGTAGCAATGTTTCCATTGTTGAGCTCTACGATCTTTGCGATGTTGTTTAGTGAAAAGTCGACCTCTTCCAGCCGGCTGTGCCATAGCACTTCCATCTCCGGGGTGAACTTGGTGAAGCCCTGAAACCGGCCTTCGTTATTTCTGACCAGCCCGGAGCTGACAAAATTCCCGTCCTGTGTGGCTATGAGGTCATTATCTGACATAATTCCATAGGGGCTCTCTGATTCCGGGTACATAGCCTGATGCAGGATTTCCATGCTGTCATTAAGGAATGAAAAAGTGGTAATGTGGTCCCCTTCTCCCTCGGTGATACTGGCGGTCAAATAGCCTTCCTCATGCTTTGCCCAGTAATAGGGGTTTTCACCTTCCAGTTCTGCACCGAAGTTCCATTCCTGTTCGACAGCAAAGTCCTGATTTAGTTTTAGTATCTGCACGTTTTCTTCTTCAGCCGGAGAAGGGCGGGCGTACACATAGTACGTGCTGTCCGACACTTTAATGAGCGACTCGCTCACCGAAGCCACAAAGTGGGTGTCTATTTTTGCATACCCCAGCAAGTTGCCCGCTCAATCGGTGCGGGCAATGGTTGTGCAAATCCGGCTGTAAGTAGTGTCGCACCGGTTAGGAGAGACAAGCAGTAGTTCTTCCTGAGCTTCATCAACGATGACCTGCCACCCTGAGTTATTTTGCTCTTCCACATCAATAGAAGTGCTGAACCAGGGCTGTGCATGGGTTAAAAGGGGAGCGTATAGCAATAGTAAAGCGTAAAGAATGCGCATGGTGTATGCTTTTGAGAGGTGCAGGGCATGCTCCTGCCCTGCACCTTTAAGGTTTACTTAATAATGACCAGCTTTTCCAGGTGGGTTTCTTGAGCAGCGGAGGTGAATACAAGGGTATAAACTCCGGGCATCAGCGTTTGTGTGTCAAGCTCATATCTGCCTTCTGCTGGCAGTGTGAGCTGCATATCCACTCTGCCGCTTTGCAGGTTCAGCATCTCCAGTATTAACGGCTCGGAGGAGGCTGGATACTGTATCGTCACCCGGTCTTTTGCCGGATTAGGGAATACCTGATAGCGGGGCATTACTGCTTCCGGGGTGCCGGGGTTAGCTGCTTGCATACCCTCCGTGGGAACCGGCATCGGGTCCATGAACTCTTCTTCTTTGAGTAGCGATAGCACCCCCCGGGCGTAGGAGCGATAGGGCGTAGAAGTATAGGCGATCTTATGCAACCGCTCTTCTTCCTGCGCGCTCAGTTCGTATACCCCTTCGTTTTGAATCCGGTTGATGTTAGCCTGCATAATGTAAGCAAACATATTTTCCGCTTCATCAATTTGCGGGAACTGGTTGAGAAGCTGCTGTGCTCCGGCAGCGTCTCCCTGTAACAGCCGCAGCCCCATTTGCCAGCGCAGGGCTCGCTGCCCACCGTCTTGTAGAATGGCCTCTTCCGCCTGCTCGTATGCCCCATCTGCAATGAGCTTGCCTAACAGGCTTCTGTAAATAGCTTCTTTGGCTTCGTAGGCTTCCTGTGCAGTGCCCTGAAGGGATAAATCTTCGGGGTTGGCTAACGCGATGTTTTTGGCTTCCGCCCATGCCGTTCTCTTAGCAATAAGGTTGGTTAGAGTGGTGTCCCCTAAGAACATAGGACCGTTTAAGTCACAGTCATCAATATTGCCAGGGCCTACTTCTACAACTTCAAACTGCCCAAAGCTCTCTGGTACGAGCGTACAGTTTGGAGGTGCCGATACCCCGTCAGCAAAATAGGTAAAGGAGGTAAAGGGCGCTGCACCATTTAGAACCGCAAAAGCCTCTGTTGGTGAGGGGAAACAATTATCGGCGGGGTTGTTCAGCCTACCTTGTAGCGAATGGATAACTGAAGAAGACTGTAGCAAGATAGATTTGAAAGTGGGATTTCCTTGGTAGTAAAAATCATTATCCAGTACTTCTAGCCCGGAGTTGTTTCCACTTGGGAGAACACTAAATAAAGTGATGTCTCCAAATGTGTTACATGATACCAAGTTATTACCATCTGTTCCAGTGGAAAAAAACCTTACACCTGGGAAGCACTTGAAAAAAGTGTTTCTTGAGATGGTATAAAAGGCTTCTCCACTTACCAAAATAGGCCCAATTATTGGCATCGTTTTGCCTGCCATCCTGAATGACCGTGCCTCCTCCGTTAAGCGTAGCATTAAGGAGTACAAGTATGCCGGCTACATTGGGGTCAGCATAATTGACCTGAGGGTTACTGATGTCAACGGTTGGTTGTTCCTTGCCCCGATGGCCTTCGACCCAAATGCCCGCCCAGTTTTTATCCTCGCACAGCCTTCGGATTTCACCGTTTTCAATAGTGAGTTTACCGCCCCGCTTCACTTGTATGACAACATCCTCACCTGCGAAAACGAGGCAAGTAATGTGCAGCGAGGCATTAGGCTCAATAATCAGATTACCTGTTAATGCCTTTGGGCTGTCCCAAACGATATGCTCGCCGCTTGCTATGGTTTGTGTGCCACTGCTTTCTCCACTGCACCCTGCTACCGTTACAAATGGCTTGCGGTCTAAATACAGGAATTCGTAAATCGTTGCCCATTGGCAGGGTGAAATAGATTTGGCTATCGAAAATGAGGACATAATATTATTTCTTTCTTCTGGAGGCGTACAGCCATCACCAGTGTCATCCCCGCAGGAGGAGGCACAGCCTACACTGGAGTTGTTGCATTCTGCCACTTCGTTGATATCAGGGCAGCCATTGTTGCAGGCAAAAGAATGACACAGGCCAGCAAGATGGCCCAACTCATGCAGGAACACCCTGACTTTATAATCATATTCGTTGTCTTGCAGTATCGAAGCCTCTCTGTGCCAGTCATAAATGATTACTCCATTGGTACCAGATATGCTACCACTTATTGGGCTGCTGCCATTGGTTTTCACAATTATATTCATCACCTCCCCTTCGTACGGGAACTGCTCCGGCTCAGCATCCCAATACCAGATGCCACCATGCAGATCCGCTGTGTTGTCTGGGTCACTATAGAGTTCAATTCTTATTCTGCTATCTCCCAGAAAGTCGGCAAGCCCAATTGGGTTAGGCTCAAAAACCTTGAAACGGTCATTGTTCGCAAATTCAATAAACTTGCGCCCGTAATAATTTCCGTTCTCCCAGTGGGTATCGTTCTCAGGGCCAGGTACGAAGTTAACCAAGTTCCCATTATCATCGTTATAGGCAATGTAATGGATGTTGGCTTTGATGGTAACCAAGGGTAATGTTTCGTCTGCCTGTTCAATATAGTCCATAAAAAAATCCCCTGCCCGATGTATTCAGGCAGGGGATTCCTGTTCTACGTAACCAGCTATGGCCTACCGCGCATAAGCCACCGCCCGCTTCTCGCGGATGACGGTCACTTTGATCTGCCCGGGGTACTGCATATCGTCCTGGATTTTTTGAGAAATCTGGAAGGACAGCTCGTCGGCCCGCTGATCGGTTACTTTCTCGGACTCTACGATGACGCGCAGTTCGCGGCCGGCCTGCATCGCGTAGGCTTTCTGTACGCCTTCGTGCTCCATGGCCAGCTCTTCCAGCTCGCCGATGCGCTTGAGGTAACTTTCGAGGATTTCGCGCCGCGCACCGGGGCGGGCACCGGAAATGGCATCACAGGCCTGAATGATAGGGGAGAGGATGTTGTTCATCTCCACCTCGTCGTGGTGGGCGCCTACGGCATTGCAAACGGCGGCGTGCTCGCCGTGCTTTTCGCAAAGCTTCATGCCCAGCAGGGCGTGGGACAACTCCGTTTCTTCCTCGGCAACTTTGCCAATATCGTGCAGCAGGCCAGCCCGCTTGGCCATCTTCGCTTGCTTGCGGCTCAGGCCGAGCTCGGCAGCCATGATGGCGCAGAGGTTGGCGGTCTCAATGGAGTGCTTGAGCAGGTTTTGCCCGTAGGAGGAGCGGAAGCGCATCCGGCCCACCATCTTCACGAGGTAGGCATCCAAACCGTGAAGGTCCAGGTCGATAACCGTACGCTCCCCGATTTCCACAATCTGCTCATCGAGCTGCTTGCGGACTTTGGCGACGACCTCTTCAATGCGTGCCGGGTGGATACGGCCATCGGCAACGAGGCGCTTGAGCGCCAGCCGGGCCACTTCCCGGCGGATGGGGTCAAAGCTGGAAATTACGATGGCTTCCGGCGTGTCGTCCACAACGATCTCCGCACCGGTAGCGGCTTCCAGCGCCCGGATATTCCGGCCTTCCCGGCCAATGATCTGCCCCTTCAGGTCATCAGAGTCGAGGTTGAAGACCGAGACGGTATTCTCAATCGTGTACTCGGCGCACATGCGCTGAATGGACTGGATGATGATTTTCTTGGCTTCCTTATTGGCGGTGAGCTTGGCTTGTTCCACTGAGTTTTTCACCAGGGCCATGGCATCGGTTTCTGCTTTGGCCTTGACAGCTTCCAGGAGTTGCTCTTTGGCTTCCGTTTCGCTGAGGTTGGCTACTTTCTCCAGTTCTTTGATGTGGCGCTCGCTTGCTGCTTCCAGCTCCTCGCGCTTGCGGTTCATCACCTTCATTTGCTTTTCGAGGTTTTCCCGCAGGGCGATGGCATCCGCTTCCCGCTGTTCCAGGTCTGACTTTTGGTTATCGAGTGCCCGCTGCTGGTCGCCGAAGCTCTTTTCTTTTTGCCGCAGGTCAGATTCCAGCTCTTTGATTTCCATTTTGCGCTCTTTGAGTTCTACCATCTGGTCAGCCTTGTGGTTCTCGAACTCCGACTTGAGGCGGTTGAACTTTTCTTTTGCCTCTTGTATTTTGCGCTGTTTGATCTTCTCGTTTTTCTGCTCCGCCTGAGCAGTGATTTTTTCTGCTTTCACCTCTGCTTCGTCAAGGAGGCGCTTCGCCGTCAGGCGGGCTTCTTTGACTTCCTGGTCGACGGTAGAGTTGATCTCATCGATGCGTTTCTGTTTAGCGCTTTTCAGCACCATCTGCACGCCGATGTAGCCGATAATGGCCCCGACGACCAACCCAATAATGATTCCAATCCCTATATCCATATTGTGGTTGATTTTGAATGAACGCAGCGGCTCTTGCCCTTTTCTTTGTGCTGCCAGCTGTTATTGCAGCCGGAGCAAGGCAAGCCCCGCTACCTAATGTTTTTTGGTAGTTCGTAAATCGGCTTTGGCAGCAAGCTATGGGTTGATGCCAGGCACCAACGGCTAGTCATTGCTGCAAAAGCCATGTCAGTCCAGTTTTTTCAGAAACGAACGCAGCAAGCGGGCTGCCAGGTGGGAAGGGTTAATCAAGCACTTGATCAAGCAAAGCTTCAAGCTGGAAAAGCTTTCCGGCAAGAGCGGGGTCATTGCCTCCGGAGTTTTTCGCCTTGTGCAAATCGACCGCGTAGGTAAGCAGCGCCATGCACAGGCAGTCCTGCTTGTCTTTATTGGTATAGGTCAATTGAAAACGGTTAATTTTCTCATTGACTTCCTTTACGATCTTACGGATAGCAGGTTCATCTGCCCCGTCAATTTTGAGTGGGTATGGCCGGCCGGCAATTAGCACCGTAATATGTTTCATCTCCTTGTCTCGCCCTCTGCTCATGCCTTATTGCTTATGTAGCCACTCAATACAAGCGTTAAGCTCTTCAATGTATGCTTCAAGCTGTTGCTTCAGCTGATCTGATTGCTTAGGTTGTCCTTCCCGCTGCTTGTCTAATGACTGCTGCGTTTGTTCCAACTTATGGGTCAAGGCACTGACCGTGCCGCGTTGGCGGTCCAGGTCGGCCTTTAGTTTTTGGTTTTCTTCCTTGAGGCCGGCATTTTCCTGTTTCAGCCGTTCATTGCGCTGTACGAGTTGCCGGACTTTGAGTTCTATGTTGTCAATGCGCTCTAAAAAGTTCATCTTGGGACTTTGGGTCAAAATTCCATCCATTGCTTTACTGCCGGATGGTTGCGCCAAGTTTGGACTCGTAGTCGGCAATTAGCTTATTGACGACTTTATCCACTTCTTTGTCCTTGAGCGTTTTTTCAGGATTTTCGAAAGTGAAGCTGACGGCGTAAGACTTTTTGCCAGGGCCGAGCTGTGCTTCGCTTTCGTACACATCAAAGAGGTTGATATCCTTGATGAGCTTCTTGCCCACCTTCCGGGCAATCGCCACAATATCACTAAATTTTACAGAATTATCAATAACTAACGCCAAATCCCTGCGCGTGCCCGGAAATTTGTTAAGCTCCTCGTACGAGAGCTTATACTTGCGGCGGGCTTTCACCAGGCTGCCCCACTGAAAGTCAGCGTAGAACACTTCCCCGCGTATGTCCATGCCCTTTACCAGCTTGGGGTTGACCTTGCCAAAGCGGACCAGGGTTTGTGGCCCGCGGTGGTATTCCAGCCCAAAA
Source organism: uncultured Phaeodactylibacter sp. (assembly GCA_964575505.1). GTDB lineage: Bacteria > Bacteroidota > Bacteroidia > Chitinophagales > Saprospiraceae > Phaeodactylibacter. Next base: position 7,251 of record CAZNSK010000052.1, read on the forward strand.
GCAAAGGTACTGTCGCGCAACGCCGTCTCCTGAAAGCCGGCTATGCCCAATCGCGCCAGGATATTATCCGCGAAGGCTTTCAGGGTGTAATAGTCAGTATCGCCCTTGCGCACATCCAGCCAGGATTCGGGGTGGCGCGGCCCGGAGAGGAAAAGGCTGAGGTGCTGTTGTTCTTCTATTTTGCCTTCCCCGTGCTGATAGGTGCGGCCAAACTCGAAAAGCTTCAGGCGCGACTGCTGCCGGTTTTGGTTGTGGAGGATCGCCTCCAGCCCGCTGAACAGCATATCCGGTCGCATAATATCGAGTTGCACGTTGGAAGTATTGTTGATGTAGACCAACTGCTTGTCTTCCAGCCCCTCAAAAATCTCCCGGTAGTAGGCGGAGCGGGAAAGGGACAGGGCCATCATTTCGTGGTAGCCATTAGCAGCCAGGTAGTCGCCAATTTTGTCCTGCAGCAGGTTGGGGTCGGGCTGTGGGGCGATGTTGAGCCCGGTCTTAACCCGCTCGGGTATGGGCACCTCGTTGTAGCCGTAGATGCGCAGGATTTCCTCGATGACATCCGCTTCCCGCGTCACATCCGATTTGTTGGTCGGCACCGCTACGGTGAAGGCCTCGCCCTCATCCGCTACGATATTCATCTCCAGGGCTTTGAGGATGCTGTGGATTTTCTCCTTGGGAATATCAATGCCAATCAGGCGATTAGTGTGTGCGTAGCTGACCTTTACTTCTACCGGTTTGACCGGGGTGGGGTAGCGGTCGGTGATGCCGCTTGAGATGGTACCGCCAGCCAGCTCCTTGATCAGCAGTGCCGCCCGCTTCAGGGCGTAGACCACGATATTGGGGTCACTGCCTTTTTCAAACACTTTGGCGGCATCGGTGCGCAGGTTGTGCCCCATGCTCGTACGCCGTACCCATTTAGCATTGAAGTGGGCCGATTCGAGGAAGATATCCGTCGTAGCTTCAGTCACGCCGGAGCCGATACCCCCAAAAACGCCGGCAATGCACATGCCTTCGCCCTCGCCATTGCAAATCATCAGGTCTTCACCAGTGAGCTCCCGCTCTACCTCGTCGAGGGTGGTGAATTGGGTGCCCGCAGGCAATGCTTTGACGATGATCTTGTGCCCCTTCACTTTGGCCAGGTCGAAAGCATGGAGCGGCTGCCCCAGCTCGTGCAGCACAAAGTTGGTCGCATCCACTACGTTGTTGATGGGGCGCAAACCGATAGAGAGCAGGCGGTTCTTCAGCCAGTTGGGGGACTCCTTGACGGTGATGCCCTTTAGGGTGAGGCCGGCGTAACGCGGGCAGGCCTCAGCATCCTCCACTTCAACCGTGACCGGCAGGCTTTCATCGTCGGCCGCAAAGCTGTCGACGGGCGGTAAGTGCACCCCCTTTTGGTAGTCGTGGTTTACCTGCAGGTAGGCCGCCAGGTCTTTGGCTACCCCCACGTGATTGGTGGCATCAGAACGGTTGGGCGTCAGCCCGATTTCGTAAACATGGTCGGTTTCTATGTTGAAGTACGCCCGCGCCGGCGTGCCTACGGGCGTATCAGCGGGCAGCACCAGAATACCGTCGTGGCTGGTACCTGTCCCCAGCTCGTCCTCTGCGCAGATCATGCCCATAGATACCTGGCCACGGATTTTGCCTTTCTTTAGCTTAAGCGGCGCTTCACTGCCCACCGGATAAAGCGTGGTGCCGACCGTAGCGACCATGACTTTCTGCCCCTGCGCTACATTCGGCGCGCCGCAAACGATCGGTAGCGGTTCCTCGCCCCCGATGTCAACTTTGGTCAGGGAGAGCCGGTCTGCATCCGGGTGCTTGCCGCATTCCAGGACATGCCCAACCACAACGCCCTCTAAACCGCCGCGGATACTTTCAACGCGCTCCATGCCTTCTTCTTCCAATCCTATACCCGTGAGCATAGCCGAAACTTCCTCCGGGCTATGGTCTATATCGATGTAGGCTTTTAGCCAGTTCAGAGATACTTTCATTGCGGTCGTTTGATTTTGAGGGGCAAATATACTGCAAAGGGGCGGCTTTACCGCATCGGCAGGCTTGCAAATCTGCCCCGCCCGCCAAAAGCTCAATTGATGATCTTTTAGTATTTTGCTTTTGAATCAATGCCTGTTCTCTATGCCCGCCACCCCATTGCGTACGCGCTTTGCCCCCACCCCCAGCGGTTTGCTCCACCCCGGCAATGGGTTGTCCTTCATTATGACCTGGGTGATCGCACGGGCTTACGGCGGGCAAATCCTGCTCCGGATTGATGACCTGGATAAGGCCCGTACCCGTACAGCTTACGTTGAGGATGTTTTCCGGACGTTGGAATGGCTGGGCCTGGATTACGATGAAGGGCCGCAAGGCGTAGCCGGCTTTTTCCGGGATTGGTCGCAGCATACCCGCCTCGGCCGGTACGAGTCCTACCTGCAGCAATTGCTCAATGCCGGTCAACTGTTTGCCTGTACCTGCAGCCGCCGGCAGATCCGGGAAATCAGCAGGGATGGGTCCTATCCTGGCACTTGCCGGCATAAGCACCGCGCTTTTGACGCCCCCAACACCGCCTGGCGGGTAGAGGCACCCGCTGAAGGGGACGAGGTCGCCTTTCGGCAATGGCAGGCAGGCTGGCAGCGGGTAAGCTTGTCGGGCATCGATGCCTTCGTGGTCAGGCAGAAGAACGGCTATCCCGCCTATCAACTGGCTTCTCTGGCCGACGATACCCACTTCGGCATTAATTTCGTGGTTCGGGGGAGCGACCTCTGGGCTTCGACCTTATCGCAGCACTACCTCGCTGAAAGGCTGGAGTTGAATGCCTTCCAGCAGGCTACCTTTTGGCACCACCCCCTGCTGACCGAAAAGGGCGGCCAAAAGCTGTCCAAAAGCAAAGGGGCGGGTTCCCTTCAAGCGTGGCGGGAGGCTGGGCGCCCCCCCGGCAAATTGTTCCTTGAGGCCGGGCGGCAATTGGGCCTGCCCCAGCAAACCCCTACCTTAGCAGCCTTGGTTGATGGATTAAAGTCTAACCTATAAATACCTTGGCATTTTCACTTCTGGATTTATTAATTTTTATCAGCCTGGGGCAAGGGCTGGTCTTCGGAACTGTGCTGTTGCGTCCGCCCCGGTTTTCCCACACCCCCGCCCGTTACCTGGGGTACAGCCTGCTGATGGTTGCCATCACCGGCATGAACGAATGGCTGTCGAGTTGGGGGTTCGGCGATTAGTTTCTGTTGCTGCGGGAGCAGTTTTTCAAATTGATTTTGCACTAAGTCATCCAGGGCGCAAACAACACCCCGCCGGCAATGTATCTTTAAAGTTATTTACAGATGCTAAAAATCACTCAAAGATGCAAACCCTTCGACTTTTGACGGGGCTACTACTGGCTTTGCCCTATTTTCTGACCGCTCAGGAAACAATCATCAATACCATCACGCACGACGGGCAAGAGCGGGATTACCGGCTCCGGGTCCCAGCCAGCACCACCTCCGAAGCCTGCCCGCTGGTTTTCAACCTCCACGGTTTTGGGTCTAATGCCTTTCAGCAGGAGGCTTATTCACAGATGAACCCGGTAGCCGATACGGCAGGTTTTTATGTTTGCTACCCAAATGGAATTGATGCGGCCTGGAATGTCGGCTGGGCCTTTGGCAGCACTGCCGATGATGTTGGTTTTATCAACGCGCTGATCGACACCCTATCTGCCCAGTACCCCATTGATCCAGAGCGGGTCTACGCCTGCGGTATGTCAAACGGCGGCTTTATGAGCTACCGCCTGGCTTGCGAGTTGAACGGCCGGGTTGCGGCGGCAGCCTCCGTTACCGGGAGCATGGTGCCAGGTTATATTGGCAACTGCAACCCCGGTCGGGCGGTGCCTGTCCTGGAAATCCATGGCACGCAGGACACCACAGTGCCCTACGGCGGCCAGGCATTACTGGCGGTTTCCATTGAAGAGTTGCTGGCATTTTGGGCGGATAATAATGGCTGCAACGAGGAGCCGGTCATTGAAGAACTGCCCGATACAGACCCCACGGATGGCAGCACTGTGACAGAAATCCGGTACACAGGTTGTACAATGGATATGGAGGTGCTTCACTACCGCATCAATGGCGGCGCGCATACCTGGCCGAGCGCCCTTGTTGAACTTGGCGTTACCAATCAGGACATCCACGGCAGCGAAGCCATCTGGCATTTTTTCAACCGTTATACTCAAAGTGGGTCGGTATCTGTGGACGAGGTTGCAACCCGCACCCTTCGCCCTTTCCCAAATCCTACTTCCGGGCGTATCTTCCTGGATTTGCCAGCCCGCGGGGGGCAAATTACTGTTTTTGGTTTACAGGGTCAGCTTTTGCAGCAGCATCCGGCGGCTGGGGGCAATGTACAGCTCGACTTAAGCGCTTATCCACCGGGCGTTTACTGGATCAAAGTGGTGCAAGCCGGCCAAACCTGGTCTGCCCAGGTCGTCCGGCAGTAACACCCGGCCAAACTTGGTCTGCCCAGGGCATTCCCCTGGTGGGATTGAGCCGTAACTATTTTATAAAGTGCGAAGCATCGGCAGCCTGCCTGTTTATCCCATTGGAAAATAAAAAAAACCGCACCGTGGGAAAAAACCACCTTTCCCTGTTGTCTAATCCTTGAAAGCAATTGACAAACACAACTGCATGCTTCAAGACAACCTCCGCATTCAGCGCGCCAAAAGTGGCGACGCCCAGGCCTTCCGGGAGCTGGTGGAACAGCATCAGGGGCGGGTCCGGGCAACGGTAAGGAGCATGCTGGGGCCGGTACCGGAGGCAGATGATGTGGCGCAGGAGGTTTTCGTCCGCCTGTACCAATCGCTGGCTGATTTCCGGGGGGAGGCTGAGCTGAGCACATATCTCAGCCGTATTGCGATCAATTTGTCGCTGAATGCCCTGAAGCAGCGTAAGCGCAAAGGGCGTTGGCTGACCTTTTCCCGGCGCGAAGGCCCCGAGTATGAAGTGGAGGACCGCAGCGCCCGCCCGGACCGGCAGGACCTGCGGGATGCCCTGCAGCGCAGCCTGCAGCAGTTAGATCCTGCGTTTCGGGCCGTCGTCACGCTACGGCTGGTGGAAGGCTACTCCGTTGAGGAGACGGCAGAGTTGCTGGCCCTTCCTAAAGGGACCGTGGCCTCCCGCCTGGCCCGGGCGCAACAAAAACTCAGAGCAATTTTAGAACCATGGCTATGAAAGACAGGAGCTACCATCAAGACTTGCTGGCCCGGTCGATGGATGAAGATTTGCCGGCAGCACAGGCTGCTGAACTCCACCGGGCGCTTGCGGAATCTGCTGTTTTGCGCCGGGAGCGGGAACAATTAATCCGCCTTCGAGGCGCACTGCAATCAGTGCCCCGGCCCCAAGACAGGGCGTTCACCGATCAGGTCTTGAAGCGGGTGCAGCAACCTGCCGGCCTTCAGGTACCCCGGCGTTGGGGAGCTGCCGCAGCGGCGGCCTGTGCGGCGATTATTGTTATTGCCGCGCTTAGTGTTTACTTGTCCGCCGGCAGCTTATCCCAGGAAGCCCTGCTGGGCGTCAGCGAGCTGGCCCCGGAAGATGCTGTGACTTTTCTACAGGACTATTAAAACAGAAATCATGAACCGATCTCAGCTCATTCTGATCGCTTTTCTGCTGCTATTTGCCGGCTTTGCCGGCGGGTGGGCCGCCCACCGGTACATCGTCCTGCACCGGGTGCATGAGGTGGCCGAGATGCGTAAAGCGCGTGGGTTTGGCGCGTTCCTGTACGAGCGCATTCAGGCTACGCCGGAGCAGCGGGAACAGTTGCAGCCTATTGTGCACCGCTACGGGGCGATTATCGACAGTTTGCATCAATCGTTCAATGCCGAACGCCGCGCAACAGTTGAGCAAATGCACGAAGCGATCAAGCCGATGCTGAACGACCGGCAACAAGAACAATTGGACCGTTTCTCCCGCCGGTTTAGGGAGGGGCGGCCCGGGAAAAAGCGGAGGCGGCATTAAACCGTACCGCATTTATATTATCAAACGATCAAAATCCATTTGCTATGAAAAAGGTATTGTTGAATTTAACGGCTATACTCGCATTGCTGCTGCTGTTTTCAAGCGCTGTGAGTGCTCAGCGCGGGCAACGGCAAGCTAGCCCCAAAGCCGGCCCCTTCCAGGCGATAGAAGAATTGTCGGAAGAACTGAAGCTGACACCGGAACAAGAGCAGGCGATTGCCGAGCTGAAGGCCGCTTACCGTGCGGAGTTTAAGGGGCAGCGCCAGCAAGCCAAGGCAGACCGTGGAGCGCGCCGCGCTGAAATCAAAGCCCTGCATGAGGCCTTGCTCGATGATCTGGGAGCAGTGCTGACACCAGAACAAACGCAAGTACTGGAGGCACACCGCGAAGCCAAACGGGAGGAAATGCGGGAAGCCCGCAAGCGCCTCCGCGAGGATATGAAAGCGTATCATGAAAAGGAAGTTGAGCCGGTATTGCTGCAACAGCGCATTAAGCTGGAAGATAAAATCAGCGATGCGGATAAAGCTAAAATTGCGGAGCTGCGGGCTGAAATCCGCCAGCAGAAAAAAGCCTATCGTGGCCAGAGGCCCCGCCACCTTGAAGGCGGCGCCAAAGCAGATCATCCCAACCGGGAAGCGGTACAAGCCCTTGTTGAGAAGTATGATGCTGAGATTACCGCCCTGTTTGCCGAGATTGAAACCGAGCGGGAGCAGTGGAAAGCCGACCAAAAAGCAATCCTCAAGGAGCACCGGCCCGATGGTGGTAAAAGCCGGAAGCGCCGGCAGGGCCCAGAGGCTCGCCCGGCCAGGGAAAAAGCCCGCTTTTTGCTTATGGACCCGGCACGCATCCCTCAAATTGAGAATAATATCCGGGAGTAAAGGGAAAATTTCCTAACTTAGGGCGTTAAGGCAGCCGTAGCAATGCAGCCAGCCGTCTGGGCGTATTGCTGCGGTTCACTCTCTGTATAACACTTAATACAAACCACGCCCAATGTTAATCAAGACTTACGCTGGCGCCGTGCAAGGTGTCGACGCGCAAACGATCACCGTAGAAGTAAATGTAGGCGGCAGAGTCGCTACCGAAAAGAATTTTTATCACTTGGTTGGCCTTCCCGACAATGCAGTCCGGGAAGGCTTTTCTCGTATCGAAGCCGCAATTCAGAATATCGGCTTCAAAATGAGGCGTATCAAGACGGTGGTCAATCTTGCCCCGGCGGACATCCGAAAGGAGGGGTCGGCTTACGATTTGCCTATTGCTATGGGGGTCTTGGCGGCTTCCGAGCAAATTGATGGCAGCTTGTTTGATCAGTACATTATGATGGGGGAGCTGTCCCTGGACGGCAGCCTCCGGCCCATACGGGGGGCGTTGCCCATTGCTATTCAGGCACGCAGGGAAGGGTACAAAGGGTTCATTCTGCCCAAAGAAAATGCGCGGGAGGCGGCCATTGTCAATGATTTGGATGTCTACGGGGTCAGCAGCCTGCGGGAAGCCGTCGGTTTTGTAAACGGCGACCTGAAGATAGACCCTAAGATGGTGCTGACCCGTGAGGAGTTCTTCGAACAGCAAAATGTGTTTGAGGTGGACTTCTCTGATGTCAAAGGCCAGCAGAACATCAAGCGGGCGCTGGAAATTGCGGCCGCGGGCGGGCACAACGTCATCCTGATTGGCCCTCCGGGTGCAGGTAAGACAATGTTGGCCCGCCGCATGCCGACTATCCTGCCGCCCCTCAATTTGCACGAAGCCCTGGAGACCACTAAAATCCATTCCGTAGCGGGTATCCTGCCGCCGGACTCTGCGCTGGTTGCTAATCGGCCCTTTCGTTCGCCCCACCACACCATTAGCGATGTGGCGTTGGTAGGCGGGGGGAGCAACCCAATGCCCGGCGAAATCTCGCTGGCGCACCACGGCGTCCTGTTTTTGGATGAACTGCCGGAGTTTAAACGCACTGTCCTGGAGGTTTTGCGGCAGCCTATGGAGGAGCGCCGCGTCACCATCTCGCGGGCGCGGACTACGGTAGACTACCCTGCTAATTTTATGCTGGTAGCCTCCATGAACCCCTGCCCCTGTGGCTATTACAACCACCCGGATAAGGAATGCGTTTGCGGGGCGGCCCAAATCAACCGCTACCTGAATAAAATATCGGGCCCCTTGCTCGACCGCATTGATTTGCATGTAGAGGTCACTCCTGTTTCCTACGATGAATTGGCTAGCAAGAGCATGCCGGCGGAGTCGAGCGCTGAAATTGTCAACCGGGTTATTCGCGCCCGGGAGATACAAGCGGAGCGTTACCGCGATCATCCTGGCATCAACGCCAACGCCCAAATGTCGGGGCGCCTGGTGCGGGAGTACTGCGAAGTGGGCCAGGCGGGGCGTGTGTTGGTCAAAAAGGCAATGGAAAAATTACAGCTTTCTGCCCGGGCTTACGACCGCATCCTGAAGGTGGCCCGCACTGCTGCTGATTTGCACGAAAGCGAAAACATCGAAATTGAGCATTTGGCGGAGGCGATTCACTTCCGCAGCCTCGACCGGGAAGGTTGGGCAGGATAGAAGCAGCGTTATGACTAAATTGTACACAGCAGACGTCCGTAACTTTCTGCGCAAGCTGACCTTGCGCCGGCTTTGGAATGCAGTTAAGGTGTTGTCGTCTTACTACCTTACCCGGCTGCTGCGCCGGCCAGTTCAGTGGGGGCTTCCCATTACCATTTCGGTAGAGCCGACAACGGCCTGTAACCTGCGCTGCCCGGAGTGCCCGAGTGGCCTCAGGGCGTTTAGCCGGCCTACGGGCAACCTCAAAGCTGATTTCTTCCGCCGCATCATGGCGGAGCTAAAGCAGGACTTGATTTATCTGATTTTTTACTTTCAGGGAGAACCTTACATCAATCCGGCTTTTCTGGATATGGTTGCCTATGCTTCCCGGCAAAACATTTACACCATCACTTCCACCAATGGGCACTTCCTCAATAAAGCTAATGCCCGCCGGACCGTCGAATCGGGCCTGGACCGGTTGATCATTTCGGTGGACGGCACCACGCAGGAGGTCTACGAAAATTACCGCCGGGCAGGGAATTTACAAGCAGTGCTGCAAGGCGCCCGGAATATCGTAGCCGCCAAAAAAGAGCTGCAGTCCAGTACGCCCCACGTAATTTTCCAATTCTTGGTCGTGCGGCCCAATGAGCACCAAATTCCAGAGATTTACCGCCTGGCAAAAGACATCGGTATTGACGAAGTCCGCCTGAAAACGGCCCAGGTGTACGATTACAAGAATGGCAATCCTCTTATCCCCCTTAATGAGCGCTACGCCCGCTATGCCCGGCAACCGGACGGCACCTACCGGGTGAAAAACAAGCTGCTCAACCACTGCTGGAAACTCTGGCACGCTTGTGTGATTACCTGGGATGGGCTGGTGGTCCCTTGCTGTTTTGACAAAGACGCCCAGCACCAGTTGGGTGACCTTAAGCAACAGGGATTCCACGAGCTTTGGAAGGGCCCTGCCTATCAGGCTTTCCGCACTCAATTGTTAGGGGGCCGGGATCAAATAGACATTTGCACCAATTGTACCGAGGGCTGCAAAGTTTGGGAAAAGGCTTGAACAGGAGGCTCCAGTAGCACCGACCAGTCTTTGTCCCAGTCTTCCCCTACAGCTGCTGCCAGCCAGGGCTCTTCCACCTTTGAGCCGGGTTTCAAAATAGCATTGCCGATGGCGCATTCCAGGCAGCGCCGCTGGTCGCAGTAGCCACTCTTGAGTTGCAACAGCGCTTGAGAATGATAAGCGGAGGATGCTTCTATGCCCAGCTTCTTCCATTCGCGGATGATGCGGTTGCGTTCCGGCCGGAGCGCCTCCAGGAGGTCCAGCCCTTTATCGCGCAGGCGTTCATCCCCTTTGCGTTGCCCATAGAGAAAAAGCATAGGGGCTACGGTATTGATGATGATGGTGTGTACCGTTGAGTCCCCCAAGGTTTTAGGTTGTCGGTGGGAGGGCTTATCAAAGGTGTAATGGTCTGCCCAGTAGTTGGACAGTTTAACCGAAAAGAGGTGGCTTAGCTCCTTCGGCCCCAGGGCAGCCATCGCTTTACTGAACAGGCTGGTTTGCTGGTAGAGCAGGGTGGCCAGTTGGGCGATACGAATCGTGGGAAAGTTGGCAGGGCGCAAGCGCAAGTATTTCCAGGCTTGGGGCGTAAGCGGGGCCAGGGCATGTTTTTTGCTTAAAAAATGGTACTCCTGTTGTAGCCGGCAGGCATAGTCGTCCGAAAAAGTACCGGAAAGCAAGCCAGATTGGCCAAACAACAGCGCTTCGACCTGGAACAGGCTATGCCGGTACTTTTGAATCAGCAGCAAGGGCGTTTGCTCTGCCAGCATTTGCATAGGCACGCCGTTCACTTTGCCGCCGAGGCTTCTGGCAAGAAACTGATAGAAAGTCGTTTCCCAATCTTCCTTATTCCGCAGCAATTGATCCTGCATTTTGTGAGCACGGCCCTCCAGCCGCTCCGCCGCCAGGCGGTCCAGCCATAAATTACGGGTCAGCTCATTGACTTTTCCAATGGAAGCCGCACAGGGCACCCATTTTTCACTTTGTGCCAATCGCTGATAGTGGGCAGCCAGCCGCCGGGAAATCCGCTGTTTCATTTCGAGGCAGGGGATAGCTGTGCCGTTGCCCCGCCGGATGGGCGTATCATCTTCGTAAACAACGTGGAGGATTACATTATCGTAGGCACTATCCTCCTGGTGGCCGTGGTCTAGCCAATCGGAGCTCCGAAGGTGCATTTCTACGTTGCCTGCCCAAAGTGTATCGCCAATTCGCAGGCGGGCATTTAGAAAATCCGGGCCAGCATTGGTGTTGTGTTGCCCTGGGTGAATGATTGCTACCGGCTGCCCATCGGTGGTGGCCAGGCCGTTTGAGCTGAACCGGCGCATGCGCCAGGCATAGTGTAAGAGTTCTTCCTTCATTGGTGTGGGTATTATTGGTGGTTTACAGAGAAATCAAACAGGATGTGCCAGCGGCAGCGCAATGGCTCTTGGCCAGAAGCAGGTCCGCCGGCTATTCGTACCGGCAAGGGCTGCCTGCCTGCGCAACTACTTGCTATTTGGATTCGGCACCTCAGTGCCCCAATACTTATTTTGGACCTGGGTAGCCTAACTATCCCAAAGGCAGAGGCGGCAGCATGCCAGCCATTTGGCAGACAGCTCAGCCTGCTCAGAAGCTGCACCAGTTTGGTGCCGGGTTTGGAAATCCCGAAACCCAAGCCCGTCATTTCCCGAAAGGGATACGGCCGGACCGTTGCGCCTTGAGCGTGCTTTGTAGCCCCTTACGCCAAGATGGTGGCTGGCACGCAGAGGTACACATGCCCGAAATGACATCCACCTAAAGGTGAAAGGCACAGTTAAGCTCCAGTAAAGTCAAGTAATTTAGAGCGCGTTTTCAAAATTAGTGATACCCCAAATATAGCTAAATTTGTTTTAATTTCAAAAAATCTAACACAAATATTTAGAATAAATCCCAAAAAGACCGGGGGCGGCGCAGTACGACGATGGTGTCGCGGAGGGTAGCGAAGAAGTAAGCGAGAGCAGCCACGCCAAGAAAAAGCAGGCTCCAGGGCCCTGTCAGCCAATATTTGACCGGTAATAAAAGAAGCAGCGCCCCCAGTATCCACAGGAAAGGTTTTCGCCCTTTGTAAGCATAACCCAGGGCAAGGTGCAAGGCACTCCCGGTCTGCCAGGCCGCTAGGGTGGCGACTGCGGCCAGGGCGAGCGCCCACCATTGGCCAAGCACCACAACGGCTGCAAGGGCGAGCAGTACTGACTGCCCTACTAAATCCAGTTTCATTCGATATCGGCTAATCATAATGTTTTGACTTAAGTTCAAACAAACTCACTGCGTTGCTCAACTGCGGCCTTTCTGTAATCTGACCACGAAAACCGGGTATACCATATTGCACCCGCTATTGCCGGCAGGCCCAACACTGGCCAGGCTTCCTTGTAGCAAGACAGCACGCTGCCCAGGCTGACAATGCCCGACAGCTTCAGCAGGCTAACCAGCAAGAACAGATAAATAATCGCGCTCATCATATAGGCAGCATGCGCCCTGCTATCCAGCAGCATGCTTTTTAGCAGCGCACTTATTAATTGCCAGGCACCAAGGGGGAGGGTGGTAAGAAGCGCAAAGACAATAAAACCTGGACTTGCTAATCCTCCCGCTAAACCTATGCCGATGAATATCAGCATCAGCGACTGCACCGAGGCATCTACAAGCAACAAACGCTCTTTCATAAGGCTTAGGGGTTTGATGTATCTACAAGGTAAGCGCCTTTTTTAAAACTTTCAATAAATTTTGAAAGTTTAACGTTTCTATAGGGCCCTGCAAATGGGCCAGCCCTTAGCGGTAAATAGGGGTGTCTTCCAGGTAAGCGTAGACCGCATCCGGCACGAGATACTGCACCGATTGCCCGTTCTTCAGGCATTTTCGGATATAGCTGGCCGATATTTGCATCAGCGGGGCTTCCATAATCCTGACCGCTGTATGGTCTTGCAGTTCGCTGAGGTCGTGCCGGGGGCGTTGGTAGACATAGATTTCGTAATCCCTCAGCAGCAATTCGTAATGCTTCCACCTATGCAAGGTTGCCAGGTTATCACCGCCCATGATGAGCGCAAACTGGCGCTTGGGGTATTTTTCGGACAGGTAAGACAGGGTGTCTATTGTATAGGAGGGCTGCGGCAGCCCGAACTCGATATCCGAAGCTTTCAGGCGGGGGTTGTCCCCAATAGCTAAGCGGACGAGGTGCAGGCGGTCGTGGTCCCGCGCCAGGGTTTTTTTGGGTTTGAGGGGGTTGTGAGGGGAAACGACCATCCATACCTCATCCAAATCGGTTTGCGTAGCCATGTAGTTGGCAATAATCATATGCCCTACGTGCACAGGGTTGAACGACCCAAAGAAAAGCCCCACTTTTGAGTTGCTCATAACGACACTATTCTATCAGCATATCTTGAATCAGGCTATCGGGTACATTCTCCATAATGTCACGATCTACTTCAATCTCTTCTTGCGGGGCATCCACCAGCCACTGCCCTTGAGTCCGGATGAGGTGGTAGTCGGAGGTATAGCGCTCATACTGATCCTGAAGTACGCATTGGCACAGCAGGGTGTCGCCTTCCCCCGAGCAATTGACGGAGAGGAATTCGGTGTGGAAGAGGGTGCTGTCAGGCTGCTCAGAAGCGATAATTGCTGAGAGTTCCTCCAGCCATTGCCGGCCCTTGTCCGTGCTTAGTTGTTTGGCGGCTTCCCACTGATTTTTATCTACATGCCCCTGATACGTTTTCAGGACTTCTTCCGGGTCTTCAGGAGGCGGGGGTGCATCCGGCCCGCAATTCCAAAGCAGTACCATAGGGAGGGTGATCAGCCAAATGGTTTTGTGTAGCCTCATCTTGTTGTTTGGGTTAGCTCAGGCAGCTCGCCGGCTCAATTGCTTAGCATAACGGGCATGACGAGCATCAGGATCTCTTCTCCTTCCATCTCCTCAGCAGGCAGCATGATGCCCGCCCGGGTGGGAGTGGAAAGTTCGATTTTGACCTCATCTGCTTCGAGTACGCCAAGCATCTCTACCAGGAATTTGGCATTGAAGCCAATCGTCAGCGGCTCCCCCTCGTAGCTGCACGTAAGCTGTTCTGTAGCTTCGTTAGAGAAGTCGAGGTCCTGAGCAGAGATTGTCAGGCTGCCATCATTGATATTGAGGATCACCTGATTGGTGGTCTTATTGGCATAAATAGCGATCCGCTTGAGTGAATTCTGAAAGTCGGTACGCGACAGGGTCAGGGTATTCGGGTTGTCGACCGGTATGACGGCGTTGTAGTCTGGGTAGCGGGCATCGATGAGCCGGCACACCAACTCGGTATCCCCAAAGGAAAAGAAGGCATTCGCGTTGTTGAAAGCGATATTGATATCTTCATTTTCCGGGAGGCTGCCCTTGAGCAGGTTGAGGGCTTTTTTGGGCACGATAAAGGAGGTGGAAACCTCGCTGCCCACCTCGTTGAAGGTATATTTTACGAGCTTGTGGGCATCCGTAGCTACTAAGATTAGCTTGTTGAAATCGACCTGGAAGTACACACCAGTCATCGCGGGGCGCAGCTCATCGTTGCTTGCCGCGAATATCGTTTTAGTCACGCCATGGTTAAGCGCGCCACCAGGAATTGTAATTTTGTCAACGGAATCTGGCAGCGGCATACTTGGGAAGTCTTGCCCATCTTCGCCAGCCAGTTTGTACTTGCCGTAGGCGGAAGTGATTTCGATGCCAAAGTTTTCGTCGTTAACTGTGAAGGTAATGGGCTGTTGCGGCAAAGCTTTAAGCGTTTCCAGCAGGATTTTGGCAGGCACCGCGATTTGGCCGTCCGCATCGGCCATCACCTCTATTTCGGTGGTGATGGAGGTTTCCAGGTCGGTAGCAGCAATCTGCAATTTGTTGTTGTTGATCGTAAACAGGAAGTCTTCGAGGATGGGCAGTACCGGATTGGATCCAATCGCACCGCCCGCGATTTGCAGGCGCTTGAGCAATTCTGAGGAGGAAACGCTGAACTTCATAGGTGATATCCGCTAGGGTTTGAAAGTTTAAGAATTGTGCCGAATCTGCCAGGAGGATAGCGGCATTGTATAGGCTTCAGCATACAAAAATAGATTTTTTTGCCCATTTTCGTACTATAGATTAACCAACAGGCTGTTAATAAGTTGAAATTAAGAATAAACCTACCGCTGAATATATGCCCAACCGAACGGTTCCCCCAAAGATACACGACGTACAGTCGATCGAGCTGCCGCAGCCGGAGATTGTGCACCTGGATAACGGCGTGCCCGTATACATTACCAATCTAGGCACGCAGGAGGTCAGTAAGCTGGAAATCGCCTTTTTTGCCGGCCGCCCCTACGAGCGCAAACCCCTTGTGGCCCGGGCTGTATGCAGTCAGCTCCGGGAAGGCAGCCGTAATTACACCTCCGCTCAAATTGCTGAAAACCTCGATTTCTACGGGGCTAGCCTGGGTATGCCATTCAACCTGGACACAGCTAACCTGACCCTCTACAGCCTGAACAAGCACTTCGGGCGGGTGCTCCCCATTCTCAAAGATATGCTGGCCGAGCCTGCCTTCCCGGAGGATGATCTGCGGGCTTTCATCAGCCGCAACCAACGCCGCCTCGAAGTCGACCTCGCCAGAAACGACACCGTGGCCTATCGGGAGATTACGGCAATGATTTTTGGGGAGCACCACCCCTACGGCTACAACAGCTCTATGGAAGGGTACGCTGCCCTGGCCCGGGCCGACCTGCTGGAGCACTACCGCCGCCTCTACAACCGCAACAACTGCCTGGTTTTCGTCTCTGGCCGGGTAACGGAAAAGATGCTTGCTCAAATCAACGAGGCCCTGAGCGAGGCCCTGGGCGATGGGCAGCGCGCTTCGGCAGAGGTAAGCACCCCCCGGCGGCGCCCCCGGCGCATCAGTTTCGACCGGCCAGGGACCCTGCAATCGGCAGTCCGGCTGGGGCGGGAGGCATTCAGCCGCCACCACGAGGACTACTTTGGATTGTACATCCTGAACACCCTCCTTGGTGGGTACTTCGGTTCCCGCCTGATGACGAATATCCGGGAGGAAAAGGGCTACACCTACAATATTTACAGTATGCTCGAGAATATGCGGTACGGCGGCTCTTTCCTGATCGGCACGGAGGTCAGCGAGCGCTACGTGGAGGCGACGCTGCAAGAGATTTACCGGGAGATGGAGCAGTTGCAGCAGGAGCGCGTGGGCGAAGAGGAGCTGAAGATGGTACGCAATTACCTGATGGGCAATTTTCTGACAATGCTCGATGGCCCCTTCAACATAGCCGAAGTGGTGCGCACACAGGCCCTCGATGGCCTGCCGCCGGATACTTTTTCCCGCCTGGTTGAGACGGTACAGCACATTGATGCAGGCGCGTTGCAGGCGCTGGCTCAAAAATACCTCAACAAAGATGAAATGTGGGAGGTGGTCGTTGGGCCTAATGCCGTTTAATTTGCGCGATTTTTCTTCCTATTCCACCAAAAAATGCGTTGCTTTGCGCTTTAATGCCCAGGTATGCCTGGGATGGCTTCAGATTAATGAAAAATCCAATATTTCCGGCAACCATGCCATTTAAACTGGAAAAAATTGGTAATTTCAGTGCCCTGAAGATTCGCCGGCCCGGCAGCGGGTGAGGTAAAGCACAACGGCAAGGCCACCTGCTCTCCTTCGAGGGAAAGTTTTGCAGCCACTGCCCCAGTGCGGCCAGACCGAATTGCCTGCTAGTTTTTTGCCCCTGTAGCCTTTGCCATTGCTGCACTTCAAATGGTCAAGCATTTGGGGCTCAATCCACTAGTAGGCCGCAATAGGATATAATATTAATCAGGATAAAGGTTTTAATGAAACTTTTCAGCTTTTTTACCCAAGAACTTGCCATCGACCTTGGCACTGCCAATACGCTCATCATTCAGGACGGTAAAATCGTCGTGGATGAGCCCTCTATTGTTGCGATGAACCGCCGCACTGGTGAAACGATCGCCGTTGGGAACAAAGCCATGCAGATGCATGAGAAAACCCACGAGGATATCAAAACTATACGCCCGCTGAAGGATGGAGTGATTGCTGACTTCCAGGCGGCTGAAAATATGATCGAGGGGATGATTAGCATGATCGGCCGCCGCCGCCGCTTTTTTACCCACATGAAAATGGTCATCTGCATCCCTTCTGGCATTACAGAGGTAGAAAAGCGCGCTGTATTTGACTCCGCAGACCACGTGGATTCCAAGGAAACCTATTTGATTCACGAGCCGATGGCCGCTGCACTGGGGATCGGGCTGGATGTGGAAGAGCCGGTTGGCAACATGATTATCGATATCGGAGGGGGCACCACGGAAATTGCCGTTATTGCCTTGTCCGGTATTGTCTGTGACCAATCGATCCGCATTGCCGGCGATGAATTCACCAGCGATATCATGAGCTATATGAAGCGGCAACACAATATCCTGATTGGAGAACGCACCGCTGAGCAAATCAAGATCAACGTAGGCTCTGCCCTGCATGAGCTGGAGCATCCGCCGGAAGACTACCCCGTCAATGGGCGGGATCTGATGACGGGTATCCCGAAGCAGATCATGATTTCCTACAGTGAGATTGCCCATTCGCTCGATAAGTCCATTTCCAAGATCGAGGACGCTATCCTAAAGGCGCTGGAAACAACGCCTCCGGAGCTGGCTTCCGATATTTACCGTACGGGTATTTACCTGACTGGCGGTGGGGCTTTGATCCGGGGGCTGGACAAGCGGGTGAGCCAAAAGACGAAGCTCAAGGTCCATATTGCGGACGACCCCTTGCGCGCCGTCGTTCACGGTACCGGCATCGCCCTGAAAAACACCGACCGCTTCTCTTTCCTTATTGACCGGAAGAGTGTGTAGCTTCAGCGTAATTCATTTAATGCATCTATAAAATCAGCTGGCCATGAGAGGCCTATTGCAGCTTTTTGCAGCCTACGGCAACCTATTGCTGTTTCTATTCTTAGAAGCCCTCTCACTGGTATTGGTGGTGCAATTCAACCATCGGCAAAAAGCGATATGGGAACATTCCTGGAGCATCGCTACGGCTACTTTCGACTACACTGCCGACTGGCTAGGCGATTATTGGTACCTCAAGGAAGAGGTGATCAAGCTTCAGGCCGAGAACATTCAACTGATGGAGCAGTTGGACAATGCCAAATATTCAAATGCCATTCAGCAAGATACGGTTCAGAAGGACGCTCTGGAGCAGCTGTATACCTATATCGGCGCGAATGTCATCAGCAACTCTACCACCTCCTCGGCCAACTCCATCCGGCTGGATAAAGGCAGCAATCACGGAGTCAGGCCCAATATGGGCGTCATCTCCACAGATGGCATCGTAGGTGTGGTGCGGGCTGTTTCGCCCCACTTTTGCAAGGTGATGTCGCTGCTGCACCGCGAAACCCGTATCAAGGCAGAAATCGCCCGGAACCACTACTTCGGCACCCTGACTTGGAATGGCAAGGACCCGCAGTTCATGCAGTTGGAGGCCATCCCCAAGCACGCCGAGGTACAGGTGGGGGATACCGTGATGACGAGCGGTTACTCCCAGCTTTTCCCCCCCGCCCTGATTATCGGTACGGTGGAATCCTATGTTACCCCCTCGGGAGAAAATTTCTACGACATTCGCGTTAAGCTGCGAAACGACCTCAGCAACCTCCGGTACGCCTACATCATCATCAATGAGATGTGGGAAGAGCACCAGCAACTAGACGAAAGCGCCAATGAGTAGCAGTGCAGTAGTTTCAAATATCATCCGGTTTATTGTGCTCCTCGGCGTGCAGGGGCTGTTCTTGAAGCGGATCTCGGAAGGCTGGGAAGGCTGGCTGTTTATCAATATTATTATTTATCCGGTGTCCATCATTATGCTGCCTTTGCAGACCCCCCGCACGGCGGTATTGCTGCTTTCCTTCCTGATGGGCTTTTTCGTGGACTTGTTTTACGATTCCCTGGGGGTGCATGCTTTTGCCATGACCGCTACTGGCTTTGCCCGGCCACTGATGCTCAAGCTTTTCGAGCCCAGAGAAGGGTATAAGCAAAATTATTTCCCCACCCCGAGCAGCATCGGTATGGGGTGGTTTCTCCGGTACGCCAGTGCCATGATGGGGCTCCATTTGCTCATCTACTTTAGCGTGGATGCCTTTTCGCCAGTTTATTTTTTGAGTATTCTCCTTAAAACAGTTTATACTTTCATTTTTTCTATGTTATCGGTCTTCGTATTTATATATATTTTTGACCCTGAGCGTTAATACCATTGATATAACCCGTTAATACCGTGGCAGATACCTACAGTAAAAGGCAGTATACCATTCGCATCCTGTTCGCTCTGGCGTGCCTGGTACTGATTTACCGTGCCTTTCAGCTTCAGGTGATGAACTCGACCTATAAAGACAATCCGGATGCAGCTGCGATTGACGAGCAGGTGGTCTACCCTGCCAGGGGGATTATTTATGACCGCAACGGGGAGGTGCTCATTTACAATGTGCCGATGTACGACCTGATGGTCACTTACAATCAGTTGGAGGAGGATATGGACACCTCTACTTTCTGCGGCCTGATCGGTATCGACAAAGCTACGTTTGAGAAAGCCCTGGATAAAAACTGGAATGACCCCCGGTATTCCCGTTCCGTACCCTTCCCGTTTCTCACCAATATTTCCGCCGAAAAATTTGCGGCACTGGAAGAGCGGCTTTACGAGTTTCCGGGTTTTTCGGCCCGCCTGCGCCACGCCCGCGGCTACCCGCACAGCAATGCTGCCCATGTGCTGGGCTATATCCGGGAAGCGGACCAAAACGACATTGAGCAATCCGGGGGGAAATACGCCCCGCGGGACTACATCGGCAAGAGCGGCCTGGAGCTTTCCTACGAAGACACCCTGCGCGGCCAGAAGGGTACCAGCCTTATCCTTAAAGACAACCTCGGCCGGGAGGTAGAGCCTTACAAAGGCGGTGATATGGATGAGGACGCCGTCTCGGGCCGGGATTTAGTGACGACCATTGACCTGGAATTGCAGGAGTACGGCGAACAACTCATGCAGCACAAGATCGGTGCGATAGTTGCGCTTAAGCCTTCAAGCGGGGAGGTGCTGGCTATGGTCAGTGCCCCCAATTACGACCCCAACCTGTTGTCCATCGGGCGGGGCAGCGGCAACCCCTACGGCCGCCTTTCGATGGATGAAAACCAACCGCTTTTCGACCGTTCCATTATGGGCAAGTACCCACCGGGTTCCTTGTTTAAAACCATTGTTGCCTTAATTGGCTTACAGACCGGCTACCTTGATGCCGGGCGTACGGTGCCTTGCTCCGGAGCTTACTATTTCAATGGCATGCGGTTGACGGGCTGCCACGGCCACCCGACCTGCCGCAACGTGGAGATGGCCATTCAGCATTCCTGCAACGCTTACTTCGTTACGGCTTTCCGCGAGATCGTGGACGGCCCGGGCGGATTCCGCAACCCGGAAAAAGGGCTTGACCTTTTTAACAGCTACCTGGATAAATTTGGCTTGGGCAAACCGCTGGGCATTGACCTGCCGCGGGAGCAAAGTGGGTTCTATCCTTCTTCCAAATTCTACACCGATGTGTTCAACGCCCAGCAGGAAGGGCAGCGGTGGAACTCCGTCTGGATCCGATCCTTGGGCATCGGCCAGGGCGAAATCGAAATGACCAACCTGCAGATGGTCAATGTAGCGGCCACCATCGCTAACCGGGGCTACTACATCACCCCGCATTTGCTGAAAGCTTACCGGGAAGGGTACAATGAACTCGATTACGAAATCCCCAGCCGCTACCGGACGCGCAACTACGTGGGCATCGATAGTGCCTACTTCGAACTGGTAGCCAATGGCATGGAAAAAGTGACGACGGCAGGCACCGCCCGGCTGGCTTTTATCCCTGGTATCCCGGTATGCGGAAAAACCGGTACGGCGGAGAACTCCAGGGGGGAGGACCATTCGGTATTTTTTGCTTTCGCTCCCAAGAAGGACCCGGAAATCGCAATTGTTGTTTACGTAGAAAACTCGGGCTTCGGCGGCACTTACGCAGCGCCCATTGCCAGCCTGATGATCGAAAAGCACCTGACAGACTCCATCAGCAATCAGCGCAAGTGGCTGGAACAGCGCATGCTCGACGCTAATCTGATGCCGGAAGCCCCCTAAGCTAGATTTAGCGGCTTGTTTTCCGGCCCGGCAGTAAATCATAGAAACAGAACCCGAAACCTCCATGACTCTTTCCGCTATAGTAGCAACCGACCGAAATGGTGTTATTGGAAAAGACAATGACATTCCCTGGCACTTGCCTGCCGACTTGAAATACTTCAAGCGCCGCACCCTGAACCACCACATCATAATGGGCCGGAAAACGTTCGAATCCATCGGCCGGTCATTGCCTAAGCGCACCAATATCGTTATCACCCGCAACCCTTTCTTTATTGTATCCAATTGCCTGGTAGCCGGCTCTTTGCAGGAGGCCATACAGCTGGCGCGTGACAATGGCGAAACCGAAGCCTTCATCATCGGTGGCGGCACACTATACGAACAATCGCTTGGCCGGATTGACCGGCTTTACCTCACAGAAGTAGATACGGAGGTGGAAGGGGGGGAGGCCTTCTTTCCGCAGATCGATGAGAACGACTGGGCCCTCCTGTCCAGCGAAGCCCACCCCGCCGACGACAAAAACCCGCACGCCTACACCTTCAAGGTATTGGAGCGCAAGGCATAGCAGCTTAGCGGTAGTGGTTGGTGACGACGACCAGCACTCCGTTTACCAGATCGTACCAGTTGGGGTGGGGGTCGTTGGTGGAAAGCGCGATGCTGACATCCGCTTCCGGCACATACATAATGATGCTGCGGTAGTCCATCAAAGAGCCGGTATGGCCGAGGTGTACGATGCCAAAATCATCCCACAGGCGGGTGCCCAGCCCGTAGTTCTGCCCGCCAACTGCAAACCCATAATCCGTGACCATCATTGCTCGGGAAGCTTCGCTGAGGAAGTCTCCGCCGTACACGGCATTGCCATACTTGACCAGGTCGGAGGGCGTAGAGACAATCGCCCCCGCTGCGCCCACCGAGGTGAGGTGGTACTCGTAAGAACGGCTGTTCTCCGCCAGGCTGTCGATTTTTTCGGTAAAGGTGCTGAAGTCATCAAACAGGGTTTGTTCCAGCCCCAGTGGCCCGAAAAGGTAGCTTTTGTAGAGGTCGCTGAGGGTTTCTCCGGTTACCGCTTCTGCCAGGGCGCCCAGTATGTAGAATCCCGTGTTGGAGTAGCGGTAACCGCTGCCGGGCCAGAAATGGGAGCCCTGTTCCACAGCATAGTCATAAATGTCTTCGTGTTCCCAGACCCGGCTTTGCCAGTTGCCGGTGTAAAAGCCACCGTCGTTGAGGTGGTCCGGGAGCCCGGAGGTATGGGTCAGCAGGTGCTTTATGGTAATAGCCACGCCATTGTCCAGGTTGGGGATTTCCAGATAGTCAAAAAGCTTATCATCGAGCTCGAAGTACCCTTCTTCCGCAAGTTTCAGGATCAGGGCAGCAGTAAAGGATTTGGTCACGCTGGCCACCCGGTAGCGGTGATTGGGGTCGAGGGCGGTTTCTGACCAGGGCGTCGCATTGCCCCGGGTCGTTGTGATGAGGAGGTCTTCCGGTGTCATTACAGCTACTGAGACGCCCAGCATTCCGGTAGTGGTGAACTGGAATTTGGTAGACACCTCTGTATTGAGTTTTTCTTCCAGGCTGTAGTAGACCAGTACTGCTACTTTGAGCGTGTGTTTGCGTTGGCCAAAGTCATCAGCTGCAATGATCTCGATCGTGGCGTTGCCCTGGTCCGATCGGGCAGGTGTACCGCTCAGCACCTGCTCAGTGGGGTCGTAGCTCATCCAGGTGGGCAGGCCTTGGAATGTGACCTCCGGCGTGGTGCCGTCAGGGTCAGAAATGTCCAGCGAAAGCACAAACAGGGAATCTGCAATTGCGGTCACCGAGGAGGGGGCGTCGATAACGGGCAACGCATTGGCCGGCATGATGTCTTCCTGCTGGTCTTCTTTGGAACAGCTGTGGAATAATAATGGCGTTGTCAGGGCTAGCAGCAGCAGTAGTCTCTTCAGCATGTGAAAGGGCTTCCATTAATTGTACAAAGTGCTAATATAGAACAATTTTCACAGCTGTTTTTAGCGCCCTACAGACAGACTGCGGATTGGCCCCTGGGCTGGCAGGGCCTTAAGTTTTCGGCTGTTTCGGGACTTTGCAGGTCTATCGACAAATGAGCCGCCTTTTTTAACCGTTACTGCGGCGGGGGGCTTACCTTTGCGGGGTCAATACACAAGATGATATGAAACGCCTTTGCTATTGCTGCCTCCTTTGTGCCCTGCCCGCCTTGCTGTTCAGCCAGCCCGCCAACCGGAGGCATTATACTGCGGTTAACCTGGGCATTAGCGTAATACAGGAAGAGCTGCGGGAAGGGTATGACTACCGGCCCGTGATGCTCATGCCGGAGACCTCCCTGTGGCTTATTGGCCCGGTGTCGGTCTACGCCGAAGGGCAAATCGTCTACGCTGATACCCCCGTCGAGCCGGGAGCGGCCTACGAAGCGGGGCTCAATATTGGGTTCCGGTACCAGGCCGCGCTATCGGATCAGTGGCTGCTTGGCGCAGCAGTAGGGGCGGGGCCGCATTACATTACGCTGAATACGGAGAGCCAGGCGCCAGGCTTCATCTTTTCAGACAATTTTGAGCTCGGGGCTTCCTATCTGCCGGCTGGCAAAAACTGGGGCATCAATCTGCGGGCGCGTTTTCGGCATATTTCGAACGCCGGGTTTAAGTATCCCAACCTCGGCTTGGATAACCTCTTCTTAGCGGTGGGTATCCGCCGGGAACTTTAGGCCTTTTCGCCCGGCTAAACCAATAGAGCGAGAACCTCTTGCGGGTGATTGTTGTTCAGACAATGAATGAATGTCTAACCAAAGCTTAAACACCAATGACCAGGTTTTTTCTGTTTTTTCTGCTAACTGCGCTTTTGGCCAGTTGCAACGCTTCTTCCTCTGGCCCCGATACGCCCCGAGGTGCTTCCGGCCAGGCTGCACAAGCCGTGGCTTTTACCTACAATGAGGAAAGCCCCGGGCTGGGCGATTACTGGTATCAGGGCGAGGCAGAGATCAGCCGTTATGAGCTTATGCAAAACCGCTATCAGGATGTCCATCCGGGAGAAGCCGTGGCTATCTTTGTGACGGAGGATTTCCTGACCGATAAGCAAGTGAAAAACGACAATTACACCAATCCTAACAGTACCGGTGTGCTGAAGACGAATCTCCTGCGGAAGTTCCCTACTGGCCTATACGATTACAGCATCATGACGTCCGTTTTCACGCCTACCGACACTAAAGACTTCCCGCACACGCTTAAGGTGTCAACTTCGGCCCAGGATTGGTGCGGCCATGCTTACATGCAGCTCAACTACGAGGCTAAGCAGTACCGCATGCAGCTGCACTCTTACTTTGAGAACGAGGCCGACCAGGAGCAAAGGATTGATTACGCCATTCTGGAAGATGAGATCATGAACCGCATCCGGATCAACCCGGAGGGCTTGCCTACGGGCGAGATAGAAGTTGTGCCTGCCACTACCGTGATCCGGCTGCGCCACCTGCCCTTCCGGGCTTACCCGGCCGAGGCAACGCATACCAGCTACGAAGGCAGCGACTTCCAGGGGGATAACCTGATGGCCTACACCCTTGCCTTCCCCGATTTGGAACGGGAAGTCACATTTGTTTACCAGGGCGAAGCGCCGTATATCATAGAGGGCTGGAAAGATACTTACCCCTCTGCATTTGATCAGAAGCCCCGCACCACCCTGGCCCGCCGCACGGAAACGATCCTGTCGCCTTACTGGAAGCTCAACGGCCGGGATGACCTTTCGGAACGCCGCCGACTTAATATGGAAGTATTTTCCGGCGCTTCAGAGTAATCCTTATTTGCTGGCGCTGCGGGCGGCATGGTCGGCCCGGCGCATAGGGTCAATATTCCGTGCCGAAGGTGGTCACTTTGACAATAAGTAGGCTTCCTCCGGCAAAGAGCAGCAAAGCAGCCGCCCACTGAAAAGTTCGCTGGCCAAGTGTAAAACCCGTTCATATCAATCGTTGTAAAAGAGCCACTTGCCCAGTTCTTTAAAGGTGACTTTTTTGCCATACAACAAAATGCCTACCCGGTAAATCCGGCCCGACAGCCAGACGAAAAATACAGCCGTGGCCGCCAATATGGCCACAGAAAGGGCAACCTCCCACAGTGGAGGGGAAAAGGCCAGCCGCGCCGGCATTACAATCGGTGAAAACAGCGGGAAAATAGACGACCATACCGCCAAACTGGAATTGGGCGCCTGTATAGCCACAATCATAATGTAAAACGCCAGAATCACCGGAATAGTAATTGGGATGGTCAAGGACTGCCCTTCGCCAAGGTCGTCGCCCATCGCTGAGCCTACGGCCGCAAACAGGGAAGAATACAAAAAGTACCCGCCCAGAAAGAAGAAAACGAACATGGGCAGGATGAGCCACCAATTCAGGCTTTGAAACTCCTCGATCGCCAGGGCGACCATTGCTTCCGTATCCTCGGGGTCAAGAGCGCCCCCGCCCGGTTGTTGCTGTGCCATTTCCATCTGGGTACTGGAATCGATGCCAAAAACGAGGGTGCTCAGCAGTACGATGATGGGGATGAGAATAGCCCATATGGCGACTTGGGTCAAGCCGACGGCGCCGACGCCCACAATTTTGCCCAGCATCAGCTGGAAGGGCCGCACGCTGGAAATCATCACCTCCACAATGCGGTTGGTCTTTTCCTCCATGACGGAGCGCATGACCATCATGCCGTAGATGAATACCACGATGTACATGACAATGCCCATAATACCGCCGATGGCTGCCGCAATTGCCCCTGTCAGTTTACTGGCGTCTTCGCTGTCTTCATCAATGGGTTCGGGCTCCAGTTCGATTTTGGTATTAATGGCTTCGAGCTGCTCCGGGTCCAAATCGAGGGCTTCAATTTTGAAGTCCTTCATCCGGTCGCGCACCCGATCACGGATAAGCGCTTCTATATCGAGGGTCGGTTGTTTGTCGGCGTAGTAGTAGATGGTATGCTTCTGCGCGAGAAGGTCATCCACGGCGGGCACTACGAGGATGCCGTCGAAATCCCGCCCATCGAAGGTCTGCCGCAGGGTTTCCAGGTCTTCCTCCACGAATTTGAAGTAAAGGTTGTCTTCGTCCTTAATGCTTTGATCAAAAATATTGCCCTCATCAATGATGGCGATGCGTTTGGTATCATCGCTTTCGTACTGAAAGATCAGGCCCACCACCACGAAGAAGACCGCGAAGGCCAGGGGCGTGAGCAAAGTAGCCAGGATAAAAGAGCGGCGGGTCACCCGGGTGAGGTATTCCCGCTTTATGATGAGCCAAAGTTTGTCCATAATCGGTTTTAATTGACTTGGCGAATGAATATTTCGTTGAGCGTGGGGAGGATTTCCCGGAACCCCTTTACAAAGAGGCCTGCTTTGAGCATCTTGCGCAGCAGTTCGTTCGATTGTGCTTCTTCCTGCACCTGTACCTGAATGCGCCCCTCGCTCTGCTGCATAATGGTTGCGCCTTCCAGCAGATAGGCGGGCAGTTCCCCCTCGTACTCTAGCTCAAACAAGTTTTGCTTGAATCGGTCCTTCACTGTGCTTACCCGGCCTTCCAGCACATTCTCACCTTTGTTAATGAGTACAATGTGCTCGCAGATTTCCTCCACCTGCTCCATGCGGTGGGTGGAAAAAATGATGCTCATGCCTTTATCGCGCAGGCTGTGGATTTCGGCTTTGATCAGGTTGGTATTCACGGGGTCGAGACCCGAAAAAGGCTCATCCAGGATCAGCAGCTTAGGTTCGTGCACAACAGTCGCAATAAACTGAATCTTCTGCTGCATACCCTTGGAGAGCTCTTCCACCTTTTTATCCCACCAGTCCTCAATGCCAAATTTTTCCATCCAGCTGCTGATCTTAGCCTTGGCATCGGTAGCCGATAAGCCTTTGAGGCGGGCCAGGTAGGTGAGGTGGTCGCCCACTTTCATTTTGCGGTAAAGCCCCCGCTCTTCCGGCATGTAGCCGATTTGCTCCGGGTGGCGGCTGTTGAGCTTTTCGCCATCCAGGTACACCACGCCCTCATCGGCCCGGGTAATGGTGGTAATGATACGGATGAGGGATGTTTTTCCCGCTCCATTCGGCCCCAGGAGCCCAAAGATGCTGCCGGCAGGCACTTCAAAGCTGACATCGTTGACCGCTACGTGGTTTTCGTAGGTTTTTACGATGTTTTGGATATCAAGGATGGGTTTGCGCACGATTCAATAGGTTGTGGCGGGGAAGATAAGCCCAATTCTGCGGGGGATGAAAGAAAATGGGTGAGGGATTGGATTTTTGGGATGAATGGGTGGTGAAATAATCTCTGAAAAACCTGTCTACTATTCACAATTCAACACCTCCGGCATCCGGCTGAGCAAATCATGGAGCAGGGGGTACGCTATGGGCACATCGAAGCCGGAAAAGGTATCAACCCCAGAGGAGCTGTAGAGAGTAACCGTATTCATCAGTAATGCATCCTGTTCGGCGTAGGCTGTGCCTACGTCATAAAGGTACACCTGTCTCGTGAAGACGTCTACCCAGTCTACTACTTGCAACGTCAGGAAATACAGCCCGCTTTGGTTGTCGATTTGGTATCCCGTTGGCATGATCTGCTGTTATTGGTTTTCCGAAATATACACAAAACAGCGTTTTTGATTACGGTACGACGTAGGCACAGCCTACGCCGAACGAGTTTTGATGATACTGCGACGTAGGTAGAACCTACGCTGAACAGGGAGATTGGCAACCTGCCTCAACTACGATTAGCAGGGCAATGATCCATAATACTGTGCTTTGAGCTGTTTTCATGCTACACCCTAATAGATTCACTATTCTGTTATACTAAGGTCACTTAGTCAGGTGGCGACATAAGTCGCCACCTGACTTGAAGCCTAATTTAATGCGTTTGCCCCTAGATTTACCCCAATGAAAACGATTCCCTCCCCTTGCTATTGAGGACGATGCGGAGCGGATAATAAGTGTCTTCGCTATTATCTAATATATGGTGCAACGGATAGTATAGGCATTTATACCCTTCTCTAGTAAGTATATCAGGATACCACTGATTTAGTGTTTGGTCATAGCAGGCTTTCCACTCGCCATTTTGGGTTTTATTGGCAACTTCTCCAATGTAAAAGAGCAGAGGTAAGAATACACGCTCTGCAAAGTCAGCAGTAATAAGTAGGCGATACAGATACGTCTCTACTTTTTTAAGGCTATGTTCTTTGAAGCTTAAAAGCTTTTCAGGCATCTCCAGCAATGCAGGCAGCTTTTCGATAAGCTCAGAAATATGCGCTAAGACTTCTTTCCCGTAAGGATTCCGACCTACAAATTCAGGCGCGTAAAAAGGAAGTACGATTCCTTTGCTCTTCAGGGCGATAGCATTGCAAAAAGCCACATGTTGAGATAGTGCTACGAATGATGGTTGGTCTAAAAAAAGGAAATTATCCTCAGTTAGGACTTCTCCATCTGGTGTTATCCACACCTTTTGATTATTGACTTGCTCGGCAGATGCCGCTATTTGTAATGACTTGAATTCCTCGGGGGATACCCGATAGAAGATAACTTTGTCACCTTTGAGAGTATGCCGTATAAATTTGATCGGGTAACTCTTTGGAACGTGTTTCTGTATAAAAGCACCTGACGTTTGTAGATTAGCCAGAAAGCCTTCCATAGAGCTATAGAAGGTGACATCGCTTTCACAAGGTAGGGCTACCTTCCCATCCTCCAATAAATAGGGAGTGTAATGACGAAAGTATTTTTTATAAGCTTCGAGCGGCGCTGGGTTTAACTGCTCCATGATGGCCTTCCCTTTTTCGGGCGACGCTAGTTGCATCTTATAGACCAAACCCCAAGGGGTTTTGATATTTATTGTTTTCATGTTGACGTAGTTTTCGTTAAAACAACCAGATATAAGCTGTTATTCAGTCTGGGCAATCCTCTTCATTTGGTGTATCATTTGTTTCTAGATATGAGTTGGCAAAATTATCGGCTGCGACCTGAAGACCCAAATCAACAGGATCCAACTTTAGGTTATTCTGCTCGATCATTCTTCTTGGCATCGCCCATTCGTAGAAAGCATCTGGTAAAAAGTTTATGAGAAGATCAGTTCTATTCAATGACTGGAGGTTTTGTACAACTGGCGGAGTAATTTGTGCTTCTAATTGATTATTTTCATGTAACTCAATTCCAGACAAATATAAAGGGATGTTTTGATCGCTCGCTAGGCTTATTGTGTTTTCTGAAAGGCTGAATCCACTTGGCATAATCACGTAAATTCCATGACTAAGTGTCCCATTTGGCTTGTGAGTGTTGGAAGTAATGTAGCTACGATAAACGCTATATTGCTGTGATTGGCTGTAATCGAAAACTAGGTTCGTAGTACTAAATCTACC